>JBKHEN010000017.1:0-28530 GCA_046540795.1 Spirochaetaceae bacterium | reverse complement strand
CGCGGCCGGCGTTAACCGCCCCGCGGCCGGCATATTTCGGCCTTCGGGTTGTCGCCGGGCTCCGAGTGTCCTACACTCTGATGTATATGGATCACGCAGAGACAGTACGCGCCCTCCTACAGGCAGAGAACGAACGTGACTGGGAGACCTGGAAGAGCCTCCTTCACGAGGACGTGGTGTACTACACCATCGGAACCGACGAGCGCATCAACGGCAAGGAGAACTACGCCGAGCGCATGCAGGACATCTACCAGAACATCCCCGACTGGACCGTGGAAATCCGCAACCTCTGTTCCGCCTCCGAGGGCGAAACGGTCGTCTGCGAGTTCGTCGGCTCAGGCCACTACACCGGCGTCATCGAGAATCAGACCTTCAGCCAGGTTCCCGTGCGCCTGACCGCCGTGTGCGTGTACGAGTTCGTCAAAGAGCGCATCATGCTCATCCGCGAGTACCTCGACCCCCTCGGCTTCGAGCGCCAGCTCAAGCTCAGCCAAACCCAGCAGAGCTGAGCCTGCAGGTGGCGGGGGCGCCCCCACCGTCGGCAGTCCCCGCCCGCGCGCAGCCGGTCACGTCACCCGACCCTTCCTCGGACGCGGGCCGCCTGCATACCCGCCGGCTGCGCGCGGCCAGGTAGGGCGTGCACCTGCCGGTTCGCCGGGCAGACATTCGCGCGGCCGGTGGGGTCGGCCGCTCCGCTCGTACTCCTCGGGCCCGCCGAGACGCGCGGCGCTCACCGGCTCACTGCCGCTCGCCGGCGCCGCGCTGCGGGCCCTGCGGGGTACCGCTACGCGGCCTCGCCTCCTCACGGGCTAGGTGAACACGGCAGCCCGGAACTCGCACGAGCGGCCGAACGGGCAGGCCGGGCTTCGCATTCACCTGCCGCGCGCCGGTTCGGTATTCACGGCAGTTGACCCCCGCAGCACGGTAGCATTATGCCACCGGTTTGGAATCGCTTCACATTCGGGACATCGACGTGGCCACGCCGGCCCGCCTCCGGCGGCTCGCCGCACTGCATCACCGGTCCCTGCAGGACGAGCTCCGGTCGCTTCTCGAGGAGTGAGGTATCAACAAGCCTGTTGCAGCGCTGCGGCGAGATCCCGCCGCGCATAATCGGGCACCCGCAACGGTTCCGGCTTCGAGCCCTTCGCCGCCGTTGCCCCGCTCTCGCCCGAGGCATTCGAGGTGGAGTTGCCGGCGTCGGCCGCCGGTTTTCGCCTTTCAGCCCTCCTCGGATCGGGGCATCGGGTCCAACAGCGCCGCCCGGCCGGAGGGAAGCAGCGCCAGGCGCCCGCGATCGGTTTCGGCAACCACGGTCACCTGCTCCCCCGCCCCGAGCTCACCGAAGGCGTCGCCGGTACGCGGATCCCGCAGGAGCGCCGGCTCTTCGAGCTCCACGGCCGCTTGATCCTCCGACAGCGTCTCCGGCTCTACGAAGCCCTCGCCGCCGGCCACAGTCCGTATCCGCATAAGGTCTCCGGCGGCACCGACAATGCGAACCGGGGCTTCCGGCTCGATCACGTGGGATCGGCGCGGTGGCTCCGGCGGCGGGTCGTCGGCCAAATCGGTCTCCGCGCCGGCGAAGGTGTCGCCGGCTCCCCGGAGATAGGGATTACGATTTCGGTGCTCCGGCTCCGCCGCGGCGACCCCCGGAAGGCTCCCCGCGGCAAGCAAGTCGTCCCCGGCGGCGCGCCACTCGCCCAGCCGCTCCTCGTGGGCAATAGGCGGAGGATCGGTCGCCGGCGGGCCCACGAAATAGGGCCACGGGTCCACCGGACGGCGCCAGCCGCCCTGGTAGATGCCGATGTGCAGATGCGGCGGCGTGGCGCGGGCGTTACCGGTATTCCCGACAGTGCCGATGGTTTCCCCGGGGACTACTTCCCGCCCCTCTTCCGTGAGCTGCTCTTCCAGATGGGCGTAGTACAGCGATATTCCCCGCTCCTCGTCGCGCAGGACGATCACATTCCCGCCGCGGTCCCGCTCGCCGACCCGTGTTACCGTGGACTCGCTCGCCGCCAGAACAGGGGTGCCCCGGGGCGCGAAGATGTCCACGCCATGGTGCTCCCGGCTGCCGCCGTCCCGTCCCGAGCCGAAGAAGCTCATGATGTCCCCGGGACCGGTCCCCTCCACCGGAAACGCCAGCGAGGCACCGGTGCGAATGCTAATCTCGAAGCGTCCGCCGCGCAGCAACTCCGGCTGCACACGCAGGACATAGTAGTCGTTGGAACGCGCCTCGAACTCCACCCCGCTTCCACCTTCGGGCCGGCTCGCGACGTGCTCGGCCTCCTCGTCCTCGTCCCGAGGCAGGCGAAACACATCGGCGAAATAGCGTTCGTGCTCCGCCTCGATCTCTATCTCCACCCGCCGCCCCCGGGTGGTCGGAAAGCGGTAGCCTACCGCCTCGGGCTCGGCGGGATCGAAGTAGATGACCTCCGAGGCAGGGGGCTCCAGTTCCGCGGGAGCCTCCAGGGCTCGCCGGGCGGACTCGATCCAGCGCGCGCCCATCTCACTGTCGGCAAGCTCGAGCTCCGTGAGGGCCTCGCGGTAGTTGCCGTGAGACTCCCGGGGCTCGAACTCTTCCTCGACCACCTCTTCGGCGCATGAGAACACCAGTAACGACACCGCCACAGGCAGGCTAAGCGGTCCGGCAAATCTCCACAGGCGCGTAGGCTTCATGGCTCTATAATACCAAACTCATCTTATCAGAGACCACCCGGGGAAACGGCGCCTACAGCTCGACCTGGACCTTCAACGGATCGCTCACGGTCCCCCCCCGGGCACCGAACGCCCGCTCGACCGCAACCAGGACTTCTCCCGCCTCCGGGGCGAGGGCGTCGATCTCTCGCCGGGATATCGCTTGTGCATCTTCGAGCACGTATGCGTGCATGTTCTCCGTCCTCTACCGCGTTTCTTAGCGGTTGAGATCCGCAATCAACTTGAGACCGGAGAGCGTGAGCCAGGGGTCGACCGCCTGAATCAGGGGAATCCGCTCGGCGAGTGCCCCCGACAACCCGCCGGTGGCAATGACGGCGCTCCCTCCGCCGAGCTCGGCGTCCATCTCGGTTATCAGCTTCTCAGCCAGGCCGGCGTAGCCGATCACGATTCCCGACTGCAGCGCATGGATAGTATTCTCCCCGATCGCCGCAGGGGGCGGCTCGAGACCAACCTGCGGCAGCTGGGCGGTTCCGAGAGAGAGGGAGCGCATCGCGGTGTTCAGCCCCGGGGCAAAGGCGGCGCCGAGAAAGCGGCCCTCCCGGGTGACGGCCACGAAGGTCAGCGCAGTTCCGAAGTCCACGATGATGCAGTTTTTGCCGAACCGCTTGTAGGCGGCACAGGCGTTGGCGATGAGGTCCGCCCCGACTTCCTCCGGATGCGGGGTATCGATGGCTACGTTCAGCCGCACATAGGGCGTGACCACCAACACCGGCACGCGGGTCATGCGCCCGATCGCCTCCTGCATGGTGTAGGTCAGCGCCGGCACCACGCTACCGACCACTACCCGGGAAATGGCGCCGACGTCCACACCGTGCTCACGGAACAGCCCGAGCAGCGTAAGAACATACTCATCGGGCATCTTCTCCGGAACCGACTGAATGCGGAAATGCTCTTCGTACGCATCCTCGTTGTGCAGCCCGATAACGGTGTTGGTGTTTCCGATATCCATGGCGAGGAGCATAAATCACCTCGTTTGAAAGATAGCGCTCACCGACCGATCGTAATGCACGCGGTTGATCGTGCGGCAGAACACGTCGGAAAGGCATCGGACGTGGAAGAACGGCAGTTGTTCAAACTCCTCGGTCTGGGGGATGGAGTTGGTCACGGTCACGCTCTTCAGATTGAAATTTTCATGGAGCTCCCGCAACCGTCCGGCCGTATTCGGCAGGCACAAGTTGTGCGACGCGGCCATGTGCACCTCCTCGATCCCCTTCTCTTCCACGAGCTTCTGCACCAGATCGAGCATCGTACCGGCGCTGGCGATCATGTCGTCGAGGACGATGGCGATCTTCTTCTTGCGGAAGTCGCCGATGATGTCGGTGATCACCGCTTCTTCGGCTTGGGGCCGGTATTTGGAGGCGATCGCGGAGTTGATCTCGAGGCGACGGCTTACGTGCAGGACCATCTTCGTAGCGCCTGCGTCGGGCGCGACGGCGATAACGTCGGCACGGCCACGAAACTCCTCGTATTCGGAGGCGAACATCTGCAGTGGATCGAGCATGTTCACCGGCATCTCCGCATAGAACCCGTGGATCTGCGTGGAATGCGGATTCCAGGCGATCACCCGGTCGATACCTGCGGACTTGGAAAGATCCGCCATGAGCTTTGCCGTCGTCGGCTCACGCTGGAACTTGGTGGGCTTGTCCTGCCGGGAATACGCGATGTAAGGCAGAATCGCGGTGATACGGTTGGCCCCGTGCTCCCGAAACGCCCGCGCGGCGATCAGCAGTGCCAAATAGTTGTTGTTGATGCTGCTCCCGCTCGACGGTGAGAGCAGCGCCTGAAAGAGGAACACGTCTGCCCCGCCCACGTGCCGTGGGAGCCGCACCCCCGTCTCCGTATCGGAGAACTCGTTGTCGATGTTCTCGAAAAACTCAAGCTCCGCGTCGCTCCCGTGGGCCGTCATAAGCTCGTGGTATTTGTCCACTACGCGCCGAGCCATGTAGTTGCCGTCCCGGCAACTTGCAATGAGCAATTGCCCCTCGTTGGACTCCATCCTCCGGACCTGCTCGTCGAGAAACTGCTCGGGCAGGATGAACGAATTGGCAAGCTCGCCGGGACCCGAAAGAGCCGGCTCGTCTTTGTGCATCGTAGAACCCCTGTGTGTGTCTGTTACGGACATTTTCGACTTGCCCTATTGTACTCGCCACGGCACGGTATAGTCTATGGGCGTCGCCGCCTTGAACAGCTTCCGGCTACAGTGGACAAGAAGGCCGTTTCTTTGTCATTTTGTAAGCTAACAGGAGGTACAACGGTGCAAGAGCAGTCGAACGCGGACACTAGGCGCGTAGAAAACCAGGAGTGGGTGGATTCACTCGATTATATCATTCAGAACGCGGAGCCGGACCGGGTGAAGGAGCTGCTGTCGCTGCTGCAGATACGGGCGCAGGAATCGGGGATCACTTTCACCTGTCCCGGCACGACCCCCTATATCAACACCATCCCTCCGGACCAAGAAGCCCCGTATCCCGGCAACCGGGATATCGAGCGACGGATCAAGAGCATCATCAGGTGGAACGCCATGGCAATGGTGGTGCGCGCAAACCGCGGCTCGAGCGGTATCGGCGGACATATCTCGACCTACGCTTCCGCGGCGGCGCTGTACGAGGTAGGGTTCAATCACTTTTTCAAGGGCGAGAACGCCGAAGGCGGCCCCGACCTGGTGTACTTCCAGGGGCACGCGTCCCCCGGGATGTACGCGAGGTCGTTTGTAGAGGGCAGACTCTCCCAAAAGGACATCGAGAACTTCCGCCAAGAGTTGCGCCCCTCCGGTGGCATCCCCTCCTATCCGCATCCCCGAGCCATGCCGGAGTACTGGCAGTTCCCGACGGTCTCCATGGGTCTCGGTCCGCTTCAGGCCATCTACCAAGCGCGATTCAACCGCTATCTGGAAGATCGTGGATTCAAGGAGACCTCCCGTCAGAAGGTGTGGGCGTTCCTCGGAGACGGGGAGTTCGACGAGCCGGAGACCATGGGAGCCCTCACCCTCGCCGCGCGGGAAGGACTGGATAATCTCATCTTCGTAGTCAACTGCAACCTCCAGCGCCTCGACGGCCCGGTGCGGGGAAACGGAAAGATCATACAGGAGCTGGAGACGGCCTTCCGCGGCTCCGGCTGGAACGTCGTAAAGGTCATCTGGGGCGGTGACTGGGATCCCCTGCTGGCAAAGGATAGCGACGGAGAGCTCGTCCAACGAATGAACGAGGTCGTCGACGGTCAATATCAGAAATACACCGTCTCCGGCGGCGACTATATTCGCAACGATTTCTTCGGGAAGAGCAGGAAGCTCAAAGCTATGGTCGAGCACTACTCCGATGAGCAACTGCAGAAGCTGCGCCGCGGAGGGCACGACCCGGTAAAGGTCTACAACGCCTATCTGCGGGCGGTAACCAACACGGGTTCACCGACCGTTATTCTTGCTCAGACCGTCAAGGGCTACGGCCTCGGAGAGGCCGGTGAGGGACGCAACGTCACCCACCAGCAGAAGAAGCTCAACGAGCAGGAGCTCCGCTCCTTCCGCAGCCGCTTCGACATTCCCATCTCCGACGAGGATCTCCCGGCGGCTCCCTTCTACCGCCCGCCGGAGGATTCCGAGGAGATGCAGTACCTACAGGAGCGGCGCGAGAAGCTCGGCGGATACCTGCCCAAACGCACTACCCATGCCAAGCCGCTTTCTATGCCCCAGGAGAAGGTATTCGACGAGTTCTACAAGGGATCGGGCGACCGCGAGGTAGCGACCACCATGGTGATCGTTCAGATCCTCTCGAAGCTACTGAAGGACAAGACCGTCGGCAAAAACGTGGTGCCCATTGTACCGGATGAATCGCGCACTTTCGGCATGGAAGCGCTCTTCCGTCAGGTCGGCATTTACTCCCACGTCGGGCAGCTCTACGAGCCGGTAGACCGGGAGAGCCTCATGTACTACAAGGAGGCCACCGACGGGCAGATTCTCGAGGAGGGAATCACCGAGGCGGGCTCTATGAGCTCGTTCATCGCCGCAGGCACCGCTCACGCCACCCATAGCATCAATATGATTCCCTTTTTCATCTACTACTCGATGTTCGGCTTCCAGCGGGTGGGTGACTTCATCTGGGCGGCCGGCGACATCCGGGCCAGGGGCTTCATGGTCGGAGCCACCTCGGGGCGGACTACCCTTCCGGGGGAAGGGTTGCAGCACCAGGACGGCAACAGCCAGGTTCTCGCGCTCACCGTCCCCAGCATCAAGGCCTACGATCCTACCTTCGCCTACGAGGTCGCGGTGATCATGAAAGAGGGGATCCGCCGCATGTTCGTCGAGCAGGAGGACCTCATCTACTATATCACGGTGATGAACCAGACCTACCAGATGCCCCCGATGCCCGAAGGCGTCGAGGAGGGAATCCTCCGCGGCATGTACCGCTACATCAAGTCGGAGAAGAAGGCCGAGGCGGACGTTCATCTCCTCGGAAGCGGGGCGATCCTCACCCAGTCGGTGAAGGCACGGCGCATCCTGGAGAAGGAGTTCGACCTTGCGGTGGACGTCTGGAGCGTGCCGAGCTGGAAGGAGCTGTACTCCGACGGCACGGAAACGGAGCGATGGAACATGCTCCACCCCGGGGAGAAACCGCGGACGACATACATCGAGGAATGTTTCCACGGAGTGAGCGCACCGGTGGTTGCGGCAAGCGACTACCTCAAGACGTTGCCGCTGCAGGTGGCCAAATGGTTCCCGAGCCGCTTCGTAGCCCTCGGGGCCGACGGCTACGGCCGAAGCGACAACCGCGGAGCGTTGCGCGACTACTTCGAGGTGGATACGCGCCACATTGCGTATGCGGCGCTCGGCTCGCTGTACAAGGACAAGAAAATCGACAAGAAAACCCTCAACAAGGGTGCGGACCGGCTCAACATCGACTCTGAGAAGATGAACCCGGTCCATCTGTAGAAAGGAAGCACAGATGCTTACGGAGATCAAAGTTCCGGAAATATCGGAGACCGTGGAATCGGGAAGCGTCATGAGCCTCTTGGTGAAGGTGGGCGACGTCATTGAGGAGGGAGACTCGGTTCTCGAACTCGAGACCGACAAGGCCGCCGTTGAGGTGCCCTCCCCGAGCGGCGGCAAGATCGCCGAGATCCTCGTCTCCGAAGGCGACGAGGTGGCGGTGGGGCAAGCCGTCATGAAACTGGAAACCGAGGCCGGCACCGAAGAGGCCCCGGCCGCGGCGGCCCCCGCCGCGGCGGCCCCCACCGAAGAGGCTCCGGCCGCGGAGCGCTCAGCCGATGAGGAGGAAGAGCCACCGAAAGAAGAGCAGCCACCTGCCGCCGAAACCACGGCACCGCAGCCGCCGGCGGGAAAGACTCAGCAGACACCCGCTGCCGCCGCTGCCGCTCCTGTCGGGAAACCGGCGGGCGAGGCGGCCGCCGCCGAGCGGCCGGCCGGTGTGCCGGTGCCGGCCGCTCCCTCCACCCGACGACTGGCCAGGGAAATCGGGGTCAACATCGAGGCTGTAGCCGGGTCCGGTCCCGGCGGCCGTATCACCGTGGAGGACGTGAAGGCACATGCGAAGCAAATGCTCGCGGGCGGCACGGCAGCCGGCGCCGCAGGGGCGCCCGCAGGTGCCGGTGCGGCGCCGCAGCCGGCTCCGCTGCCGGATTTCTCCCGCTTCGGGGAGACCCACCGCGAGCCCATGAGCAACGTCCGCATGATCACCGCGGAGAATACCACTCGTTCCTGGCAGACCATCCCTCACGTGACGCAATTCGACTCAGCCGATGTCACCGCCCTCGAGGAGTTCAGACAGAAGTTCGCCAAACGAGTCGAGAAGGCCGGCGGCAAGCTCACCGTCACGGCGATGCTTTTGAAGATCGCCGCCCGCGCACTGGAAACGTTCCCCCGGTTTAACGCCAGCCTCGACTCTCGGACGAACGAGATCGTGTACAAGCACTACGTGCATATCGGCGTGGCCGTGGATACCGACCGGGGTCTTCTGGTTCCGGTCGTTCGTGATGTGGACAAGAAGTCCATCACGGATCTGGCCCTGGAACTCGCCGACGTAGCGGGCAGGGCCCGGTCGAAGAAGGTCAAGCCCGAGGAGATGGAAGGGGGCAATTTTACCATTTCCAACCTCGGCGGAATCGGCGGTACCGCCTTTACGCCGGTGGTGTTGCCGCCGCAGGCGGCAATCCTCGGCGTCGCGCGCTCTTCCTGGGAACCGGTCTACATGGACGGACAATTCCAGCCGCGGCTCACGTTGCCGTTGTCGCTCTCCTATGATCACCGCCTGATCGACGGCGCGGACGGCGCGCGATTTCTGCGCTGGATCTGCGATGTGCTTGAGAACCCGCTGTACGCGGACCTCGAAGGGAGCCAACAATGAGCACGGACACGCAAACGCTGGTTATCGGCGCCGGCCCCGGCGGTTACAGCGCGGCCTTCCTGGCCGCGGATCTGGGGCAATCGGTCATCATGGTGGACCCGCTGGACAATCCCGGCGGGGTCTGTCTGCACTGGGGCTGCATTCCCACCAAGGCCCTGCTGCATGTGGTCAAGGTCATGAGCGAGGCCGAAGAGGCAAAGAACTGGGGCATCACCTTCGGAAAGCCGAAGATCGACATTGACGGCGTGCGAGCCTTCAAAGACAACGTGGTCAAACAACTCGTCGGGGGAACCAGTCAGCTCGCCAAGCAACGGAAGGTCCGACATCTCAAGGGAACCGCCCGGTTCACCGAGGCGAACACCGCGGAGGTCACGCTCGCCGAGGGGGGCAGCGAGACGGTACGTTTCGACAATGCCGTCATCGCCACCGGCGCCTCCGCCGCCCGGCTGCCGGGCATCGACCTCGAGTCCGACCGTCTTCTCTACGCGAAGAGCGCTCTCGAGCTCGAAAGCATTCCCAAAAGCCTACTCGTGGTGGGCGGCGGATACATCGGGGTGGAGCTCGGCTCGGTTTTTGCCAAGCTCGGATCGGCGGTCTCCATCGTTGAGATGATGCCGGGGATCATGCCGGGCGCGGACCGGGACCTGGTCAAGGTATTCGAGAAAGCCAACAAAAAGACGTTCAAAGAGATCATGACGAACACCAAGGTCTCCGCCATGGAAGAGACCGGTGCGGGGCTCGAGGTGACCTTCGAGGCGGCAAACGAAAAGGGGAGCGCCAAGACCACAACGTACGAGAAGGTTCTGGTGAGCGTGGGAAATACCCCGAACTCGAAGGACATCGGCCTGGAAGCGGCGGGGATCAAGACCGACGAGAAGGGCTTCATTCCCGTAGATGAGCAGCGCCGCACCAATGTCGCCCACATCTATGCAATCGGTGACGTCGCAGGACCCCCGCTGCTTGCGCACAAGGCAAATCTGGAAGGTCGCGTGGCGGCGGAGTCCATTGCCGGAGTGAAGACCGCGTACGAACCGGCGACCATTCCGGCGGTCGAGTATACCGACCCCGAGATCGCATGGTGCGGACTCACCGAAAACCAGGCCAAAGAACAGGGTATCGATTACGAAGTGGCAAGCTTCCCGTGGGCCGCGTCGGGCAGAGCCGTAGCCATGGGCTCACCGAACGGGCTTACCAAGCTGGTGGTGGACCCCAAAACCGAACGGATACTCGGCGTGGGGATCGCCGGACGGGAAGCCGGTGATCTCATCTCCGAAGGCGTTCTGGCCGTGGAAATGGCGGCGCAGGTGAAGGACCTCTCACTCTCGGTGCATCCACATCCGACCCTCTCGGAGACGATCATGGAGGCGGCGGAAGCGTTTTACGGGCACAGCACGCACATTTACCGGCCAAAAGGTCGCGGCTGATTGAATCGGAGCGCCACTACCGATAGTATAGGGAATTGAAAGAACATCTCCGGTGAGAAGCGATGCGATAAGCTGCGCCCGCCGGGAAGGAGGGCCGAATCTATGCTGCGTAGCATGAACCAGCTCAAAGATTACGTTATCCTGGCCACCGACGGTGAGATCGGGCGTACGAAGTATTTCCTCTTCGACGACGAAGACTGGGCCGTTCGGTACACGGTCGTGCAGACGGGCTCATGGATCAATCGCAAGACGGTGCTCGTGTCACCCATATTCCTCACCGGGATTCGCTGGGAACAGCACCAAATAACGGTGAACCTTACCAAGGAGCAGGTGCGTCATAGCCCGGATCTGGACGCCAAGCAGCCGATATCACGCAAAGACGAACGAGAGTACTACAGGTACTACAAGACCCCGGCATACTGGACCGGCTACGGCCTGTGGGGTACGGGAATGCATCCGGAGGACGTACTTGCCCTCTCCGGCAGCGGACACGCGCGGCCGCAGAACCCGATTTCCGTCTCCGAGCAGGAAGATACTCAAACACACCTGCGCAGCACCGCGGCAATGGAAGGGTTCTCGGTGTTCGCGAATCGGGGGGAGGTCGGTAAGATAGCGGACTTCATCTTCGATGAGAAGACGTGGGCCATTCGGTACCTGGTCGTAAGCACCGGTCGCATCCTCTCTCAGGGCAGGCGCGTTCTGCTCTCCCCCCGCTGGACCAAAGACGTCAGTTGGCGGCGCAGACAAGTATTCGTGGATTTGGAGAATACCAAGATAGACGAAGCTCCGGAATACACACCTGAGCAACCGGTGACGCCCGAATACGAGCAAGAACTGCTGTCGTACTACGGTCGGGTGGCGCCGTGGAAAGCGAAGTAGCGGGGCATTAGCGCGAGGTACGCCTGTACACCGTTCCCGATCTGTTCGAAAGCGTTTCGGCGGCTTACCAGAACACTCCTCTGGAAGTGCTCGGTCTGTTGTCGCTCCTGGCCGTGTGGGTCGGCGTGTTGATGTATTACCACCTGCGGGACCTCCGCCGGCAGCGTCAGGAACGCCGACGGCAGGCCGAAGCGGCGTGGAACGAACACCTGCGGCGGCTCGATCTGCCGCCTTCCTGGGCGGAGGTCGCGCGGACCCTGGCCGGGTATCTGCGCGATCCGTCGGAAAAGTACCTCCTGTTCGAAAATCGGCAGAGCTTCGACTTGGCGGCACGGGCGGCACTCGAGGACGGTGCCGTAGCCGAGAGCAGCATCAGCGCGCTCCGGGTGCGGCTGGGGTTCTCGGCCGGACCGCAGAGCTCGCCGCCGTCCACAGCGGGCTTAGCGGCGGGGGCAACGGTATTCATCCGCGGCACCGGATCCCGACACCCCATACGGGCCCGAGTACTGGGACCCGAGCCGCACAATCTGAAGCTACAGCTACAGGAGCAGGCCTGCTCCTTTCCCACCGGTAGCACCGTCGTGCTCTATCACCGAAACGACCGAGGTGTGTTCCGCATCGTCACCGACGTGCTCGGATGTGAAGAGAAGGTGCTGTGGGTGCGCCACAGCGAGCACGTCTCGCGGGAACAGAAGCGGAAGTTCTTCCGGAAGCGCCTCTCAGCGCCGGTTCGTGTCGCCCGGGATCGGGAGGAGACGACAATCCATCGCACGCATCTGCGGGATCTCGGCGGCGGCGGGGCAAGCTTTCTCAATCCGGAGGGCCGCTTCACCGTCGGCGATCTCGTGCGTATGGAGCTCACCGCCCGTGACGGTACACACCTGTGGCTTCACGCCAAAGTCCTGCGGGTTTCGGAGAACGGCCGGATATGTCACGTGGAGTTCTACTCGATACGCGAATCCGTGCGGGACAAGATCTATAACATGATCTTCTTGCCCTCGCAGGGTGAACGTGGATATTCTTCAAAAGAGTTATGAATCGTTCCGATGTCTATATCGTCGGTGGCGGCTTCGCAGGGGTGGCGGCCGCCCGCGCCGTAACGCGGGAGGCCCCAGACGCCGAGGTTCACGTGCTCGACGCTACCGGCTACGCAACGATGGTACCTGCTCTTCCGGACATCGTCTCCGGGCGCATTCGGCCTGAGGCTCTGCGAACCCCGCTGTCCACGGTGATGGGCCCCGCGGTTTCGACCCGCACCGCCACGGTCACCGAAATCGATCTCGAGGCCCGGCTGCTCCGAACGGCCACGTCGGAACATCGCTATGATTACCTGATCCTCGCCCACGGGTCGGCCCCCGCATTTCACGGATTCCGGCCGGAAGACGGTACCATACACGGTGTGCACAGCTTTGCGGCGGCACAGGTGTTCAGAAGCGCCGTTGAGGCTCATCTCGGCTCGAATCCGGAGGCTCCCGTGGTCATCGTCGGGGCAGGATACACCGGGTTGGAGGTCGCTTCCTGCCTGACATTGGGTGCTCGGGACGCCCACTGGTCGCCACGAATCGTGGTCGTCGAAGTGGCCGACGTTGTGCTTCCGATGCTTTCAGCTCGGGAACGCGGTCGGCTCTTGGACTACTTTGCCTCGATCGGAGTGGACGTGCGGACCGAAACGTCGGTCGAACGCTACGCCGACGGCGTCGTGGAGCTCTCCGACGGGTCCCGCCTTCGGGATGCTCTGCTGTGCTGGGCCGCCGGGATGCAGGCGCAACCGACTCCTCTCCACGGCACCCCGGATCGCGCCCGCGACGGTCGGCTGCATACCAACGCCTTCCTCCAACTGCCGTCACATCCGAGGACGTTCGCCGCAGGAGACGCTGCACTCATCCGGAAGGACGGCGTCGCTCAACGTCGAGCGGTCAATTTTTCCGTTTACTCGGGACGACGCGCCGGGCAGAACGTTGCCGCGGCGCTCAACGGAAACGCATTGCGGGCTTTTCGTCCGGTGGATCTCGGCTGGATCATCCCTATCGGCGAGCAGAGCGTCGGACGACTCGCCGGACGAGTGCCGGTTTTCGGAAGGACGGGACTTCGGCTGCACTATGCCATGTGCGGGTTCAGGCAGTTCACCGGCGGAGGCGCCGGTGAGTATTACCGCACGGCACTCCGTCTCGGACGTCGCGCCGCTCCTCTGTCGACGGCGAAAGAGGCGCCGGACGCATTATGAAATCCATGCCGGAGAAGCCCGATCCTCCGGGCTTGAGAGCCTACATAGAGGCACGTCTCGAAGCGGAGCTCGCCGACGTCGCTTCGGTAGCCCCCGAGCTCGTGGAGCTCGTCCGTCGGTATTGCAGGCGTGCGGGCAAGCTGATTCGACCACGGCTATTGATCGAAACTGCACGGCTCTACGGACACCTCCCGGAGGGGGCCGGGGAGCTCCGCGACCTCGGACCCGTGAAAGAGCTTGCCGCCGCCGTCGAGCTTCTGCATCTGGTTGCTCTCGTTCATGATGACCGCATCGACGGGCTCGACCGGGAGAATCGTCCCATTGCGGGGGACCACACCGCCGCTTCGCTTCGGGTCCTTGCCGGAGATCTCGTCCATAGCCTGGCACTCGATATGATCGGGCGGACCCGTTCCCGTCACGAGCTTCCCGAAGAGATCCTCAGCGTTGTCAGAAATGCCTCCGTCCGAACCATCGCCGGTCAGGCGCAGAATATGCGTTTCCTCGCCGATCACGGAGCACGCCCGAGCCTGCAGGCGCTGTATGAGCTCTACGACGGGAAGACCGGACACTACAGCTTCGTCGTGCCCCTCCGACTCGGACTACTTGCAAGCGGCCCGGAGGCTTCGGCATCTTCGGACCATCGTATCCTCGAGCGACTCGGGCTACTGCTCGGGCGCATCTTTCAACTACGTGACGACGTGGCGGACATCGCCGAGCTTCGGGAGGCACCCGGAGATGCCGTGCCCGACTGGGAGTTCAATCTCGCGGCTACCTACGTTGCCGAGACGGAACGCGGCGGATCCGTGCTGCAAGAACCACGTGAGCCGGGCGCGGGTGTCGTCGCCCTCGACAACATGGATCTCGAGGCGCTCTCGACATGGACATCCATGCGGATAGCCGCCATAAGAGAAGAGCTCGAGGAGACGGCCCGACAGCTCTCCCTCCCCGAGGAAAGGGGGCTCGCATTGCTTCACTACGCCCTCGATCTCATCGGCTGATAACCACGGGGAGACACACGGCGCCGGCCTTCATCGGGCCGAGAGGCGTCCGGATCGTTCCATAAAGGTTACTACAGTTGTCCACTAACGGAGCGTTGAGTATATTGACGTTATGCGTCGGGGTATGCACGCCGTTCTGATAGCTCTCATCGTTGTTGTTGCCGCTGCGGGCGGAGCCTTCCTCTACGTATGGTTTTCCGCCGGCTCCGGAGAGCCTTCCCGCCCCGCGGATGCAGGACCGATGGAACGCGAGGACACGAAGGAGAGCAAGGAAGACGGAGAGGCCCGGGCCGAAGAAGAGAAAGAGTCTCCGGCCGTGGCCTACGATATCGTCGACAGCCGTTCGGAGGCACGGTTCATCATCGACGAGGTGCTCCGGGGCGAGCCGAATACCGTGGTCGGACGAACGCAGGAGGTTGACGGTTCCCTTATCGTCGGCACCGATCCGCCGAGGATCCGGGTAGGGCGCCTGGTCATCAACGTGCGCACTATCCGCACCGACGACGAGGTTCGCGATCGCACGATCCGGCGCCTCATCCTGGAGTCGAACCGTGACGAGTTCGAGTTCTCCACCTTCGAGCCCACGGCGGTGAACGGCGTCCCGGAGAAGCTCGGCATCGGCGACGAGGTGACGTTCACCGTAACCGGAGATCTTACCGTGCGAGACGTTACGCGCGAGGTGACTCTGGATGCGGTCCTCGACTTCGCCTCCGCGGATGAGGTAACCGGCACGCTGGGAACGGACATCCGCTGGGATGATTTCGACATCACAATTCCCTACGTTGGCGGCGACTCCATCGTGGCACGCGTGGACGAGGAGCTGAGCCTCGAGCTCGAGTTCACCGCCGAGGCGGTTACAGATGAATCGTGACGCCGGAGCCGGGCTCGACGGTTAGCCACTCCGCTGTGCCGGCCGCCTCACCGGTGCCTTCCTCCCCGGGGGTCTCACCCGTCACCGAGACGGCCGTCTCGCTCGTGCTCCGGGATTCGACGGTGATCACTTGTGGTTCTACCTCCACGTCCAGGAGCGCGCCGCGTAGGGTAAGGAAAAACGATACCGAGCGCCACTCGGCCGGCAGGCGAGGCTGCAACCGTATGGCCGTGCCCTCCACCGAGAGCCCACAGAAACCGAATACGATCATCGGCCACGCGGCGCCACAGGCCGCCGTGTGAATACCACCGATAAAGGTTCCGCCGCTCACCGATTTGTTCGTGTTAAACAGATCCACCGACGCGGAGGCGATGAAGTATTCCCGAGCTTTCTCGGTATAGCCGATCCGGCTCGCCACCGTTCCGTAGACCGAGGGGCTGAGCGAGGAGCCGTGCTGCGTGCGGGGCTCATAGTAGTCGAAGTTGGCCTGGATGACTTCCCGGCTGTAGGCTCGGGGGTGAAGGGTGAATATTTGACACACGTCAGCCTGTTTGGAGACTTGCGTCGCTACCGCGATTCCGTTTGGCCAGCCCCAGTACTCCCCCGGGTCTATCAGGCGTAAAGCGAGCTCGTCGGGAGAGATGTCCTCCAGCTCGAAAAATCCGTCGAATTGCTCTATCAAGCCGGTTATCGGATTGGGCGCCTTCACGTAGATGAGCTCGGCCATTCGACGCCATTCCTGCACGTGTGACTCCTCAATCCCGAGTCGTGATCGCAGCTCCTCCCGGGTAGCCGGACTGCGCTCACCCAGTTCGACGTAGACCGCCAGCGCCGCCTGAAGGGCGTGCCGCGCCTGCACCGCGGTGAAGGTGTTGTTGTCGACGTTCTCGTGATACTCGTCGGGTCCGAGGAGTCGGACGAACTCGTAGCGGTGTTTGTCACGCTTGAAGTGCACACGAGCAACGAGGAACTGGGCGATCTCAAAGAGCATTTCCGCGCCGTAGTCTCGGATGAACTCCCAGTCGTCGGTGACCTGGTAATAATTCCACACCGCATAGGCTATGTCCGGAGAGATATGGATCTGCCAGTCGTTGAAATGATTGCGAATGTCACGGCCCGTGAGCACGTCCTTGAAGAAGTATGACGGACAGATCTCCTCGCCGCTTTCTCCGCTCACCCAAGCATAGAAGGCGCCGTAGAACCCGAGGCGCCGGGCCTTGCGTCGCGCTCCGTCGAGCGTCCTGAAACGGAATATCAGGATACGTCGCGCCACCTCGGGGCGGGTGTAGACGTACATCGGCAGGTTGAAGATCTCCTGATCCCAGAAGGCCCCGTTCTGGTATGCTTGACAGGACAATCCCCGGGCGCCGATCGGCAAATGATCCGTGTGAGCCGGCGTGGCAATGATGTTGTGGTACAGGTTATACCGCAACAGGATCTGCGCCTGCTCGTCACCGTCGATTTCTACTGCCGAGCGGTCCCAGATACCGTCCCAGACGCGGGTGTGCTCCGTCCACAGGTCGCGGTAGCCCCGCTCGGCGGCGTCGGCGAGATCCCGCTCACATGCTTCCCGGGGCTCTCCGGTGTCGTTGGACGTGTATATGACGCAATGAAGCTCGAAAGAGATTTCCTCGCCCGCCGTGAGATCGAACTCGAGACGCCGCATGATCCGCCTGTCTTCCACTACGAGCTCGCTCGTCCGGGGCTTTCCCCCGGTCATCACCAGCCGATGCGCGACGACCACTTCCGTTTGTCGCTCCCCGGTGACCGCCGTCATGTAGAGATCCTTTTCTCCCGAGGCCGGCACGTACGAGGAAAAGTGTTCGCCGTGCAGACTCCAGACCTCCCCGTCTATGCCGACGAACGCCGTCACGGGCCCGTCCGTTTCCGCCCGCAGACGGTGTCTTGCCGCGAGAAGATGGATGTTCCCGTAACCGGCAAACCGCTCATCCTCGACGACCACCCGCGGGGCAGTCGAGCCGTCGGCGGGCCGCCCGGATGCTTCTCGGCCCGTCCAGTGCATCCGTCGTCTGTGACGGCCGTAGCGAATGTTCAACTCCCGGGTGTAGTCTCGAACGGTTCCGCCGCTTTCCTGCAAGGCCGAGACTTCCTGACCGTCGGCAAGAAACGAGACGTAGAGACCGTTTGGGGAGCTCGCAAGCTCCTCCCACTTGCCGTCCGCATTATCGTAGGTGTCGGTAACAAAACAACCCACGTACTGCTCGGCCCGCCACTCGGGAAAGGTCCCGCGGTAGCCGAGGTAGCCGTTTCCGGTCATGAAGATGCTACCGTTGTTTACTAAGAGCTCCTCGTTGAACTGCTCCTCTCGGATCTCCCATCCGGTGTCGCTCACAAGGTTTTCACGAAGCTGCATAGACCTCTCCCGAACAAAGTGTATCCACATTCTAACAGGTATCGGGGGGACGTCAACGCGTTACTAAAGGTCCGTGCCGAGGAAACCGGGCCTGGGCCTTTCAAGCACAATCACTGAGCGTTCTCAGCTGCAACAAGCTTCCGTATGCCTCACGGCTTATGCCCCGTCCCGGCGACCATGACGCCGTTGGCGAAGCGCTCCAGAGAGTCCACGACGAACCCGGCGTCTCTGATCGAGGTCAGGGTGTCCCGGTCGAGGTGACAGTTTCCCGAGACGTGCTTCCACACCGGCGTTATCGCGCGGAGCGAGCCACGCAGCACCGGTCCGTCCTCGGGCAAGACGTGCTCCATGAAGAGGATTCGGCCTCCCGGCCGCAAAACGCGATGAATCTCGGCCAGTCCGCGCCCCGGGTCCGTCACCGAACAGAACACCAGTGTGAACACCACCGTATCGAAAAAGGCGTCCTCGAACGGCAGATGCTGCACGTCTCCCTCGAGGATGGTCGGATCGAGGCACCCGTCGGCGCTTCGGCGGTAGACGCGGTTGCTCACCGAAAGGTCGAGAACGTAGATGTCCCGGAGATTCTCACACGGATAGTGCGCAAGATTGACACCCGTGCCCGCTCCCACTTCAAGCACGACTCCTCGAGCCTCCGGAAGTAACCGTGCCCGCCGGCTGCCGAGACCGCCGTTCTCCAGCGCAGACATGAACGCATCATAGAGTGCTGCCGGGATGTCCTTCATTCCACGCACCTCATTCGGACGGCCGGTAACCGCAAGTGACCACCGGTTCTCATTTTGCCGCCGCGAGAATGTCCGCGATTTGTTCGCGCGCCGCGGCCTCTCCACGATCGATCAGTTTCTCGGCGTTTCTCAGGTTGTAGTAGCTGAACCCCTCCAGGTCGGGTCGAATGAGGAAATCAGCGTTTTGAGCGATGCGCTCTTCGTCGTCGAGCATGATCCGCATGGAGTACATCATGACGTCGAACACATTCTCCGGCCCCTCCGGCTTCAAGGCGTTCGCGTTTACATCGACGGCGATAACGATATCCGCTCCCATGTCCTTGACGACGTCCGCGGGCACGTTGTTCTTTACGCCGCCGTCCACGAACAAGCGCCCCTCCCATTCGAGGGGGGAAAAAATCCCGGGAATACTCGAGCTTGCGCGAACGGCCCGCGCTACGGACCCTTCCTCGAAAATGTATAGCTCACCACTCAACAAGTCCACCGCCACCACCCGGAGCGGTATCTCGAGATCCTCAAAGGTCTTGTTGGCGATAAGCCGATCGAGCATCTTTTCGAGCTTCGAAGGATTGACCAGTCCCATGGAGAACAGTGCCGGTTGGACCAGGTCCCCCCAGTTAATGTCCGAAGCGATGTCGCGAATCTCTTCCCAACCTCTGCCGGAACAAAACAGAGCGCCCATCAGACTGCCGGCGCTGGTTCCCGCCACATAGCTGATCTTGACTCCGTGCTCTTCGAGGACCTTGAGCACACCGACGTGGGCAATCCCCCGCGCGGCTCCGCCCCCGAGGGCAAGTCCCACCTTCTTGCGGTCACCCAGTCCGTGCTTGATAGTGGTTACGAGCTTGTCGATACCGCTTCTCATTTCCGTCTCCCCATGAAGGATACTTCCGAGGAAAGAAAGAATCCAGCGCGACGTCTGCCGAACGCCGCCGGCGATCGCCGAGCCCTACCCGTGGACGGGTCAGGCGGGAGATCCGTCCTCTTCGTCGAAGAACGCCTCGATCCCCGGGTACATCAGCTTGCGCCGGGCGACACGGCTCGGGTAAGTGTAGTAGTGACAGGTGGCGCGGGCCGAGGGCTCGTCTCCCTCCTGAAAGAGCCGTGCATCGATCACCGCGACGTTCTTCTCCATGTGAGAAAGTCGCCCTCGCAGGGTCACCGGTTTTCCTACAAACGAAGGTCGATCGTAGCTCACCTCCATTCCCTGGGTGACCCCCGCAGTCCGGAGCTTTATAAACACCACCCAGCTCGAGATCTCATCGAGGAGCGTCGCCTGTATCCCTCCGTGCAGAACCCGATTGTAGCCCTGGTAATGCTCCCCCGCCTGCCACGTTGCCATAACCTCGTCTCCCTCCTCGTAGAACTCCAGAGCCAGGCCCAAGGGGTTATGAGGTGAGCAACCGAAACAGTCGTATCCTTCATACCGCAAAAACGGATTTCTGATGCGCCGCATAGCCGGCTATCCTCCAGGGTTCACATCGTGGTGTCGGTTTCACCGTGGCGTAACCACACGTGACGCGGACCCGCGAACGCCTTCTTACCCGCCAACGCGAGATAGCTCACGAACACGAAAAGAAGATAAACTGCGCCCACGCCCACGGCGAGCCAAAAAAACAGGGGATTCCCCGTCACGTATGCCCGTACGGGGAGGCTTATCGACAGGATAAACGGAATAGCGAATACAAATGTGATCCCGGCGGCGTAGGTGTAATCCGAAGCCACGGGCGTCTCGAAATCCGGATCGATCACCCGTAGCAGCGCCAGCCCGGTGGAGAGCGTGCCGGTGGACACCCCGAAGATCAGAAGCATTCGGTGAAACTTGTGATCGCGAAACACTCGAGACGCAATCCAGGGCACCGTCACGAAGGTCAGCAGTGCCCCGACCAAAGAGACAACAGCGATGGGAATGTAAAACCGGGAGATTTCCACGAGCGAGATGGCGCCGATCGCAGCGGTAACCATAATGTCCACCGAGAGACCGGAAATCCGATTCATCGTTCGCGTGTCGATCACGTGCTCCACCCGGACGGCCAGCGCCAGGTGCTTGACCGCCAATCCGACGAGCGCGGCAAATATGAAGCTGATTCCCCAGAGGTTCACCGCAAGCTCCTCGCCCAACGGCCCGACGAGAGAAAGGGCCCAGGTGATGAAAGACAGAAAGAGGTACGTTCCGAAATACGCCACCAACACCAGACCTGCATTCAAGGTCATCGAGTCGATGGCCTCTGTTTCGGTGGTCATCACCGCCCCCACCGGCCGCTCGCTACCGCGCGGATAGATCCCCGTGCGAACCCGCGACTCGCTGAGCGCCGTCAGCTCGGACCGTGATATCCAGCCCCGATGAATGCCGAGATTGATGAGAAACACGCCCCCGAACGTTGCAAGGATGAACCCGATGGCCGCAAATGTGAGGCCGACACTCCCGGCTCCGGTAATCCCCACGCCGGTCCAGCTGTCCCCAATGGCGAAAGCCTGTCCCGGTCCCTGGGCGAACCCGAGGGGAAGGAGATACCCGAACGGCTCATAGAGATCCGGGTAGATCGTCGAAATAAAGAAGAACGTCAGCAGAAGGCCGGCAAGAACCTGTATGGCGAACTGGGAGAGTATGATCACAACCGTGGCAAACAGGCGGCTTCCCCCGACGGTTTTCGTCGGCCGCCCCGTGCGCAACGACATGGCAATGAAGGAAATACTCAGCAAATGATAGGCAAGCTGCCCCAAGCCGGCCGAGGTGACACCGACGTGCGGCAAAACGAAGTTGTACAGCGGCAGGAGAATCAACCCGGCGGTCAGCGCGTTCGGAATCAGAAAGCGTTGAAAGAAACGGACTCTCGATCGCAGGAACGTGGCAAACAGCAGGGCGGCCCCGATGATCCCGAGGTCGATGAACAAGTTCCAGTCGAAGTTCATGCATCTACTCCTGCGGACGGTACACGCGCGATCTTGGGGCTATGACCGGGTCCCCCAAATTGATAGTCCATTACCTCGAAACAGTCAATGAGCCCGGCGACGGGACGGTAGCCGTTGCTCTCACAGCGTCCAAAGGGCTAAACGTCCGGGCGAACCGGCATACCGTAGCCGTTCATGAGACGCTCCGGCAACAGGCTGCCGTACACCCGTGACCGTGCGGCGCCCGTGCGCCCCTGCGCCTTGCATCTCGAGCACGCATCCTGCATAGTGGTCCCCGGATATGGCACAACGCATCGAACCGCGCATACTCAAGGGGTTTCGCGATTTCCTTCCCGAGGATGAATCCCGCAGGGCTCAGCTCATCAACCGACTCGTCACCGTCTTCTCCCGCCACGGATTCGTGCCCATCGACACGCCGGTGCTCGAGTACACCGAGGTGCTCCTCGGGAAAGGAGGCGGCGAAACCGACAAGCAGATATACCGGTTTACCGATAACGGCGGGCGTGACGTAGCCATGCGTTTCGATCTTACCGTGCCGTTTGCGCGCTACATGGCTCAGCACAAGAACGAGCTCTATCTCCCGTTCAAGCGCTACCACGTGGCGAAGGTCTTTCGCGGGGAAAACACCCAACGGGGCCGCTACCGGGAGTTCACCCAGTGCGACTTCGACATGGTGGGAACCGATACCGCCTCGGCGGATTTCGAGATCCTGCTGCTGATCGTGCGCTCGATGCAGGCCCTCGGGCTCTCGGCGTTCACCGTGCGGCTCTCGCACCGCGGCATTTTCAACCGCTTTCTCGATCACCTCGGCGTGGGCGGACACTCGGCGGAGGTTCTGCGCACCGTCGACAAGATGCGAAAGATCGGCCCCGAGAAGACTCGGGAGGAGCTCACTCGGCTCACCGGGGGGGAACCGGCCGAGCGGATCCTCGCGTACATCAGCGCCGGGGAAACCAACGGCGACAGAACGGGAGAGGACACCCTTTCGGCGATGACCGAGCTCGCAGGCGGTCCCGCCGAGGATACCGAGCGCATGCGGCGGATCCTCGCCTGGGCCGAAGAAACCGGCATCTGCGATCACGTTGCCCTCGACCCCTCGATCACCCGGGGGCTCGACTACTACACCGGATGCGTCTATGAGACGTTTCTCGACGAGCTCGAGGGTATCGGATCAGTGTGTTCCGGGGGACGATACAACGACCTCGCCTCGCTCTACACCAAGGAACGGATCCCGGGCGTCGGTGCCTCGGTGGGGCTCGACCGCTTGCTTGCCGCCCTGGAGGAGCTCGGCCGGGCCGAGGCCGGCCTCGGCACCGTGGACGCCGTCGTGTTCTGCCTCGATGAATCCCTCGTCGGCCACTACCACCGGATAGCGGAGCGGCTGCGGGAGGAAGGGCTTTCGGCGGAAGTCTACCCGGAGGCACGGAAGCTCGGGGCGCAGTTCAAGTTTGCCGAGCAGAAAGGCGCACGGGTCGCGGTAATCTGCGGGCCGGAAGAACACGCCGCGGGCACGGTCAACGTGAAGGATATCGAAAGCCGTGAGAGCGCCGACGGCGTCGGCCTCGAGGAGGCAGCCGCCCGCGCTCGCGCTATCGCGGATAGAACCGCCACGGCCCCTACGGGCGAAGGTTGATAACGGAGCCATGATCCGCACCGAGCTTCCCGTCTACCGCCGGCGGGAACGCATTCTCAAGGCCCTCGAGACCAATCAGGTCATCGTGGTCGAGAGCCCCACCGGCTCGGGCAAGACCACGCAGCTTCCGCTCATACTCCATGAAGCAGGCTTCTCCCGCGGCGGCGTCATCGGGGTCACCCAACCGCGGCGCATCGCGGCGGTATCGGTTTCGGAATACATCGCCTCTGAGCTCGGCGAGGACCACGGGGAGACCGTCGGTTACAAAATGCGGTTCGAGGATCATACCTCCCCGGAAACGCGGATCAAGATCATGACCGACGGTATTCTCCTGCAGGAGCTCAAGGCCGACGACATGCTCAGCCGCTACTCGGTGATCATGGTCGACGAGGCCCATGAGCGAAGCCTCAACATCGATTTCATCCTCGGGCTGCTCAAGCGCATTCTCGCCGCACGCCCGCATTTCCGGGTCATCGTTTCCTCGGCTACGATCAACGCGGAGGTGTTCTCGGAGTACTTCGACGCCGCGCCCATCGTCCGCATCGAGGCGCAGATGTACCCCGTCGACGTCCGTTACGACCCGCCGCTGCGGGAAAACGACCCCGAGGAGCTCCTGCGCAAGATCGAGGAGATCGTCGTCAGGATCGTGGAGGAGGGCCCGGAGGGAGACATCCTCATCTTCCTCTCCGGCGAGCAGATCATCAAGAACTGCATCAGCACCCTCGGTAGCTCAGCCGTTGCCGGACAGCTGCATCTGCTCCCGCTCTACGGACGGCTGAGCAAGGAGGAGCAGGACGCGGTGTTCCCCCCGCCGCCTGCGGGCAAGAAGAAGGTAGTGGTCGCCACGAACATCGCCGAAACGAGCATCACTATCGACGGCATAACGGCGGTCATCGACCCCGGTCTTGCTAAGATGAACTACTACAACCCCCGCACCTTCACGTCCTCGCTCGTGGAAGGACCGATATCCAAGGCCTCGGCGAACCAGCGCAAGGGACGGGCCGGGCGCACCCGCCCGGGGGTATGCTACCGACTCTACACGCCGGAGGATTTCGACACCCGACCGCTTTTCACCCTGGAGGAGATCTACCGCACCGATCTCTCGGAAGTGGTGCTCCGTATGGCGGAGCTCGGCATCCGCGACTTTGCCGCTTTCGATTTCATCTCTTCCCCCGGCCGCCGCAGCATCATCGGGGCGGTGGAGACGCTCGACCTGCTCGATGCCCTCGATCCCGACAACTCCCTGTCGGAGGTGGGACGGATGATGGCGGAGTTTCCGCTGCTCCCACGATTCTCGCGGATGATCGTGGCGGCTATCCGCTCGTTTCCCGACGTCATGCTCGAAACGGTTACCGCCGCGGCGTTTCTCTCAACCAACACGCCCTTCCTGCTGCCCCAGGGCGAGGAAGTGGCGGCGCGCCGGGCACACCATCGCTACCGCGACGATGCGGGGGATTTCGTCTCCTACCTCAAGCTTCTCAACGCCTACGAGAGCGCGCAGAACAAGCACACGTTCTGCGAGCGGCGATATCTCGATCCGCGCACCATGGCGGAGATATATAACGTCCGGGAGCAGCTAGCCGAGATAGTTACGGAGATGGGCATACCGGTCGGCAGCGGCGGGAGCCACGCCGATTACCTCTGTGCGGTCTCCCGCGGCCTCATCCAATTCCTCTGCGCCCGGAGCGGGAAAAGCATCTACCGCAGCCTCACCGCCGACCGCATCCAGATCCACCCGGGCTCGGTGATGTTCCGTGAGGATCCTGAGTACTTCGTGGCGGGAGAGATCGTGCGCACGAGCCGGATGTACGCCCGTTCCGTTTCGCCCATCGACAAGCAATGGATCCCCCGCATCGCCCCGGAGCTCGCCGAGGACATCATCGCCCTCTCGGTGACCGCCGGGCCAAAGGGCGGGAAAAGCCGCAAAAAGGCCGCCCGGGACACCACCTGGCAGATACACGTGGGTTCACAGACCTTCAAGCTCGAGCAGCGCAAGGGCAAGAAGAAAATCGCCGTCCTGCCGTGGGGTCGCCTGGAAAAGGTCGTTCGCAGCGAGCATTCCGAGCTTCCGGACCACTATGCGGGAATGCGCGGGAAGATCCTCTACCAGGGGCAGGAGATCCTCGCCGGAAGCCGCTTGGCGGAGATCTTCGCCGCGGCACACCATATCAACCCCGGCCGGGACATCATTACGCGCCTCCCGCGGAATAAGAACTACACCCTTCCCGAGGAGTATGCGCCGCTGTGCGAGGATCTCGCAGTGGTGATCAAACTGGTGCGGTTGAAAAAGAGCTCCCGCAATCTCGGCTTCGTGGAGCTCTCCACCGATTCGGCAGGCAACTACTGGTTTCGCCCGCAGCGCAGCTTCTACACGGCCGTCTATGATTCCGTGGCGGCCCTCGAGGTGCTGGCCGACGATCTGCCCGAAGAGATCGACGACGAGCACGCCGCGCGGGTCAGCTCGGTCTACCGGCGGCTCACGGCGATTATCGAGGAAAGCGAGCCCGAGGAAGAGGAACCATAACGGCTGCTTCCGGAGCATCGGTGCCCCTCGCGACGGTCGCAGAGGTCGACGGACGGCCTCGCGGCGGTCGCAGAGGTGGACGACGGGCCAACCGGCGTAGTGTTATGTGCAAGCCGGCCGCGGGATCGGCCTCTCGCCTCAGAGCACATCGCGCACCGCGGATTCCGGCACCGCGCGCACCATCGTCCGGCCCGGCGCCTCCTGCAGAACCAGATTCAATCGGCCTGCGGTCCGCTTTTTGTCGTAACGCATTGCCCCGAGGATTTGATCACGGTCAACATCGAGCGGCCCCATCTCGAAGCCGTATGAACGGAGGAGCTCCGTAACGTGCCGGGCGTAGCCCTCGTCGGTCATTCCGGCTCTTCGCCCCACTTCCAGCGCCCTGCCGATCCCCCAGGCCACCGCCTCGCCATGGCTGAAGCGCCCCAGCCCGACAACCGCCTCCAAAGCGTGGGCAAAGGTGTGCCCCAGATTCAGGATTGCCCGCCGGCCTTGTTCGCGAAGGTCTTGCTCGACCACGTCGGCTTTCACGCCGAGAGAGCGGTCTACCACGTAGCGCAGGGCTTCGGGTTCGCGGGCAAGCACGCGGTCCCGCTCGCGGGAGAAAAACTCATAGAGCTCCACATCGCCGAGGAGCGCACTCTTGATGGCCTCGGCAAGCCCGCTCTTGAACTCTCGCTCTGAAAGGCTTTCGAGACACGCGGTGTGAACGTGCAGGTGAGCCGCGGGGTGGAACGTTCCCACCATATTCTTATAGCCGCCGAAGTTGATTCCTGTTTTCCCGCCGAAAGCGGCGTCCACCATGGCGAGCAATGTGGTCGGAACGAGCTCGACACGTACGCCGCGCAGATAAACCGAGGCGGCAAAGGCGGCAACGTCGGTGACCACTCCCCCACCGACCCCTACGAAGGTAGCGCCGCGATCGAGCTCACGCGACAGTGCTTCCTCGAGCGTGCGGGCAACCGACTCCCACCGCTTCGATGATTCGCCGGCAGGCAGGACGACGCCCCTCGAGCCCGATGGAGCGAAGATCCCCGCCGTCGTCTCATCGTAGATACACAGCGTGTCGGTGCGTCTCTCGAGAGCGTCGGCCGTCCGCCGCGGACCGTCCGTCTCCACGGTCACCGTGGTCGTGTAACCACCGATCTCGTACGTGCGGTTCATCAGGCGGACCTACCGTTCGGCAGCGCGAGCGACCTTCTCGGCCTCGAGACTCTCGATCATGTCCCGTACGAAAGGATCGACGATGGAGTAGATCCGTTTGTTACCCTTTACCTCCGATTGAACGATGCCCTTCTCCTTCAACACCGCAAGGTGCTGGGACACGACCGGTTGCGGCTGCTGCACGCACACCCACAGCTCGGACACGCAGAGATCCTGCTTGCGGGCGATATGGCATAGAAGCTTGAGCCGTACCGGATGCCCGCAGACCTTCAGCTTTTGCGCGAAGCGGGCAAGCTCCTCCTCGGAGCACGACAACGCATCAGACATATCACGGTCAAGATAAGGCCAAAACACTCAATGTGCAACTATATTGCGTCGTACGCATATGACGAGGCGGGCATACATCCGGCGATATCGTGTCGGCGGCACGCCTGCGTAACCGCATACCGCTGCGCCGCGGGATCCCTAGGCCGTCTTCCCGGCGGTCGTCTTGCTCTTGCTCTCTCCACCGGAGGCGGAGCCGGAATCGGAGCCCCCAGCGGAGGACCCGTTCTCACCACCCCCCGACGAGCTTCCCTCGGTCTTTGCGGTTTCAGTACCGCCGGCCGCTTCGGCCTCCTTCTTCTCGGTCTTTCCGGATCTGGAACCGGAGCCGGACTTGCTATCGGTTACGTAAAAGCCGCTTCCCTTGAATATGACGCCGATACCACCGCCTACGAGACGCTTGAGCGACGCATTGCCGCAGCTCGGACAGTCCCGAAGCGGATCCTCGGACATGCTCTGGAATTGCTCGAATCGGTATCCGCAGCTTCCGCATTCGTAGTCATAGGTAGGCATGTTCACTCTCTCCTGAACGAATAAGGCTGTCGGAAATATAGCAACAATCTCGTTGCGGGACAACGTGCATTATACCCGATCGGTCCGTACGGATACCCCATGCTCGGCAAGGTAGCTCTTGATTTCGCCCACGGTAAAATCGCCGTAGTGCACCATGGAGGCGACCAGCGCCGCATCCGCTTTGCCCTTGAGGAAGACGTCCGCTAAGTGCTCCGGTCGCCCCGCCCCGCCCGAGGCGACCACCGGAATACTCACCGCCTCGGAAATCATCCTGGTAACCGTGAGCTCGTATCCGTCACGGGTGCCGTCGGCGTCGATCGAGTTCAGCACGATCTCCCCCGCCCCGAGCCGCTCGGCCCGGTATGCCCACTCGAGGGCATCGAGCTCGGTGGGAGTGCGCCCTCCGTTGATCACCACGCGATAGCCGCAGGGCATTTCCGGATCACGGAGCACGTCCATGCCGAGCACCACGAATTGTCTGCCGTAGAGAGCGGCTCCCTCCTCGATGAGCGCCGGACGCTTCACCGCCTGGCTGTTCACGCTGACCTTCTCGGCTCCGGCAAGCAGCACCTCACGCATGTGCTCTGCGGTCGAGATGCCCCCTCCTACGGCGAAGGGGATGAATATCTGCTCGGCCACCCGCTCCACCACGTCGATCATGATGCCGCGCCGTTCCGCCGATGCGGTGATGTCGTAGAACACGAGCTCATCGACGCCCTGCTCGTAGTAGGTGCGCGCCATTTCCACCGGATCGCCGATGTCGACGTTGCCCTTGAACTTGACGCCTTTGGTGGTTTTTCCGTCCCGCACGTCGAGACAGACAATTACCCGTTTCTGAAGCACCTCTCCTCCTTGCCCCGGGGATCAGTCCGGCCGCGGGG
>JBKHEN010000016.1:0-28656 GCA_046540795.1 Spirochaetaceae bacterium | reverse complement strand
TTGCCAAAATATCCAAAATTCCGCCGTCGGACAAGGGCGCGAGCCCGCACAATCGTCCGCCCTGTGGTCCGCACAATCGCCCGCCCCGTGGTGCGCGCTTCATCCGCGCTTTGACAGAATCGTATCGACAGCCTCGGCGAATCCCCGTGCGCCGCGCGCCTCCGTGACGTACGCCGGGGGAGAGCTCATGCGCGAGAGGAAGTCCCGAACGTTTGCCACTCCGACGGACACGGGGAAGGCGCGGAATGCAGGCTCGTCGTTGGGTGAATCGCCGATGAACATGCTTCGCACGACGGCCTCGGAGACGGGGGCCCCGGCGTCGCGCTCGAGAAGCATCCGCATGCATCCGACCTTGTCGTAATTCCCCGCCCAGGCGTTGACGTGGATACTCGAGATCTTGTAGTGCAGCCCGAGCTCCCCGAGGATCCCACAGATCCGGTCGAGGGCCTCATCGCCGAGGGGGCCGACGTCCTCGGCAAAATCGATGGCCAGGTCGTACAGCCGAAACGGCTGATCGGCGGCAATGGCGGCCTCGGGAACCTCGCAGAGAACCCGTTCCCTCGCCCGTTCGAGCAACGACATCCCCGCAAGGCGTTCCTGTTCCGGCAGCACGTACACGCGGTGCATGCGCCGTTCTTCCCGGTCGTAGGAGAAGTAGAACGCGCCGTTCTCCCCGACTACCGCATCAACCGGCCACATGCGGGCGATGTGATCGCACCATCCCGCCGGTCGCCCGGTCACCGGAACCACCTTCAGGCCCGCCTCACCGAGCCGCCACAGCGACTGAAGCGATGAGGTCGGCAGCAGACCGTCGTCGGTCATTGTGTCGTCGATGTCACAGAAGAGATACCGGAGCCCTCGACAGGTATCCGCGGGTATGGCTGAAACGGAATCCACCGCTATCTCTCGATTCGACCCGTCTCGACCAGCGCGTCCACGTCTATCTCGGCGTAGTCCGTGAAAGCCTGCTCGGCGCTCGGCAGACGAGCCGCCTCGCCGACCCCTACGCAGTACATGCCTGCGGCGAGACCCGCCTCGATACCGCTTTCGGCGTCCTCGAAGACCACACAGCGCTCACGCGCCACCTCCAGCCGCTCCGCACAGAGCTCGAAGATCTGCGGATCCGGCTTGCTGCGCGTCAGATCGTGGCCGGTTACGAAGGCGTCAAAGTACTCCTCCAGCCCGAGGCGCTCAACGACCACAGGCGCATTCTTGCTTCCCGAAGCCAGAGCGGTCTTGATGCCGCGGTCACGCAACTTCTTCACGAAGTCGAGGGCTCCCGGGTAGAGGTCCTCAACGCTGATGTCCTTTAGCAACTCCCGATAATAGCCGTTCTTCCGATCGGCCAGCTCCTTCTTCTCTTCCTCCGACACCTCCACACCGTTGTGGTCCAGGATGACCTGCAACGCCGGCATTCGTGAGACGCCGCGAAGCTGGTGATTCAGGGTTTCATCGAACGCCCACCCCTGCTCATCGGAGAGTCGTTTCCACCCCTGATAGTGATACCGGTCCGTGAATGCGATAACGCCGTCGAGATCGAAGAGCGCCGCATCGATTGCCCGTGCCATTACCATCTCCTCCCCACTCAGCCTCAGCTCGAGCCGCCCTGCTGCTGCGAGCCCGACTCCTCTTGCATCTTCCGCTCGATTTTGGCCCAGCTGTCCCGCAACGATACTGCGCGATTGAACACCGGGCGCTCGGGCGTGAACTCCCTGTTATCCGGGGCGAAATACCCGTGGCGCAGGAACTGATACGTCGTTCCGATCGAAAGGTCGCGCAATGCCGGCTCACCCTTGCACCCCGTCAGCGTCTCGAGGGAGGAAGGGTTCACGAAGGCCACAAAGTCTTCCGTCTCCCGCTCCCGCTCGACGGGGTTCGGGACCGAGAACAGCCTGTCGTAGAGCCGTACCTCCGCGTCCACCGCATGGGAAGCGCTTACCCAATGCAGCGTGCCTTTCACTTTGCGCCCGTCCGGGGTCGTACCGCCGCGGGATTCCGGGTCGTAGCTGCAGCGAAGCTCCGTCACTTCCCCCGCCTCGTCCCGCACGACATCCGTGCAGGTGATATAATACGCGTGCTTCAGCCGCACCTCTCGTCCCGGGGCGAGGCGGAAGAACTTCCGCGGGGGATCCGGACGAAAATCCTCCCGCTCGATATAGATCTCCCGGGAGAAGGGTACCTCCCGCGTCCCCGCCTCGGGGTCCTCCGGATTGTTGTCCGCCTCGATCTGCTCCACCTTCCCCTCCGGGTAGTTCTCGATGACGACCCTCAGCGGCCGCAATACGGTCATGACCCGCGGCGCACTCTTGTTGAGCTCTTCCCGCTGAAAGTACTCGAGCAGAGCGAAGTCGACGACGCTATTCGACTTTGACACCCCGATGTGGCGACAGAACGCCCGAATGGCAGCCGGGCTGTATCCCCGCCTACGCATGCCGGTGAGCGTCGGCATACGCGGATCGTCCCACCCGGAAACGTATCCCTCGTTCACGAGGCGCAGCAGACGTCGCTTGGAAACCACCGTATAGCTTAAGTTGAGCCGAGCGAACTCTATCTGTTTCGGACGGTCCGCGGGGGCCTCGAGGGCTTCGAGAAACCAGTCGTAGAGCGGTCTGTGGTTTTCGAACTCCAGGGTGCAGATGGAATGCGTTATGCCCTCTACCCAATCCGACTGCCCGTGCGCCCAGTCGTAGGTGGGATAGATACACCACTCATCGCCCGTACGCTGATGCCGGGCATGACGAATGCGGTACATGATCGGGTCGCGCAGGTTCAGGTTGGAGGCGGCCATGTCGATCCTTGCCCGCAACACGTGCGAGCCATCGGGAAACTCCCCCGCCCGCATCCGCTCGAAGAGGTCGAGGTTCTCGTCCACGGGACGATTCCGGTACGGGCTCTCGGTGCCCTTCTCGGTCGGAGCACCGCGCTGAGCGCTTACTTCCTCGGCGGACTGGCTGTCCACATACGCCTTACCCATGCGAATCAGCTTCAATGCAAACTCATACAGCCGAGTGAAGTAGTCCGAAGCGTAGAACTCCCGATCTTCCCAGTCGTAGCCGAGCCAGTGGATGTCTTTCTTGATCGACTCCACGTACTCGAGCTCTTCCTTCTCCGGGTTGGTGTCGTCATAGCGGAGGTTACACTTGCCGTCAAAATCTCGGGCGATGCCGAAGTTCAGGACGATCGACTTGGCGTGCCCGATGTGGAGATAGCCGTTCGGTTCCGGCGGAAAGCGCGTGTGCACCCGCCCACCGTAGGTATTGCGCTCGATATCCTCTGTAACGATGTCCCGGATGAAGTCGCGGGAACCGGAATCGGTCTCTGTCGTGTCACTCATGCCCGTGCTCCAATGTGCTTTGGTTTGACTGTATCAAACCGCCCCGCCTCCTACAAGGTGCGCGCACGTGTGCCGGCGGCCCCAGCGGCCCCAGCGGCGGAACGCGTCGCTGGCCGGGTCACTTGGCGTTGTGGTATTATGGGTAGAGCGCACATACCGCGATAATATGGTTGTCATACCGCGATAGAAGGAGGATTCGCCGTGTTGGCCATAGCCCTCGCACAAACCAAACCCATCTTTCTCGACCTCTTCGCCAACTATCAGGCCGCCGTCGAGCTCATCGAGAGTGTGCACGCCGACGTCTATGTGTTCCCGGAACTCTTTCTCTCCGGATACACCTTCTCGAGTCTCGACGAAGTAGAGAGCGTAGCGCTGCCGCGGCACAACGCCTATTTCGACGGCTTTGCCAGGCTTTCGGAAGAACGAGGCATCGGCATTTGCGGGGGCTACGCCGAAGCAACGGATACCGCTTTCTTCAACTCCTCCTTCTTCATCGGCGACGGTCGTCTCCTGGCGAACTATCGCAAAGTACATCTCTTCTACCGGGAAACGCAGTTCTTCGCTCCGGGAGACGGCGGCTTCTCGGTTTTCGAGTACGACGGCACCCGGTTCGGGATGATGGTCTGCTACGATTGGTTCTTTCCGGAGGCTGCACGCTCGCTGGCGCTCCTCGGGGCTCAGGTCATTCTGCACCCCTCCAACCTCGTCATGCCGTATTGCCAACGCGCCATGTACGCCCGTGCGGTGGAAAACCGCGTGTTTATCGCCACCTCAAATCGCGTGGGAACGGAGTCCAACACCCTTGGTGACGAGCTGACCTTCACCGGCAAATCCCAGGTGGTCGACCCCACCGGAAACTACGTTCTCACCTTCGATGAGACGGAACACGTCGCAAGGGCGGTCGACATCGATCCCGCGGCAGCGGATCGGAAAGACCTGAACCAATTCAACACGGTACTCGAGGACCGTAGGCCGGAGCTCTACGTGAGGGAGCCGGCTCGACATAGACGAACACCCTCGGTATAGCGGGACACAGATGAGCGGCCGTGACCATTACGCGCTACGACGACGAGCCTACCGTACGATCCCACCAGCGTGTACGCCGCATGGCTGCCATGGACACGGTCGATCCACCCGCCGTTTCCGTCCCGGGAAGAGTACGTTGGCGTCGGGAACGGCTGCCGCGCCGAAGGCGGGCACCGAAACCCACGAAGTCTACCGACAGATTTTCGAAAACGCGAACGATGCAATCTATCTTTTCGAGCTCGATGAGCGGGGCCTCCCGGGACGCATCCTCGAGGTCAACGATCTGGCCTGCAAACGCCTCGGCTATACACGAGAAGAATATCTTGCAATGGATCCCGCACAGATGGACGCCCCGGAGACGGAAGTGGATATTCCCGAAAGCATGGACCATCTCCGTGAACGGGGCCACGAGACGATAGAGCTGATCCACCTTGCGCGAGACGGTACGCGTATACCCGTGGAGGTCAGCTCTCATCTCTTTCACGTCGGCGGGAAAACCCGTCATCTGGCAATCGTCAGGGACATCCGCGAGCGCAAGCGGGCGGAAGAGCGGCTGCGTGCCTCGCTTCGGGAGAAGGAGGTGCTGCTCCGGGAGATCCATCATCGCGTCAAGAACAACCTCCAGCTCGTCTCCAGCTTGATCAGCCTTCACGATTATGAGCTGACCGATAAGACGCTCACGGAGTTACAGACCCGGGTGCGGGCGATGGCTCTCGTACACGAAGTCCTCTACGGCATGCAGGATCTCTCCCACATCAGATTCGACGATTATCTGCGCGCTCTTATTGCCGAGCTGCAGGAGGTCTACGACAACGGAGATACCACGGTGTCGTTGTCCCTTGCGGAGGTCTCGATACCGATGGAAACCGCTTCACCCCTCGGGTTACTGGTAACCGAAATCGTCTCGAACGCGTTCAAACACGCCCACCCCGACGGGGGAGCCGGACGGCTGTGGGTGACCCTGACCGAGGGCCCGCCCCCGGTCGTACACATAGCCGATGACGGTGTCGGCCTTCCCGAGCAACCGCCGCAGAAGAGGACCTCCCTCGGAATGACTTTGATAGAAGAGCTCTCCGATCAGCTACGGGCGGAGCTCGACGTGTCCCGCCAGGGAGGCACCGGCTACACCATACGCTTACCGGAGGATCACCATGAGTCATTACGAAGTTCGACACGATCCGACCATGACAACTTTTTCAATCGATCTCGGTGACGCGGAAGCGGTGCTCATGTACCGCCGGATCAACGAGAACATCCTCGACTTCACCGACACCTACGTTCCGCCGCAGCATCGTGGAGGCGGCATCGCCTCCGCTCTTGCACGCGCCGCATTCGAGCATGCCCGGGAAAACGGCTACCGGGTAGTGCCCACCTGCCCCTATATCACCACGTATCTCAAGCGGCACGCCGAGTACCAGGATCTGGTCATGACCCGGCCTACACGGTAGCCCGAGTACCGGTCGAGGCGTATTGCACCCGGGGACCGAGCCGGCCACGCAGAAACTCGTAGCCCCGCCGGCCGGTGCAATGCCCGGTGTAAATGCTGCCCACCCCGGAGAGCATCCGCGCCACCTCGCGGAGGATGCTCTCCTCCTCGTCTTTGAGGTGAAATCCGCCGATCACCGCATGTACGCTACCGTACGCTCCGGCCGCATCGACGATATTGGCTATCCCCGAATGCGAGCAGCCGGTGACCACACGGACGCCGTCGCCCTCGACCACCCAGAGAAAGAGCTCCTCCTCGAAAGGGTCGCGCTCGAGCCGTCCGTGTTGCTCCCGCAAGAGGCGGTCATTGCCCTTCGGGACCGGATGGGGGCGACGGAGAATTCGGGATATCCCGACGCCGGGAGCGAGCTCCACGGAATCCGCGACTTCTCTGAAGCGGTCGGCGTGCTCCCCGAGGAGATCGGCGTCGATTCCAATGGCGCGCCGGCGGTCGCCGTCCACCGCGTAGCGGGGCGTATCTATTCCCGGACCCACGAACACCGGTGCCGAGGCGTTGCGCGCGAAAAACGTGTGAAGTCCGCCGGTATGATCGGCATGGGCGTGGGAGAGCACGAGAGCATCGGCCGTCTCAAGCGGCACGCCGAGGACCGCGGCGTTTTCCGCAAAGGCGCTACTCGCTCCCGTGTCGAACAGGACCCGCGTATCACCGGTCTCGATCCACAGGGAGATGCCATGCTCCGCTTCGAGAGCCGTCTCACCCCGTTCGTTTTCCACAAGCACCGTAAACCGCATGGCTACTCCTCCCCGGGCTCCGTCTCTCCCGGCGACGCGGGAGCCGTCTCTCGAGCCGTTTCGGCCGCACTCCATCCGTCGACGCGTGAAATGGTGGTGTGAATCTCGCGCCCTTCGAAGGTCCCCGCCGACTCGAACAGTCGGCGCAATGAATGAGGCAATTGAGCGTGCAGCGTGTCGGAGATCGTTACTCTCCCCGGATCGGTTACGGCCTTCTCCGCGTGGGACGCGAAGTTGATGACCTCCGAGACAATACGGCCGGTATCGGCCATGAAGCGGATACGGCCCCTATCCAGGCCGATGCGGACCGATATCGCCTCTCTCAGCGGGTTCTCAGGCCTGGCATTGAAGATCGGTATGGTTGCCTGCGTTTCCAGCGCGCATTCTACCGCGCGGACCGCATCGTCGGTCATGGTAAAGGCCAGTATACCACCATCTCCCGCCCAGGACCAGATCCGCCCGTCGTAGTGTGAGAGTCTTGCACGAAGAAACTCCCAGAACTGATAGTAGAGCCGTTCGGCGGTTCGCCGGCCGACGTTCCGCACCATCCGGGAGCTGCCGACGATGTCCACGCTGGCTACGGTCATCTCGTACTCGCGTCCTTCTCGCAACGCCCCCCAGTTGGGAAGCTCGCTCCGATCGTGCGAGCGCCGCCGCAGCTTTCGTCGGGCATGGTCGTAGACGTAGTCGGCGCGCGCCAGGCTCGCCAGAAACAGCTCCAGGTCCTTTATCGTGATCCGACGCCCCATGAGCAGTGCGCCGTCGGTCTCCACCACAAGCTGAATCAAATCCACGACCTTGTTCTTCTCCTCACACGCCTCCACGAGCGTCTGCGCCGCATCACGTACGGGCACCGTGATGTGTGCGTGGCGGTTGGTGAGTCTATGTAAATCGAATTTCCGCAGCACCAATCGTCCGATTTCGGCTATCTCATCGCTATTGAAGCTGCGGGCCAGTAGCTCTATGGTCTCCGCACGGAGGCTCGCGTCGAGCATCAACATTACCTCCACTAAATCTATAGGAACCAACAATTTTTTCGTGAATTTGGAGGGCTTTATTATGCTCTGTTCCGCGGGGTTCCTTCAAGCCCCCACCCCGCCGCGGGCAACCGCCGCCCGCGTGGTTGCCTCGCCGCTACCGCGGCCCGGACGGAGCGGTCACCCGGGTCATGACTTCGTTCACCGCCGCAAAAAGAAGCACGTTTACCAGGAGTGCCGCGCCGATGACCTCGAGCCCCATCGATTCCACGAGCGTACCCACCAACCCTACCAAAGATACCGCTCCGATGTTCGAGGCGGCAATTTGCAGTCCCACGGCGTGATCCGAACGGCGCACACCGACGCGACGCGGCGTCTCGCCGATGAGAAGCGGGAACATCGGAGCCAGAGAGAAGCCCAATACGGCAAGTGCGACGGCTCCGAGGAACGGGGGCCTTCCGAACCACAGAAGCAGGACGCCCCCGATGGCGGTAAGCGAGGTCACACGCAGCAAGAACGCCGCCGTGAACCGCTCCGTGATCCAACCGAAGACCACCCGTCCTGCCGTAAGGGCGGCCCAGTAGCCGGATACCCAGGGACCCGCCTGCGAGGCTTCCACCCCCCGCCCGACGGTGAAGAGGGAATACGACCACTGCCCGGCAACCGCTTCTACCCCGGTATACAGGAAAAACACCACAACCGACCCGCCGAAGACGACCCACCGCCTCCCGGTCCCACCGGCGGACCGACCGGCGGATCGACCCGTCGGTTCTCGCCGTTTGCGCCCCTCGCTCGCCTCGCCCCCTGGTTTTTCGGTTCCCACAGACACCCTGAAGGCGTTCCGCGAAAGCCGAAACGCCACGACCATGAGCAGCGCCGTCCCCGCGAACAACCCGTAGCCGAAGCGCCAGCTCATACTCGAAGCTACGATCGGCGTCATGATGAGCGGGCCGCCGGTCGCACCGATGCCGTAGGCCGCATGTAACCAATTGAGGTCTCGCGAGCGAAACTGCAACGCACCGTAGGCGTTCAGCCCGCCGTCGAGCATTCCCGCACCCGCGCCGAGAAACGCAGCCGCGCCTATCATGAGCGGCCACGACGGCGCCACTGCCATACCGACACCACCGAGGGCCATGAGCACCGCCGCACGCAGCAAGTGACCCGCGTATCCAAGACGACGCAACAGCGGCCCCGCCACCGTTGTCGTCAGCAAATATCCTGCGGTGAAGCCGAAAAGCAGCACGCCCAGGGAACCGAGCGGCCGCCCGAACGTTTCACTTACCGAAGGCCACGCCACACCGAGCATGCCGTCAGGCAAGCCGAGAACAACAAACGAAAAGTACGCCACGCCGTGCAGCGTGAAGTGCGCGAGAAGCCGTCGTGCATTCATAGCTCGACTCTACATCCCCGCACCGGAGTTGACCACCGGCCCGCCGTTCCCGCGAGAAGCAGGCGGCTCCCATTGTATCCGAAAGCCGGAGCCGGGTATGCTACACGGCAGGTCCTGTTGCCATGGCAGGTCCTGCCGCCACGGCGCGGCGTTGAGCCCCGGTCTGAGAGGTGATCGATTGGAACGGCACAGGATTGCCATCGCCCTCGTCGGCTTTCTTCTCGTCGTCGCTTCAGTGGCCGTTCCCGCCGAAGAGCACCGGGTGTCCGGCAGGGTCGAGGGCATCGAGCAGGAGGGGAGACTCTTTGTGGCGGTGTTCGAAAAGCGCGGCCGATTCATCAACAAAGAGACAACCGACGATTATGTTGCCGGCCGTGTCTACGAGGTAGACTCGACAGATGTCGTGGTATATCGACTTCGCGGAGTGCCGAGCGGCACGTACGTCCTCCTTGCCTTTCTCGACACCAACGACAACGAAGAGCTCGACATGGGCATCCTCGGTCCCCGGGAGCCGTGGGGCATATACAACCCCGACGAGCGAAGCCTCGTCGGTCGGCCCCGGTTCGACGCCTTCTCCTTTGAGCTGAGCTCCGACATGCGCGGCGCGGACGTACGGCTGCGATAAGGGAAACACGGCCTTCGGGCTTGCGCCGCCCCGTAACTCATGGTACACCGTCAGGGGACGGCATGTCTGATACGTTCGAGCGGATCATAAATCTGGCCCGGGACCACATTCTTCTCGTCCGGCCTGACCACACTCTCGAGCTCGCGAATGAGCGGGTGGCAAGCCTAACCGGCATTGAGCGCACACAACTCGAGGGACGCCGCCTCGGGGACATTCTCGATGATCACGACACAGAGCACGATATCGCCGGTCGAATCGACCGGTGCTTCGAGGGAGAAGAGGTACAGTGGACTCGTCCCGTCGCGGGTCACCGGGGAAGAGGGCTGTTCGACGTACACATGACCCCGTTCCGGGACGGCTCCGGGGACATTACCCACACGCTGGTGTTCATGAGAGACCTCCTTCACGACGAGGAGAGTTCGCGCCGCTATGCGGAAGCGCAGTATCGGGATCCGCTCACGGGACTGCTTACCCGCCGTTCCCTCGAGCTTGTTCTGGAGAAGGAAATCGCCAATGCACGCCGCTCCACCGATGACGACGTGCGGGCGCTCCTGTTCATAAGTCTCAAGAACTTCAAACGTATCAATCAGACCCACGGCACCCGCATCGGGGATCTGCTTCTGGAGAACACGGGCCTGCGGATCACGGCGCAACTGCGACAGAGCGACTACGTGTTTCGCTTCGAGGGGAGCAACCTAGTGGTTCTGTTGCCGCGGGTCAACCGAAACACGGACCCCGCCATCGTAGCGCAGAAGCTGGTGGATGCGGTGGGGGTCCCGTATCGCTATCGGGGCATGGACCTGCGGGTCTGGGCCATCATCGGAGTGGCGGTCTTTCCCGACGATGCTCTCGACGGGGAGATACTGCTACAGCGTGCGAATTCCGCCGCGATCGAGGCCGAGGCGGCGGATCGCAGCTTTCAGCTCTACGATACCTCCCTCCATGAGCGTGCCGTAGCCCGGATGACCCTCCATACCGAGTTGATGCGGGCTTTCGAGTCGAGGCAGCTGGAACTCTATTATCAGCCCATCGTGGACGCCGAAGGGGTCATACATGGGGCGGAAGCCCTCGTCCGGTGGCACCACCCCACCCGGGGTCTCATTACCCCCAAGCATTTTCTGCGGCTGGCTGAAGACACCGGAATCGTTCGCGCCATCGACAAATGGGTCCTCTTCAGCGTTTGCACAAAGGTTGCCCGGTGGTCGGAGGAGTATCGCATCTTCGTCTCGATGAACATAAGCCCCAAGGAGCTGGACGATGAGGAGCTCACCGAGGTGATTCGCGGTGCCATGAACAGCACCGGCGAGCGGCCGGTGCCGCCGGGGCGACTCAAGCTCGAGCTTACCGAGAGCGGCTGTATGGCTGACCCGCAGAACGCGGTACGCCGTATTCGCCAGCTCAACGAGCTCGGCGTTGACACGTGGATCGACGACTTCGGCACCGGCCAATCTTCGCTGAGCTATCTCAAACGTTTGCCCGTGCCCGTACTCAAGATAGACAAGACCTTCGTGGATGATCTGGACCACAGCCGGGAGGATCGGGAATACCTCGGGAGCATCATCGCCGGGGTTCGCTCGCGGGGAAAACAGGTCATCATAGAAGGGGTGTCGACCGCGACACAGCGCGATATCCTGGTGGACATGGGAGTGCGATGGATGCAGGGATACTACTTCTGCAAGCCGCTGTCGGCGGAGGCGTTCGCCGGCCTCCTGTCCGCGGGGGTCGGTGTTCCCGTGGAGCACGTGTGACGGCTCCCGTATCGCGGGACCGTCTGAGAGGCCTCGTAACGGCTGAGATGTGATCGGCCTGTTTTCCACTTCAGGAATACGGGTTTCGACTTGTGAATGCCGTGAGACTGCTATATTCTTCTGCGTAGGTACAGACGCACGTTCTAGAGAAGGGAGGAACAGACGTGAAACGACTCGGGTATCTGATTGTTGTCCTTATCGTCGTCGCTTTCGTGGTGTCCTGCGCAAGCGACGCGGAGGAAGAAGCGGAGCCGGCACCGGCGGAGCAGGCCGGCGCACCGGATTGGTACCTGAATCCACCGACCGCGGAGGATGCTCTCTACGGCGTGGGGTCGGCAAAGATGTCGTCACTCGATACTTCGCGGAGAATGGCCATGAGCCGGGCCCGCGAGGATATTGCCTTCCAGATGAATGCAAACATCGAGGCGGCTATCGTGGACTACGCCCAGGAGAGTGGTGTGGACGACAACAACCAAGTGATAAACTTCGTTGAGAACATTTCACGCCAGGTCACGGAGACCACTCTCGAAGGTACGACACCGGAAGAAGTTTCGCAGGGGCCGGACGGGACCATCTACGCCCTCATGTCGTTCCCCAAAGAAAACTACCGGCAAGCCACCGGCGAGGCCTTCCAGCGAAACGAGGATGCGGCGTTCGCGGAGTTCAAGGCGGAACAGGCGCTCGATTACCTCGATCGGCAGCTCGAAGACTGATCCCGCCGATCCGTACCGACCGCCGGTCAGCGGTAACCTGAGCCGGGGCGGCGGTTTGTTGGTCCTCCACCGTGGTTTCCCCTCCTCCGTACCTGATGCTACAGTAGGGCCGGAGGAGGTCATATGGACAGGACACGTGACATCCGCACACACGCCTCACAGGAGGATAGCGGCTCCCCCGCACCGTCGCGCAATCGGTATCGAGAGAAGATAGAACGGCTTATCGAAGGCACCGACATACGCATCAACGGCGACCGATCGTGGGACGTCCGGGTGCATGATGAGCGGTTCTACCGACGAGTCCTCGCCGAGGGAACGCTCGGGCTCGGCGAGTCCTACATGGACGGCTGGTGGGACTGTCCCCGCATAGACGAGATGTTGACCCGGGTTCTGAACGCCGGGCTCCATCGCAAGTTCGTCGCGCGGATCATGGCACTCGACGTGGTCCGGGCGAAGCTCGTCAACCTACAGAGTCGTCGGCGGGCGTTCACCATCGGAGAGCGGCACTACGACATCGGAAACGACCTCTATGAGCGCATGCTCGACTCACGAATGACCTACAGTTGCGGTTACTGGAAGGACGCCGAAACGCTCGACGAGGCACAGGAGGCCAAGCTCGATCTCGTCGCGCGGAAGCTGGGGCTCCAGCCCGGCATGCGCGTGCTCGACATCGGGTGTGGCTGGGGCGGCGCGGCCATGTTCATGGCGGAGCGCTACGGCTGTGAAGTGGTCGGCGTTACCGTCTCCCGGGAACAGGTCAACCATGCGCAGGAGCGAATCGGAGACCTCCCGGTAGATATCCGGCTCTCGGATTACCGCGCGCTAAACGAAGTTTTCGACCGCGTTTTCTCCATCGGAATGTTCGAGCACGTCGGCTACAAAAACTACCGGCAATTCATGGAAACTGTGCGGGAACTTCTCACCGAAGACGGGCTCTTCCTGCTTCACACAATCGGAGGCAATCGATCGGTAACCCAGGGCGATCCGTGGATCTCGCGCTACATCTTTCCAAACTCGATGTTACCCTCCGCGCGCCAGATCACCACGGCCGCCGAGGGGCTGTTCGTGCTCGAAGACTGGCACAATTTCGGTGCCCACTACGACACGACGCTGATGCAATGGATCGATAACTTCGAGCGCTCCTGGCCCGAGATCGCTGAACGCTACGGCGAGCGTTTTCATCGGATGTGGCGGTTCTATCTGCTCTCCTCCGCGGCGGGCTTCAGGGCACGGAAGAATCAGCTATGGCAGATCGTCTTCTCGCCGCGCGGCGTACCCGCCGGGTACAAGTCGATCCGCTGAGGAGCGCGTTTGCCGGGTGACCTCCGAGGAGAAAAAGGCGTAGAACCGCAAATCGTCTTCCGAGAGGGGCTCGCCGAAGCCTCGCTCCACACGGGCGGCAAGGCCCGCTCCGGCGCGCAGGGGAAGACCTAACGCGGTAAACCGCCCCTCGGTTTCGATCCCGAAGATCAGGTCCTCTTCGGGCTGTAGCCGTCCGGTGTCGATGTCGAAAAACCACGCGTCTTCCGCATATAGCGTCATACCGGCACCGAGGAGCGCCGGCTTGTACGGCCGAGGTCCGATAAGCGGACGATCGTAAAGCCCGAGGGGCAACCCGTAATCGAGTGTCATCGCCGCGGCGACATCCCCGTCGGCGGAGCGTCCGGGCATGCCCGAGCGCGGCCATGCATATGCTCTCGGGCCTCCGTCGGTGCTCGTCTCGCTCTCGAAGCGAAGCCCGACGACGTGCTGAGCAACGCCCGAAGGAACACGAAGCAAGGCGTGGGAGGTCGACTCGACACGGTTCTCGGCGGCGTCGAGCGCCCGCGGCGTATAACGCACCTCCGTGCCCGTCGCCGCGGCAAAGCCGCCGAAATACGCGGCCTGCGGGGAAAACGCCACGTGCTCGATGCTGCCTCGGGCAAGCACGTGGAGCTCCCGCTCCACCGTCGTTCCGCCGAAGGTATCCGTCGCGGCAAAGTCCGATCCAGCCGTCCGGCGGGCTTGCAACGCGGCTCCGAGCGTTGTGCGCACCGCCGATTCCGCTGCCGGATGACGGGCGTACCACGGCATTGCTCCCACCAGGAGCCGGTTCATCATGCTCACCTCAAACGCGTCGCCCTCGTCGTCCTCGTCGTCCTCGTCGTCCTCCCCGTCGGTCCGTCTCCCCGGGGCCGGCCGATACCGGTAGTCGAAACCGTATGAGATGCGCACGGGACCTGGATCATAAGCGGCGGAAACCGCAATCTCGGGCTGCATGGCCACCGCGTCTGCCGCCAACACGGAGTCCCATTCGGTGCGCCCGAGGAGCCCTGCTCCGTAGACGTATGCGCCGACGGGTGCGCGCAGCTCGCCACCGGAGCCGGCATAAAGACTCACGTACGGAGCCCACGCAAGAGGGCGCGGGATGTCGCGATACCGGCGAGACTCGGGAAGCGGCGGCCACTCCACCGGCGGCGGTGGACCGCCGGGTTCCCTCGCCTCCCGGGCCACATCGTCGCCCGGAGCGTCGGCAGCCTCGGCAGCCTCGGCGGCCCGGTTCGGCTCCGCATAGCGCAGCACGTAGCCGTCGGAACCGTAGCTTCCGTAGAGGATCCCGTCTCCAAGAGGGATACCCGAAAAGGCGGCGATCCGGTCGACAACGACGGGCGTCGGCTCCGAAACGTCTTCACCATCGGCTCCGGCGTCGCCGGTGGAAGGAGCGAGGTCGTGGCGGTAAAGGGCGAGCCGCCGGGGCCGAATCTCCGCCGGCCCCGGATCTGCTGCTTCCGTGGGGAGAGCGCTCTCGAGGTTCCGATCGCTTCCGTAGAGGAGCGTGTCCTCGTCGGCGAAACGCGGGAAGTACTCCCCGTGGCGATCCCGCGAACCGACCGCCCCGACCTCGCCGCCCTCGTAGAGCATGACGTCCTGAAACCCCCGGGTATGCTCCACGAAGGCAATGCGATCCCCGTCCGGGGAGAACCGCGGCGTGAACACCGAAGCCTGATCGGGCTCGTAGAGCACCGTCGTCGGGCTGTCGGTATCCTCTGTTGTCATGCTCACTTCGACAAGTCGGCTATAGGAGCCCGTATCCTCGACCGCAACCAGGCGGGAACCGTCGGGCGCAAGCGCCGGCTGCCGGTATCGCCCCGTTTCGGTAAGCGTCCGGGCCGTACCGTCGCTGCGGTCTACGAGGCGAATCCGGGAATACGAGGCATCTTCCGCCGGGTGATTCGGCAGGGGTTGCGGGACGGCCACCGCGATAAGACGTCCGTCCCTCGAGACGTCGAACGAATAGGGGTCTGCCAATCGGACCGGCAGGATGAGCTCCGCCTCCTCGACCATACCCTCCGCTGCGTTGAGTCCGGGATGCCGGTAGATACCGATACGTTGCCCGGGCGCGTCTACGTACCAGAAGAGGCCGGACTCCGTAGGCACCGGCAGATACCGGTTACCGGGCTCTTGCGGAGATACCCGCTTGCCCTGCGGAAGGCGTGCATCGAGGGCGAAGCGTCGGATCACGCCGGCATGCATGTCGGCATACACATCCTCGTACGCCTCGCCGGTGACCTTTTCCACCGCCCTGCCGACGCCCAGGAACGGCAACCGCTCGAACTCTCGATGAATCCTGCGAAAGGTGTCCTCGCCGTACGTTCGCACCAGATGGTCGGCCAGCAGATATCCGGATATGTAGATCCGCCCCTGTGGAGCATAGGCCGATTCGTAGCCGGCTTGATCGAGGTCCCAGAACCGTCCTTCGAGGACCGGAGCCTTGGCCTGCATCTCGAAGAACGGGTTGCGGCCTCGTCCGCCCTGCGTGAGACGGGTCTCGTTGTACGTTGTCAAAGCTTCCACGTACCAACCCGGCATAAAGGGGAACGAGAAGGAGCTCACGTCGTGACCGAACACCCGGGAGAGCGCTCCGAAGAAGCCCGTCCGGTCGGTGTACTGCACGAAATGCGTCAACTCGTGTACGAGCAGGAGCCTCAACCAGTTCTCGTGACGGGAACCCAACCACGGGTGTGAAGGACCGGTGGCAAAGAGGGTAACTCGATGAGGAAACGGTGAGTAAAACCCGTTTGCCGCGGCCGTGCGGCCTCGAATAATTACCGGCACGGTCTCGGGATAGCTACCCAAGGTCTCGGTTACCTCGGTGTAAACGTCCTCGGCAAAGGAAGCCACTTCCCGGGCCGCCTGCTCATGGATGGGCTCGTAGATGATGCGGAAATGCTCGGTGCGGACCTCTCTGTGCCCGGCATAGGGGGACGGTCCTTCCGCGCCCGCCGCCTCCGTCGCCTCCGTCGCGCCCGCCGCGGATGTCGCGCCCGCCGCGGATGCCGCGGATAGGGCGCAGACCGCCAAGAGGAAGACCAAAAAACCCCATCGCCTTGCACCATGACCCATGCGCACGCCTCCGGTGGAGGTGATTATCTACATACCGCGACCGTCACGCAACCTCCGCATCCCGCCCTGAACCTGTGAGAAGCGCTTGAACCCTCCGCAGGCGGACGTGCATTCTTTCGGGAAGGAGGCCGGCTCGACATGCCGAAGACAATCCGCGATGCCGGAACCGTCGTCATCACAGGCACTACGAGCGGCATTGGACGCAGCGTCCCCTTCCTCGACGACGATATCGACGCCCAGGTCGGAATGGTCACGGTGCACGTGGAGGCCACGATGCGCCTTACCCATGCGGTTGCACCACGCTTGATCGAGCGCGGCGCCGGAGACATTATCAACGTGTCGTCCCTTGCATCCCTGTTCCCGTTACCTCGGGGCGCGATCTACGCCTCCACGAAAGCGTGGATGGAGCCCGATGAGGTCGTCGCCGCTTCTTTGAAGGCCCTCGAGCGCCGTGAGAAAACCGTCTGCGTTCCGGGAGTCGCCAATCGGATCGTCCTGCGGATTGCGCGTATCGTGCCGCGTCGCATCCTCCGAGGAGCCGTCAGGCGCAAGCGCTTCCTCTAAACCGGTTCGGATCGGCTCTTCGGCAGACCCGGCACTACAGGATTCCCGAGATTACCGTCACGCGAGCAACTTGACCCGGGTCATGATGTGCTCCAGAGTATCCGACGCCATTTCCACACGGTAGTACTCGGTATCTTCGAGCCGTGTAGGCTCGTAGATGCCGGTCTTCAGGTACTTCTGACTGCGACGTCGATCGAACCAGTGTACGAGGGACAAGTGACCGTCACCGTCGAGCTCGAGAACGGTAATACCGCGCTTCCCGATCGCGCATCCTGAATTGAATACCGTCGGCACCACGAGACTCTCATTGTACAGGCTCTCCCGCACGCCGACCCCGAGCGAGCCGTCCTGCGGCTGCAGCCGAGCCAAATCGTCCTTGTAGGACTCAACCTCCGATTCGATCCAGCGTTTCTTCTTTTCGCTCGCCTTCGGATAGGTGCGAATCAATTGCTCGATCTCGAACCTCACCGTATCCACCTTCGACATCGATTCGAACAGCGGTCTGTGGGTATGGCCGATCACGGCAAGAATCTTCCGGGCGGACGCAAATCGATACACCCGCCGTTCGGTGCGATACCGCCGCTTGCTGTCGTGGGCCGCCGCGCGGTTCCGCAGCCCCAACGGCGTGGCAATGTAGCGGAGGACGAAACCGACGAGGGTGGCGTTCTTCAGTATTCGTAGTGTGGCCTGGTGGCCGTGAAAGATGAAGATGTCCTCTCCATGGTAGTCCAGACGCAACGACTCTCCCACGGCGAAGTCCTCCGGAGGGTTCTCGAGGAGCTCGAGGTCGTGGTTTCCCGCCAACCGATGGAGCTCCGTCTGCTCCTGGAACGCGGCAAAGACCTCGTAGACCGCGGCCCACCGACGGCGCACGGCATCCAGGCGAAATCGGTGCAGCTCTTCGATATCCCCGTTCAAAACCAACCGGTATCCATGCCGCAGGTAGTGCTCCCGCATCACCGTGGTGAACAGCTCGGCGTTACGTTTGAAGTCGTCCGCACGGCCGCCGTTTCCCATGTGGAGGTCGCTCGCCACCACGTATCGTTCCCCCGGTCGCAGCCGCCGCTTTTCGGAGGATTCGTACAGTCCGTTTAGAATGGTCGTCGACAGATCGTCCGTGCTCATAACGTCCTAAAATATACCGTGACCCCGTGAGTATTTCGTTAGGAAAAAACACCACAGTGTGGTCCTCTCTTTCAACGGCGCCTATCTGCCGCGTTATCCCCCGCGTTATCTCCCGCGTATGAGTCTGCGCGGCAGAGGCTCGAGGCTGCGGCGAACCACCCGGGCGCAGTTCCGCCCGGGCGCTCCGAATATCCCGCCTCCCGGGTGCATGCCGGCGTTTGCGAGAAACAGTCCCTGAAGCGGGGTTTCGTATCGGGACAGCTCCGGAATCGGACGAAACATGAACATCTGATCAATGAGCATCTCGACATGCATGACGTTGGCTTTGGGCATGTTGTGGAGCTCCGCAATCGTCTTCGGCGTCTGCACGTAGGTATCTCTCACCTTGTTGCTCGTCCCCGGCGCGAAACGATCCACGACCCGGAGCAGCTTGCGTGCTTCCCGATTCGCAATGGCGTCCCAGTCGGCGCCGCCCCTCAAATCGTGGGGATAATACTGTCCCCACACGAACAGCAGGGCCTTCCCCTCCGGCGTCAGCGTCGGATCCACCTCGGAGAAAGTCATCCCGATGGCGGCGGGGTGTTCGGACGGGTAGCCCTTCAGGTAATCCGCGTAGGCGTCATCGAGATACTGCATCGATGGGCACAACAGCTGAATCCCCCTGCGCACGGCCGCAGCTGATGAGCTTTCCACCCGGTATTCCGGCGGCGCATCGAGGGCACTACGGAGCACCATACCGAAACCGTTACCCACGTGAATGCCTCCGACCCGCCGTCTGAGCTCCGGCGGAGTCCAGTGTTCCAGAAGCTCGAGAAAGGTAACCCACACATGGGCGGAGGAAACCACCCGCTTCGCCGTGAATCGGTCTCCATCGGTCGTCTCCACGCCCACGGCCCGGTCACCTTCGGTGAGTATCCTCCGAATCGGCGTGCCCGTGCGGATCCGGCCACCGTGATCCTCGATGTAGCGCGCCAGCGCCTGCGTCAGCATGCCGGAGCCTCCCCGTGGACGGGCCGGCCCCCGAAGATGGATCATCGAGTGCCAACCGACGAACTCCGCGGAGACCGCGTCGATCGGCGGCGGACCGCTCTGCGCTCCCCACCACGCCAGCGCCGCCCTGAGCTTCTCGCTCTCAAAGGTCTCCCTCAGGAGCCTCCCGTAGCTAAAGAGAAGCCGCCGCATGATCTCCTTGCGGTCCCTACGGCTTGCGTGAAGGCGGCGCAAGAAGAGTCTGCGGCCTATGGCACTCGGGGTGGGTTCCTCGAGAAAGAGCTCGAACACCGCCTTGTTCAGCGGTTGCCATTTTCGTATGAACTCCCGGTACCGCTCGGCGTCGGCCTCATTCACTCCGGCAATGCTCTCACAGGTGGTGTCGAGATCCCGATGGAAATGAATTACGCTTCCGTCCTCGAAGGGGGCGCTCATGAACGGATCAAGCGGGATGTACTCGAGCCCATAACGATCGAGCTTCAGATCCGAGACGATCGGGGTATGGTGAATCATGAAATGAACAGACCCACCGATATCCATCCGATAGCCCCCGAACATCTCACGTGTACACACGGCCCCACCGATGTCCTCGCGTCGCTCGAACATCAAGACCTTGTAACCCCATTTTGCCAGGTAGGCGGCGGTCACCAGGGCGTTGTGTCCCGTACCGACGAAGACGACATCTGCATCCATTGCGCTTTCTCCTTTGCCCCCGGCGGCCCTGTAGAAGTATCCTCTCCCTGATGCCGAAAGTAATAATTGCCGGCGGCGGTGTACACGGCACCTTCCTGTCTCACGCACTCACCCGCACCGGCGCTCTCGACATGGACGATATTATCGTTCTCGATCCTCATCAGGAAGCCCTTGCGGAATGGGATCGGCTGACCTCCGCTACCGGAATGCGCTACCTGCGCTCACCGAGCAGCCACAACCTCGACGTCGACTTTCACGCTCTGAGGCGATTTGCCCAGAAGCTCGGTTGCGCCGGACCCGCCGCCACGAAGGAGCAGGCCGACCGGGACGCGCCCCCGTCCTCATTGCCGCCGTTCATTCCACCTTACGCTCGCCCGTTGCTCGAGCTGTTCAACGCACACGCCCGTCACCTCATCCGGCGGGAGGGCCTTCACCGGATGCGCCGCCGGGGGCGGCTGCGCGCAGTGGACGCGCGCCCGGAGCGGATAACGGTACTCACCGACTCGGAAACGATCGAAACGGACTATCTCATTCTTGCCGTGGGAAGACCGTCCCCTCCCTACAAGCCGACGTGGGCTCGCGGCGTGAACGACCGGAGACTGATCCACGTCTTCGATCCCGGCTTTAGCCCCGAAGAGGTGTCCGCCGCCAGGCGTCCGGTGATCATCGGCGGCGGCACGACTGCCGTACAGCTCGCTTGCAGTGTCGCTCGAAGCGGGGCGGCGGAAGAGGTGATTCTGCTTACACGAAACAACATGCGGGTTCGGCAATTCGACTCCGAGCCCTGCTACATCGGCCCTCGCTGCCTTCCCACGTTTCTCGCCTCCTCGGATCCGGCGCACCGAAGACGGCTCATCGACCATGCCCGCTACCCGGGCTCCATCCCGCCGGACGTTGCCGAGGCGCTCGCGGAACAGCCTCGGGTCCGGCTGATCCGGGACGAGGTTCTCCGCGTCGAGATAGACAGCACGACGGACGTGGGCATCAGGCTGCAGTCGGCCGGAAACGCGGGGCCGGTCATCACCGACAGGGCGGTTCTTGCCACCGGGTTCGGCAATGAAGTTCCGCCGGCGCCCCTTATTGCCCGGATTGCGCGGAGCCACCGCCTACCCACCGGCCCGCGGGGGTATCCCGTTCCCGATGCCTTTCTGCGATGGCATCCCCGGATCATGGTCTGCGGCGCCCTGGCCGAGCTGGAGCTTGGGCCGGCGGCACCCAATATCATCGGAGCTCACCTTGCCGCTCGCCGACTGGTGCCGTTCTTCCGGGAGCGAGAGGCGCCGCCGTATCCACGGATTGCGTGGACGGCACTCACGCACCACCTCACCCCGGCATAGGCGCTTATCACACGGCCTCGAGCAGCTCGACTTGGGCCTGGTATTCGAGAACACTGGTACGGATACTGGCGAACACCAGCGGAAACACGACGTTGTAGAAGTACGCCCGCTCGAGCATGTATCGTTTTCGTCTCTGGTAGTCCTGCTCGATTCGGCGGCGCTCCGTCTGCATGTACTGCTCATATGATTGAAACGGAGTCGTGCTGTCGGGCGCGGCATCGAAGGTCTTCACGGTATCCTGATAGCGCCCCAGTCCGTGGAACAGATCAAATAGGGAGTATTCGCGCTCGATGAATCGCTCCACTTCCTGCGGATCCCCGAGTCGGCGCTTGATAAGCTCGTACTTCCGAGGGAAAATCAGCTCGAACATGTAGAGCTTGCGCAGGCGCACCTTTTTGTGGACAAGCCCTTCTTCTATCGCCGTAGTAACGAAGCGGTTTCCCCGATAGTATTTGAGAATGTCGATGATCCGGTCCGCGCCGGCCGGCCCCTTTTCGAGCAAGGACTCCACCTGACCGAGGATGGACTCCGGCAATCCCGGGGAGACCTGCACGCTGTATGTCTCGAACCGCGCATCCTTCTTGTCCTGCAAAAGCACGGTGGAGTACTGAAAGACCTCCGTTTTTTCGATGCTCCGGTAGTATCCGGAATAGGCTTCGGCCTCCCGACGGAACCGATAGAAGTACTCGTCGGCGATTCGGGAGTCCTCGAGCACCTGATAGAAATACTCGGAAATACGGAGACCGCCTACGGGAGCGGTCGCCTCCATGCGCTTGGCCTCGATAACCGGAAGGCCGACGATATCCCACTGTTTGGCCCCCGCGGGACCGAAGTTGCCCACCGTCACTTCTCCGACGTTTGCACCGATTCGCACACGGATCTGAAACAACGCTTTAAACGCTTCCGAGACGGTCTCGTCATGACGCAAACGCGACATGATATCGAAGGCCCGTTCGAGGAGCCCGCGGTTCTCGCTGCTTTCACCCTTTGCAAAGAACGATTCGTCGGCCTTGTTGAAACGCTCCGCGACGCGCTGCAGCTCTACGCAGGTATAGAAGAGCTCCTTTGCGATATAGCGTACCGCGGCGCCCTGGTCTCCCGGCACCTGGGAATCGGTGGGACCGCCGTAGTGAAACATGACGCTGTCACCCTCGATCTTGTTCAGGTATCCCCCATGCCGCTTGAGCACGCCGTGGAATGCCGTATACAGACCGTTGAGAATGTCCTGGTTCTCTTGCGGACTGAGAAAGCGGGATATGTAGGTGTAGTCCGCTATGTCGAGGAATCCAATGCCCATCGTAGCCACGACGGACCCTTTTATGATCCCGCCGTGGGCCATAATGGTGTCGATGAGCTGCTGCGGGAGATAGTAATCCTCTATCTGACGACGGAGGTCCTCCTCCCAATTCTGCTCACCGTCTCTTGATGACCACCCCGGTTGATCGCCCATTCCCGGAGTATAGCATATCTCAACCGCCGCAAGCGTTCAACCGGTCGGGCGGTGTTCCATCGTGATCGCGTGATCGCGTGGCCGCGTGGCCGCGTGACTGTCCCGCCTGTCGGCCGACGGCCGGCTCCCCTTCACCGGCGGAGTCCAGGAGGGATATACTGCGTTCCCGTGGGACGCGCTCGACGCCTCTTTCTTGCAGTCCACCCTTCACGTGAGGTTCGCGACCGCCTGGCGGCTCTCCGCGAGGAGCTCGCGGCGCGCTCCGACGCCGTCCGCCTGGTTGCACCGCATAACCTGCATCTCACGCTGCATTTTCTCGGGGACACCGACGAGGAGCTTCTGACCGCCCTGGAAGCAGGAATGCACCGGGCCCTGGAATCCGCGGCTACGTGCAAGGCCACGGCCGTCGGCGGAGGGTGCTTTCCGTCGGCCCGTAATCCGCGGGTCTTCTGGGCCGGCGTGTCGGAGCCCACGGGAACATTGGCCGAGATGCACCGGCGCCTTGCCCGCGAGCTCGAAGCGCTGGAGTTCGAGACGGATTCCCGGCCCTTTTCGCCTCACATTACCATCGGCTATGCCCGCAAGAAGGCCCCGCGAGGCACCCTGCGCGAAGCGGCGACCACGCTCATCGAAGCCACGCAGGCGGTCCTGGGCACGGAAGGCATGAGCTTCACGGTCGGCGGCGTGTCACTGGTGGAAAGCGTCCTCGGCCGGGGCGGACCGACGTACACCGATCTCGTCCGCGTGGAGCTCCCCGAAGCCGCCTCCAGCTGACCGAGCCCCTCGCGGACCGGCCGTTCGCCGACCGGCCGGCGACGGCCTCCGAGCCCTGCAGAGACGGCCGCAGCCGCAAACGTATCAACCTCATGAAGCTGATAAAAAAAGCCCCTCACCGGAAGCCTGTGGTGCAGGGCTTCCGGCCGAGGGGCAAAAGAACCCAGGGGAAAGGAGGTAAAAACCCCTGGGTCAACACGTAAAAAAGTCGCAAAATGGAGGCAGAAAAAGACAACCGATTCATTTATAGAACAACACTCCCCCAAAAAGGTTACACATAAATATTCGGAAATCTATCCGATTCCCGACGCACGCCGCAGCCGATCCCGAAGCGCGCGGCCGATCCCCCTGGGAGCCGGGAGCTCGGCTACCACCGTCGTACATCCCGCCGCGTCGAAACCGTAGAATGCACGGTACAGTCGCCTGGCATAATCCTCGGGATCGGCCGGCCTGACGATCTCGGCGAGCCTCTCGACCGGGGCTCCCCTCGGCGCTTGAAAGCCGATGTATCCGACCGACTCCCGCGGATCCTCGAGAATCCGCGCGAGCGCTTCCGGGACCTCCTCCGATTCGACCGCCACAACCCGCGCCCGCGGCTGATAATGCGCGTGGCGCATCCCCGGAGCCGGAGCAGCGATGGCCTCGGAGGGCGGCTCCTCTTGCCCCGTGCCTCCCGGCCCCTCGATGCCGGCGATCGCAATCTCCTGCCCCTCCGCCCACAGCACCTCGGCTATCATCTCCCGCGTAACCGCGCCTTCTCTCAGCACGCGCACCTTTTCCGCTTCCACTCGCACGATGGTGGACTCGAGCCCATGCTCACATGCCCCCCCGTCCAACACGGCATTCGCCCGCCCACTCATCTGCTCCACCGCGGTTTCGAAGTCCGTCGGGCTCGGGCGGCCGGAAAGATTTGCGCTCGGCGCCGCAACCGGAACGCCCGCGGCATCGAGTAGAGCCTGCGCTACCGGATGTGACGGAATCCGCACGCCCACCGTCGGCAGGCCCGCGGTCACCGCATCCGGAATGTGCGAGGCCCGAGGGAGGATGACGGTAAGCGGTCCCGGAGAGAATGCTGCAAACAGACGGCGTGCGGCCTCTTCGGTCTCCGCCGCGACCCCGTCGAGCATGGAAACCGAAGCGATGTGGACGATGAGCGGGTTGTCCGCGGGCCGCCCTTTTGCCGCGAAAATCCGCAGACACGCCTCACCGTCGAAGGCATTTGCCCCCAGCCCGTAGACCGTCTCGGTGGGAAACACTACGAGCCCACCCCTACGTATGATCCGGCCCGCTTGAGCCGTCTGTCCACGATCGAGAAGGAGCGTCCTCATGCACGCGGGATTATACTCTATACCTTCACATAGACCATCCCGTCTTCCACCATCACGGGGTAGGTCTTCACCGGGCTGGTTGCGGGATAGTCCTTCACCGCACCGGAACGGATATCGAAACGCGAGCCGTGTTTGGGGCAGTAGACGTCCCCGTTTATGATCATACCCTCATGAAGGGGCGAGTACTCATGGGAGCAGGAATTGTCGGTAGCATAGATGCCGTCGTCGAGCTTGTACAGGCAGATCTCCTTGCGTCGGTACACGAACTTGTAGGTGCTCTTGAAATCATCCACCCTGACGGTCTCACGCCATTTCGCCATGCTACTCCTCGTCCCCTTCGGTGACACGCATACGGCGCTCCACTTCCTCCCGCAATGCCTCCCGTACGGACGCGGGGGCCCGAGTAATGACCGCTTCGAAAAAGCCCTGCACCAGCATGATGCGCGCTTCCCTGGGAGAATATCCCCGCGTGAGGAGGTAGAACAACTGCCGCTCGTCGATGCGTCCGGTCGTGGAACCGTGACTACACTTCACATCGTCGTTGTTGATCTGCAGGCTCGGTATGGAATCCGAGCGCGCACCGTCGTTGAGGATGAGATTATTGTTCGTGAGATAGGCGTCGGTCTGAGGCGCCTCGTGATCGACCTTGATGAGCCCCTGATAGACGCTTCGCGCCTCGTCCTTCACCGCGCCCTTGTAGAACGTGCGGCTGCCGGTGTTGCTCCCCCGGTGATCCTGCACCGTGCGCATGTCCATGTGTTGGTCCTCCCGGGCGAAGTATACGCCGTCGATAAGCGCGTCGGCACCCTGCCCCTGCAGGATCACATCGGTCCGGAACTTGGCAAACATCCCGCCGAAAGAGCTGAGAAAGTGATGGAGGTGTGCATCACGGCCGATTCGGGCAATGCCGTTTCCCACGGTGCTGGAATCGATATTGAGGTCGTGGCGGGCAAAGAACTCAAGCCGGCCTCCGTCACCGACCTCGAGGTCTACCCCGTCGGAGAGAAAGATCTCCCCCTCTTCCTCGGTACCCCTCACCTGCTGCACCAGCGTGGCATCCGCGCCCTGCCCGACAGCACATACCACGTGGGGCAGGGACATGCGTCCGTCACCGGCCTCGTTGAACCGTACCACGAAGGGCTCCTCCACGATGAGCGACGGAGGCACGTAGAGCAGCACCCCGTGGGTCCAGGCGCTGTAGTGCAAGGGATACATCCTGTTCTCGTCGCGCGACGCCCCCTCTTCTAGGAGTCGCCTCAGCGCAGCGACAGCCTTCTCGCTAATCGCTTCGCCCGCGCGAAGTTCACGTAGCAGCTCCGCCAAGGGGGCAAACACCACGCCTCTTTGTTCGAGCTCCGGCGCAAGAGATACCTGACCGGACTCCGGCCCGTCGAACTCGATGAGGCCGGCCGTTCCTGCCGGCGGGGTACTCCGAGAGGTTCGCGGCACTGTCGCGCCGGCAAACGTATAGGAGTCAAAACCCAAATTCCGAATGTCCGAGCGGCGCCATTCCTCTTCCTGGGGGCTGGGCCACTCCATGGCCGCGAACCGCCGGAGTGCGGCCCGGCGGATGTCCAGCATCCAATCCGGCTCCTCCCGTGTCTCGACAAACTTGTGGATGTCCCCCGTCCCCGTGAATGCCGGGGCCACTTGACTTGAGTCCATGATTTCCTCGTCCTTTCCTTATCCGACCGAGCCTTCCATCTCGAGCTCGATGAGCCGGTTCAGCTCGACAGCGTATTCCATCGGCAACTGCTTCACCAGCGGCTCCAGGAAGCCGTTGACGATCATCATGGAGGCTTCGTTCTCGTCGAAGCCCCGGCTCATCAGGTAGAACAGCTGTTCCTCGGAGATCTTCGAGACTTGGGCCTCATGCTCTATCGTGACGTCATCGGACTTGATGTCCATGTACGGATAGGTGTTGCTGGTCGAGTCGCCGTCGAGGAGCAACGCGTCGCAGACAACGTGCGAGCGCGCCTGTTCGACGTCCTCGTCTACCCGAATCTGGCCCCGGTAGCTCGCGATGCCGCCGCCCTTGCTGATGGACTTCGAGGTAATCACCGAGCTGGTGTTGGAGGCGGCATGAACGATCTTTCCGCCGGTATCCTGCTCCTGACCGGAGCCGGCGAAGGCGATCGAGGTAACCTCGCCGTGCGCTCCCTCACCCATCAACATGACCGAGGGGTACTTCATGGTGCGCTTGCTGCCGATGTTGCCGTCGACCCACTCCACGGTGGCGCCCTCGTGAGCCACCGCGCGCTTGGTCACCAGGTTGTACACGTTGCTCGACCAGTTCTGAATGGTCGTGTAGCGTACCCGGGCCCGCGGCATGGCGATGATCTCCACCACCGCCGAGTGCAGCGAATCGGTAGTATAGATCGGTGCCGTGCAGCCTTCCACGTAATGTACGAAGGCGCCCTCGTCGGCGATGATCAGCGTGCGCTCGAACTGTCCGAAGTTCTGCGAATTGATCCGGAAATACGCCTGCAGCGGAATGTCTACCTCTACGCCGGGCGGCACGTAAACGAAGCTCCCGCCCGACCATACCGAGCTGTTGAGGGAGGCGAACTTGTTATCGTTGTAGGGAATGACCGTGCCGAAGTACTTGCGCACGATCTCCGGATGCTCCCGTACGGCGGTCTCGGGGTCGCTGAAGATGACGCCTTTATCCTCGAGGCGCTTTTGAATGTTGTGATAGACCACCTCCGAATCGTACTGCGCGCCGACGCCGGCAAGGTACTTCTTTTCCGCCTCGGGAATGCCGATGCGGTCGAAGGTCTCCTTGATGTACTCCGGTACGTCGTCCCAGTCCCGTGACTGACGATCGGAAGGTTTTATGTAGTAGTAGATGTTCTCGAAGTTGATATCCGAGAGGTCGGCCCCCCAGTTGGGCATGGGACGCGATCGGAACGCTTCGAGCGACTGCAAGCGGAACTCCCGCATCCAATCCGGCTCCCCTTTGTTGGCCGAAATAGCGCGGATTACCCCCTCGTCCAGTCCCTTGCGGGTCTTGAAGACCGAGGTATCCGGGAAATGGAACCCATACTTATATTCACCTATATCAACCGTTTGCGGCTGGCTGCTCATCAGCTTCCTCCTCGATTCCGTACTGTTCTTTCACCCATTCATAGCCCTTCTCTTCGAGGGTCTCTACGAGATCATGCCCACCGGAGGTAATGATCCTGCCGCGGTACATGATGTGTACGAAGTCGGGCTTTATGTAGTTGAGAATGCGCTGATAGTGCGTGATGATCAGCGCGCCGAAGCTCTCTCCGCGCATTCTGTTCACGCCGTTGGCGACCACTTTCAGCGCGTCGATATCGAGGCCGGAGTCGGTCTCATCGAGCACCGCGAACTCCGGCTGCAGCATGAGCATCTGGAGGATCTCCATACGCTTCTTCTCACCGCCGGAGAAGCCCTCGTTGAGATAGCGGTTGACGAACCCATCGTCAATCTCCATGAACTTCATGGTCTCCCGCAGGCGCCTGAGGAACTCCTTCGCGTTGATACCTTCCTCGCCGAAGCGAATCTCGGCGGCGCGCTTGAGAAACCGCCCCACCGTGACGCCGGCAATTTCGACCGGGTACTGAAAGGCCATGAACAGTCCCAGCTGCGCCCGCTCGTGGGGCTCGAGCTCCAGGATGTTCCGGCCGTCCACGAGGACTTCTCCGCCGGTGACCTCATAGCTCGGATGACCGAAGACGACGTTGGTCAACGTGCTCTTCCCCGAGCCGTTCGGCCCCATGAGCGCGTGTACCTCACCCGAACTCATTGACAGATCGACACCGTTGAGTATAGGCGTTCCCTCTACGGACGCCTTCAGATTCCTGATTTCCAGTTCCATATAGTTTCCTCCGCCTGACTGCGCGTGAAATATCCTGCGTCCTCGCGTAAAGCGCCGGCCGTCCGAACCCGGGCCGGGCCTCCAAACCCGAACCCGGGCGTCCAATCCCGGGCCGGC
>JBKHEN010000015.1:0-29913 GCA_046540795.1 Spirochaetaceae bacterium | reverse complement strand
GCCGGGCCGTCAGCGCCCGAGGGCGTCGAACCGCCGTCGTGCCGGCCGGCCCGGCCGAAGCTTACCGGCTGTCGGGGGCAAGACGGCTGCGATAGTAATTGCGCGCAATCTCCACGAGCTTTCGGCGGGTGTTCTGGGTCGGATCCTGTAGTACCGTCTCGAGAAGAAACTCCAGGGTACGTCCCATCTCGGGGCCTTTGGGTATTCCCGCCTCCTCGTTGAGGATATGGCCGTTCACGGCAAGGTCGTGGATGGAAAGAGCGCTGTCCTCGGCGAGCACGCGAGCGGCGTGGCGCTCGAGCTCCGCGAGGCGCCGGTCGTTCACGGGTCGCCCCGCCTTTCCGTAGCTGTCCGCCCGTCTTAAGAGGATGAGCTCGTCGAGGTAGTCCGCTCCGACCCTCGCGAGAAAACGCCGGACGGTAGCATCGGTCCAGCTTCCGGGATCGTAGTCAAACATATGGTGGCGGATCAGATGCGAAACGCGGTCGACCACCGCGTTCGAGAACCGCAGGCGACTGAGGATGTCCCGGGCGCGCTCCGCGGAGGCGACGTCGTGGCCGTGGAACCGCATCCCCGATTCGTCTTCCTCGTACGTTTCAACCTTACCGACGTCGTGCAAGAGTGCGGCAAGCCGGATCTCGAGCCGGTCGGCGGGCGCACCCGCTGCGGCATGAACGGAGTGGGTGAGTACGTTGTCGTGGATTCCGTCTCCCTGAGGAATCTCGGCCCCGCGCGCGAGCTCCGGCATTACAAGGCCCAGGATCCCCGTTTCGTAGAGGGTGAGGAGTCCGGCGGCCGGGTGAGGGGCCTCGAGCATCTTGACCAGCTCGTCGCGTATGCGCTCGGCGGAAACCTTCCCCAGGGAAGGTAGGGCGCTCCGGATGGCGTGACGCGTCGCTTCTTCGATTTCGAACTCCAGCTGGGTGGCAAAGCGCACCGCGCGGATAACCCGCAACCCGTCCTCCCGGAAACGCTCGGTGGGGTCGCCGACCGCGCGAATTATTCCCTTCTTCAGGTCACCGAGCCCGTCGTAGGGATCGCGAAAGTCCCGTGAAATCAGATCGAGGGCCATTGCATTGATAGTGAAATCCCGGCGGGCAAGGTCCTCCTCTATGGATGTGGAAAACGACACCGAGTCCGGTCGCCGGGCGTCGGAGTAGGTGCTCTCCGTGCGAAAGGTGGTAACCTCGAACTGTCCGCCCCTGTAGAGTACGGTGACGGTCCCGTGGCGGATGCCGGTGGGGATGACACGACGGAAAAGCGCTTGAACTTCCTCGGGGCGCGCATCGGTGGCGATGTCGAAGTCCGTCGGCCGCCTTCGGGCCGCGAGATTTCGGAGCGCGCCGCCGACGAGAAAACAGCGATAACCCGCCTCGTGAAAACGGCGAGCGAAGGATTCGAGTACGCGGGGGGTGGAAAAGCGTTTCACGGCCTCATTATCCCGGTCCGTGGGGGCGCGGGGCAAGACCGGCGGAAGGAAGGCCCGAATGCGGACGGCGGGGGAGCCCCGCCGTCCGCCCTTCCGGGTAGCGATTACTGGAGCAGCTCGAGTACCGCCTGCGGCTGCTGGTTTGCCTGGGCGACCATGGCCGTGGACGATTGGTTGAGGATCTGGTTCGTGGTGAAGTCCACGACCTCGTTCGCCATGTCCACATCTCGGATCCGCGATTCGGCGGCCTGGATGTTCTCCGCACCCACCGAAAGCGATTGCCGGGCATAGTCGAGGCGGTTCTGGTAGGCTCCGAGGTCGGCCCGTTGCTTGTTCACCGCCTTCATTGCGTCGTCGATGACACCGATGGCAATGTTCGCCTTGTCGGGCGTCGACATGGAGATGAACGTCGCGGTGTGCGGTAGACCGTCGGCGCTCTGGATGCCGAGGCCCTGGGCCGTCATGGTGCCGATGTGCACCCGTTCGCGCTGATCCATATTTGCGCCGATGTGGAAGTACATGCTGGCGGTAACGGTGTTCTCCCCGGTCTCTCGGGCAAAGCGTCCGGTGAGCAGGTTCATGCCGTTGAACTGCGCGTGAGAGGCGATGCGGTTGACCTCGTCTACCAGGCTGGAGATCTCTACCTGGATCTGCATCCGGTCCTCGGAGGTGTAGATGCCGTTCGAGGACTGCACGGCAAGCTCGCGCATCCGCTGCAGAATGTCCTGGCTCCCCTGCAGGAAGCCCTCGGCAGTCTGGATCATCGAGATGCCGTCGGCGGCGTTCCGTTCGGCCTGCTGGAGACCGCGGATCTGGGAACGCATCTTCTCCGATACCGCGAGTCCGGAGGCGTCGTCACCGGCGCGGTTGATGCGCATGCCGGAGCTGAGCTTCTCGATGTTGCCCTGAGACTCCATCGAGTTGAACTTCTGCTGGCGCTGAGCGAACATAGCGCTCATGTTGTGGTTGATAACCATGAGTTCCTCCTTGAGGGTGTTACCACGAACGTCCGTGTCCGCGGTTGTGTGTCGCTCTATGCATCGGTGCGTGGGAGCACGGCTTTAGACTTTTCTGCAGGCGCCGTCCGTCCTGGGGTCGCATGCAACGACGGCTGTCGCTTTGCACGGAACGGGATATGCTCTATGGTTGCGGATGGCAAAGAGGTGTACATGGAGGGGAGCATTAAAGGGCTTGTGATAACCGGAGGTGCGGGCCCGGCTTCGGATCGGCTGAACCGCCTCGGACGAAGCGTGGACCGCGTGGTGGTCGCGGATTCGGGGCTGGAGCGGGCCCTGGAGGCTGCGCTCGAGCCGGATCTGGTCGTCGGGGACATGGACTCCCTAAGTGATTCGCGCCTTCTCGAGCGAGTGCCGGCCGAGCGCGTTCGCACCTACCGGCGGTACAAGGACTACACGGACACGGAGATTGCCCTCGAGGTGCTCTACGAGCAGGGATGTGAGGATATCCTGCTCGCCGGCGGGGGCGGCGGGCGACTGGACCACCTGGTAGGCATTGTCTCGCTGTTCGACCGGGAGCGCCATCCCCGCGTGTGGCTTACCGCTTCAGACGAAGTTATCGCCATAGACACAGAGCTCGAGTACCCGGGGCTGCGTGGCCGCACTGTCTCCTTCTTTCCGGTCGGGAATGAGGAGTGCCGCATGCGCTCCGAGGGGCTGCGCTGGCCGCTCGACGGGCTCACGTGGCGGCACGGCGACGTGGGCATCAGCAACGAGGTCGTGTCCGATACGCTGCGGGTCGACATGATTTCCGGGCGCCTGATCATGGTCCGCGCTCTCGCGGAGGAGCAGGGATGAGCTCGCGGCTCAACGAGCTCGCCCGGGCGCTTCCCGAGGAGGAGCGCAAGGAGCTCTACGGGAAGATCGTACGGAGCCTCAGCCTCGACTACGGCCGGACCGCAACGCGTATCTACCCGGCGGAGCTTCAACGCTCGCACCGAACGGAGCTCATCCGAGCCGACATGGCCCGCATGTCGTTGTCCTTGCGCTTTCGCGTGTGGCTTCGCCGGCTCTTCACCGGCAAGGACCGGGAGACGTGCTTTGTCGAGGCCCGGCTTGCTACGCTCCGCCATACTCTTCGCTCCGCCGGACTCCTTCGCTCCGATACGGCGGCGGACACGATAGAACCCTCGATTGCGGAATGGGTGTTCACTCTCTACCGGGCCGCCTATCCCGTCATTCCGCTGTTCGGTTACCTGTGGAGTCGCAAGGAAGCCCTCCGACTGATGGTGCACCGGCTTCTCGCCGCCAAGATACCGGATGCCAAAGAGAAGTCGGAGGATCTTCTGCCGCAGGGGGACATGGAGGACATTTTCATCCGGACGCAGAGCAAGCGGGAGATCCGCACGGAATTACTCTCGCGTCTGGACTCCTACCTCGAGAGCATTCCCGGGGAGGTGTACACGCGTATCGCCGAAGGAGTCATGCCCCTGTACTATCTACGGGACGTGTGCCTGTTCGACTTTGCGCAATTCTTCGGACATTTCGGCTACCGGCCGGGGCTTGCGCCGCCTGAGGACACCCCGAACATGCGCCGTGCTTCGGCCCGGGCGGTACTGCCCCTTCTCGAAGAGCTCTACTACGGAGTTTTTCAGGGGCTCAAGGTCAACAAGCGTTTCTCCGTCCATCGAGAGCTCCTTGCCGACTACGCCGAGCGAAACACCGAAGAAACCGGGAGCGCGGAGGCGCGAAACGAGCGAGAAGGTATCGTCGACGGTCTCCTCGAGCACCTGCACGAGCTGCACGAGACGGTCCGCCGCATCGGTCGGCGTGTGTCGCTTGCCGATCTCATTCGTTACCATCGCCGCGATCCCTACTATCGGGTCACGGCTTATGCGCCGCAGATAGACCTGCGCGAGTTCTACGCCAACTCGATGCGCATTGAGCTTCTCCAGGATCTCGACGAACGGTTCCCGGAGATCCGCCGGAGCGCGCTCGAGCGGCTGCGTCGGGAAATCTTCGGTGGGCCGATTACCCACTTGGAGTTTCTGCCGGAGTACACACCCGCCTCCGTGCGAAGCGTGGGGCTCCCGCCGATTCGCGGAGTGCAGGCGCTGAACCTGCTTCACGCGTATCTCGTCGGACCCTATCGGCACGGCCTGCAGGAGTTCGCCCGGGTCCTCGGGAGAATGGTCCCTGCCCGTAATAAGTCCGTTTCCCGTGATCTCGCCACGCATACCGCCGCTCTCGTGGACGTCGCGGAGAGGATCGAGCGACTCGACAAGGCCTTCTCTCCGGACACCGACACGGGCAAGCTCTTTTATCGCGTGCGCTACTCCTCGGAGCACGAGCCTCAGCGTCTCCGCTCCTATCGCAGCCTGGTCGAGCAAACCGAGCGGGAAATCGGCGAGATCATGGAGGGAGGAAACGAGCACATAGAGGGTATCCGGGGGGTCCTTGCGGAGCTTTCAGCCGATCCCCCGGAGGTGCTCAGGGAGCGATACGCGCTCTATGACGCCACGAACCCGCATTCGGACGCGTTGAAATGGCGACTTGCCGAGGAAGGCGCCGTCCTGAAGAAACTGACGGTGCTTCTCTCACAGTCGGCTCTCGAAGACAACGCCGCCGAGTGAGTCGCCTCTGCGTCTCGGCGCCGGGATCACCTGAGATCACTCGCTCTCTTCCGCCTCCGGCACCGGAAGCTCCTGATTCCACAGGCTTCGGAGAGCCAGGGGATCGACTCCCTGCTCGGCGCTCATGGAGAAATAGTCCAGGAGGACGGGGAACTCGCTCAGAACCTCCCCGTATCTCTTTAGGGTTCCCAGACGGCTCTCCTCGGTGATTCGGCGCTCCTCCGCCTCGAAAGCATCTTCGGCGATCGCTGCGCGGCGTGCCTCAACGGTCTCGAAATACAGGGAGCGTCCGGCCTCGTAGAGATCGAAATCGGGGACGGATACCCTGGTGGGTACGACCTGTAAGAACTCCAGATCCGAAAACTCTTCGGCAAAGGCGTCGGTGAGCTCCTTTTCCAGGCTTGCCAGGTGGATCCGGCCGGGGGACTCCTCCTGGGCCTCGGTATAGACCTCGCGCACGAGACCACGTGCCTGATCGGTGATGCGATCGTCGTAATCGTTATACCACTCCTCGAGATCCGCCGGCCGGAGTCCCTGCTCCCGGGCCAGTCGCGGCAGCTCCGATGCCCGTATCCGATAGGCCACGGTGAGATCGATCTGATACCCGAAATCGGGGGAGTCTTCCAGATACTCGGCGTAGACCTCCGCCGAGGGAAGGGTGCCCGAGGAGCGCAGGTCCACGCGGTGCGCCGTGGCAGGAAAGACGTGGAGCGTGAAATTCGTCGGCAGTAACCGTTCCCAGCGCCAGTGGAACTCACCCGGCCGTATGACCGTCTCGTCCCAGTCGCCGGTTTTCGTGAACACGACGCCGTAGGAGCCGGCCGGTATCCGGATCTGCACCCAACCGATGTAGAAGACCGCACCCGCTGCGATGAGCAGGATGAAGAGACCGACAAGGAACTTACGCATGAAAGGTTCCCCCTTGCACCGGTAGCACCGATAGGAGCTCCGGGAGTGATCGGATGATTGCCTCCGGTTGGATTCCAGCAAGCGCCGAATCGGCGTGCCGCAGCCGCAACGAGCGTGCGTCCCCGGCAAACAGACAGGTGCGACAGCCCGCAACGGCGGCGGCGGCGATATCGTTTCGCATATCGTTACCCACGTAAAGCACCTCCCGCGGCACAATACCGTCGCGTTCCCGAAGCCCGCTGAGGGGGCCACGGAAGATCATCGGAGAGGGCTTGGCGTGTCCCTCCCGAAAGGAGAACGCACACAGCTGCGGGTCTATGCCTAGCTCGCCGAGCTCCGCTGCCATGAGGGCGGGAAACAAAAGCGGCGTGAAGAACTGCGCGTTCGACACCAGACCGAGGCGATAGCCTCGCGCTGCGAGCTCGAGAAGGGTACTGCGCGCGGCGGGCATCGGCCATACCGGATTCGCCCGGAGCTCGTAGGCAAGAGCAAGCTCTTCGATCTCGGCGGCGCCGGGCAGGCGCTTGAGATACCGGCACAAAGGCGGGCGTCGGCAGGCAATCCGCCAGACCTCTCGAACATCGACCTCCGGCGCCTCGACCCCCGCCGCCATCGACTGCTCGTGCAGCTCGGCGATGGTGGAGAAGTACGCCTCTCGCGCCGCTTCCCCGAGGCCCGCCGGCAGCCCGGAAACGTCACCGGAGACATCACGGGAGCTCGAGTTATCACCCGCAATATGGGACAGCGCCTCGAGAAAGGCGTCGGCAAACACGTCATCACGCCCCTTGTCCATGGCGGTGCCGATGTCCCCCGAGCCGGAGATAAACAAGGTACCGTAGACGTCGAAGAGCACGGCCCGAACGTCCGAAAGCTTCGGAAGGCGAGATTCGACGGCCGCCGGCGTCACGGGGCGGGACGCCGAGGCGGCGCGAATCCGCTGAATGAGTACGGTGCGGTTATTCGGAGCACCGGGCAACGTCTCCGACGCCGTCTCGCGGACGGTCCTTCCCGATTCGGCACTCGAGTTCTGCACGGTAGTTGAATTCCATGGACGGTGCTTATCGGACATGGGTGTCGATTCATAGTAGGCCCAAATACCCCTTCGATGCAACAACGGGTTCTGCTATACTGGCGGTAACGCAGGTTCCGATGACCGCAGCACGCCGCAGACGCCGACACGACTACCCGGTCCTCTACCGAAGCATGCGCATCCTCGAAGCCGCAAGCGTATTCCTGCTGCTGTTGTCGGTAATTGTTCTCGGGGTATACTTGCTCGGCAACTACCAGCGCTTTCTACCCGAATCGCAGCGGATGCTGTTGGCGGTCCTGCGGGTAAGCAGTGCACTGTGCGCATTCGCCACCGTCTACTACGGGGGCGCCCTGGTGGTCTGGATGATAACCAGACGTCATGTTCTTCTCGGCAGGCTGCTTTACGCGGTCGCCGCTGCCGCCTTCGCGGTGCTCATGAGTCTGAGCGCACACCTGGTCACGGTGCTCATCCAGCCCGTATCTTGAACCGAGAGGGACGATATGCCCGTTTACGCGGTACGCGGAGCAATTCAGTTGCAGCACGACACCGCCGCAGCCATGGAGCAAGGGGTATCACGGCTCTTCGAGAGCCTTCTCACTGCGAACGACGTACATGAGGACCGGATCGTGAGCGTCGTATTCTCCCAGACGCAGGACCTTTGCGCCGAGAACCCGGCCCGGGCCCTGCGCCGAACGGGCGCGGCGGCCGGCACGGCGCTGTTCTGTACCCAGGAGCCGACCTACCCGGACTCGCTTCCCCGGGTAGTCCGAATCCTGCTGACCTTCGAAAGCCCCACGGGGGGCGCGGTGCATCCGGTCTATCTCGAGGGCGCTCGCAGGCTGCGGCCCGACCTCTCCGGAGACGGACAATCAGGCGCATCGCAGGGACGGTCCGCCACCCCGGGGGGGCGGCCGCCGGACGCCGCGGAGCCGTCGTGATGGGCGCCTACATACCGCTCAAGACCGGTGCCGACGTGACGCGCATGCGCGTACCGGGGCGCCTGCTTGCGGCCCTCTTTCGTGAGCTCGCGCCGGTGATGGCTCCGGGACTCCGAACACGGGAGATCGAAGCGTTCTGCACCGCGCACATAGAGCAGGGCCAGGCCGAGGCGTGGCAGCACGCCACCGGATTTCCCGCGACGGCCTGTGTTTCGGTGAACAACGTGGCGGTACACGGGGTTCCCGACGAGCGCGTTCTAGAGGACGGGGACATTGTCACGGTGGATGTCTCCGTCAGAATGAACGGGTGGGCTTCGGATGCGGCGTGGACCTATGTCGTGGGGTCCGGCGATGCGGACGCCCATCGCTTGCTGCGGGCGGCATGGCAGACAACGAACGCGGGCATCGCGGCGTGTCGTGCCGGCAGGCGTCTCGGCGACGTTGCAGCGGTGATCGAGCACACCGCAGCGCGCTTCGGGTGCCAGGTAGTGCGTGAGTTCACCGGTCACGGCATCGGCAGACGGCTCCATGAGGCCCCGTCGGTGCCGAACACCGGCAGTCCCGGCACCGGAGAGCCGATCGTGCCCGGCATGGTGCTGACCGTGGAGCCCGTCATAAGTCTCGGGTCCGGGGCGGTAAGAAAGCTGGCCGACGGATGGGCCTACGTGTCGGCGGACGGGGCGCTAACGGCGCAGTTCGAGCACACGGTATCGGTGCACTCTCGACACACTGAGGTCCTCACGTACCCCGGATCCCCCGGGGGGGACGTACCTCCGTACTGAACCGGCGGCGGTAAACTGCCTGCCCCGACCGCCGCCGGCGCCTTGACATCGGGGCGAAGCTTTGGCTATTTTTCCGCGTGATCGCGGAACAAGCCATCTTAGCTCAGTTGGTCAGAGCACGTGATTTGTAATCTCGGGGTCGTCGGTTCGAATCCGACAGATGGCTTGACTGTTGACCGGAAGCCGTGGTAGCTTCCGGTTTGAAACGATACATGGGGAGTTTCCCGAGCGGCCAAAGGGGGCAGACTGTAAATCTGTTGGCATTCGCCTTCGTAGGTTCGAATCCTACACTCCCCAATTTCGAACCCACCCGAGGTAAGAGCATTTACCCACACCCCGGTCAGGCGCTATATTTGGACGCAGTCTGCGGGCCCGGCGGGCCCGCTCCCTGGTACGGTGCGCGCGTGAGACAGGAAGAGGAGTTCTTTGCCGAGGGATTGCGGTTCCATTGTACTCGCTGCTCGATGTGCTGTCGCTTCGATAGCGGTTACGTGTTCTTATCGCAACGAGATATCGAACGCATAGCCGACGGTCTTCACACCGGGGAATCGGAAGTGCGGGAAACGTATTGCCGACGCGTGCAGCTCGGCCCCGTCAGTCGACTCAGTCTCAAAGAACAGCCGAACAAAGACTGCGTGTTCTGGATGGACGGGGAGTGCTCGATCTACGAGCACCGTCCCCTGCAGTGCCGTAGCTTCCCGTTTTGGCCGGCCAATCTCGGCTCCCGGAGCCGGTGGGACGACCTCGAGCGGGAGTGTCCCGGGGTTAATATCGGACGTCGACACTCGGCACGGGAGATTCGACAGTTGCTTGCCGCGCACCGCCGCGACGCGCTGTTGTAGAGGGCTGCGTATGGTTGTTCGCTTCTGGGGGGTTCGCGGATCCATCCCCAGACCGCTGGCGCCCCAGGAGGTGCAGAGCAAGATCGCCGGGGTGGTACAGCGCCTCAAACCGGCCGACCTGGCCTCGGCGGAGACTCGAGAGCGGTTTCTCTCCGGGTTACCGCAGTGGCTATTCGGCACTACCGGCGGGAACACGCCGTGCGTGGAGACCCGACTTGCCGATGATACTATGATCGTCTTCGACGCCGGCAGCGGGATTCAAGCGCTCGCAACGGCGCTGCAGAAGGAACGGAAAAAGATCCGGGAATTCCACATCTTTTTTACGCAGTTTCACTACGACCACGTACAAGGGTTGCCGTTTTTTGCGCCCGCCTACGATCCCTCGGTAAAGGTGCGGTTCTACAGCCCGCTCCCGGAGCTCGAGCAGAACCTCAAGGAGCACATGCGGCATCCCTACTTTCCCATCACCATGGAAGACAAGATGAGCAATCTGGATTTCGTCGTCCTGGACGAGCATCCGGTGCGTTTGGGCGGGGCGGAGATTACCTGGCGGGAGCTCAACCACCCTGGGCGTGCGTTCGCCTATCGGATCAAGGAAAACGGCCGGACCTTCATTCACGCCACCGACGTAGAGCTTCTGGAAAGTGATTTCGAGAAAACCCCCGCCAATACGTCGTTCTTTCAGGGAACGGACGTTCTGGTCATGGACTCACAGTATACCCTGGGCGAGGCAATCGAGAAATACAACTGGGGCCATAGCAGTTTCAGCATGAGCGTCGACTTCGCCTCGGCCTGGAATGTGAAGAACCTGTATCTCTTCCACCACGAGCCCCTCTACAATGACAAGAAGCTGCACAAGAACCTACAGTCCGCGCGCTGGTATGCGAGTCGTCTGGGAAACACCACCCTCAACATCGATCTCAGCCGCGAAGGTGAGGAGGTGCACGTATGAAGGAACTGCGGGAGAGAATCGAGCCTGCTCGCGTACAGGTGCAGGGAGACTCCGTGGTTGCATTGTATCTGTTTCTCAGGCGATATGAAGAGGAGCTCGACGCCGCCATGTTGGGCGTTTTGAATACTGTAGAGCGGGAGCTGTTCGGGCGGCTTTCCGTCGACGAGATGGAACAACTCGACGATTACTACCGGGAGCGGTACGGGAAAGGCTGAATTCGCCTTCCTGTCGCGCTACGCTGTTAATTCTGGAGATGTGTTAGATGAAGAGAATGTGGATCCTTGTTGTCCTGCTTGTAGTTCCACCCCTTGCCGTGTTTCCCCAGTACGATCCTCCGCCCGGTGGCGACGATATCTATGAGCTGGTCTCCCCGCTGTTTCTGGGCGGGGGCTTCACGGTAACCAGTGAGGAAGGCCCGGTGGCAAACCTCATGAACCCGGCCGCTTCGGGGCGCACACAGCGGGTAACTTTGGACGCCGGATATATCGGTCTCACCGGTTTCGGCGATCGCGCCGACAATGCCGGATGGCAGGGGCACGCAGCTGAGATCGGCGCCACCATCCCCTCACCGGTGGGCGTTTTCTCCGGACTGGTTCACTTTCTCGGCTCCGATCTGGACGCGATGAAGCTGGGATCGAGCTTCCTGGCCCACACCTCCTTCTCGAAAGACCTGTATGATGATCTTTCCTTCGGTACGGGCGTGAACTTTCGCGTCGGCGGTGCCGCCGCCATAGACACCGGAGTGACCGCGGATCTCGGAATTCTCTATACGCCGGGGGACATGGGAGTCGCCCGGGACTTTCGCCTCGGTATTTCCATGTTGGGCATGGGGCTTCCGTATACCCCGGTAGACGGGCAAAGCTCCGCGCCGCCGGTGTTCACACCGGCAGCGGGGACGCAGTTTGCTCCCATTCGGACGGAGGACGTGGAGCTGGTCGTGCAGAACGCCGTGAGCGCCCCGAGCTTTCAGAATGTCCGGATGAACATCGGCGCCACCCTCAACATAGCCGACCGCGTCTCCGTCTTTTCGGGGGTGCGAGCGGACGCACGCCGCCTGTGGGACGGAGGCTCGGCGGATCGGAGCCTGATTCCCTCGGTGGGGATATCGGTTGATTTTTCCCCGGATTTTTCCTCGCGCACCGACGATGACAACTTCATCGCGGATCGTGGCTGGAACCGTGGCGAGGTACGCAGCCGGATCGCCGCAGCCCCGATGTATGATAACGTGTGGGCCTTCGGTACCGGGATCAATGCGCCCCTCGGCGTGCTCGACCGCGATCCTCCGGAGATCTCGGTGGAGTACGAGGAGACGGAATACATCTCTCCGAACAGCGACGGGGTGGCCGACGCCCTGAAACTGCCGATCAGCATTGATGACGACCGCTACGTCACCGGCTACACACTCACCATTCGTAACGAGGACGGCGAGGTTGTGCGTCGGATCGAGAACAAAGAGGACCGACCGGAAAACCGGGATTTCGAGAACATCGTCGAGCGGCTTCTTGCCGTGAAGACCGGTGTTCCTATACCGGAAACGCTGCGCTGGGGCGGCACCTCCGACAGCGGCAGCGTCGTCCCTGACGGGCGCTACGAGTTCGCGCTCTCCGCGGTGGATGACAACGGAAACGAGGGGCGTTCGGAAACCCATGACGTTGTGGTGGATACCACCCCGCCGGAGATAAGCGTGGAGAAGCCCACGCCGGATGGGCGGATCTTCTCTCCCGACGGCGACGGGAACAAGGACGAGCTCACCATCCGACAGGAGGGTAGTCGGGAGGATGAATGGCACGCGCGCATCGAGGACATGGGCGAGCAAACGGTACGCACCTGGACCTGGGAAGAGCAGGCGGTAGACGACCTCACCTGGGACGGCCGCAACGACGACGGTGAGGTCGTGCCCGACGGGGTGTACCGCTACGTCGTAGAAAGCACCGACCGCGCCGGAAACCGCAATCGAGAGGAGTTGCAGAACATCATCGTGGACACCCGGCCGACCGAGGTCGACTTGACCATCGGTGATTCCCACTTCTCACCCAATGACGACGGCGTCAAAGACACTCTGCATCTGCACCCCGACGTGGAGGTGCAGGAGAATATCGTGGGCTGGCGGCTCGAGGTGGTCGCCGCACGGAATGATGAGGTCGTGCGGGAGTTCACCGGCCGGAGCGTACCCCCGCAACGTATCCGTTTCGACGGAACCGACGACGAAGAAGAGCGCCTCGCCGAAGACACGTACTATGCCCGTCTGCAGGTGGAGTACCGCCACGGTAGCCGACCGCAGGCGGAATCCCCGGAGTTCGTGCTGGACGTCACCCCGCCCCGCGCGACGGTGCGCACGGACTACGATATCTTCTCGCCCAACGGGGACGGAAACAAGGACATCATCACCTTCTTTCAGGATAGCTCACGGGAGCAACTGTGGGAGGGCAGAATCTCAGACGCGGAGGGGGAGGTCGTGCGCACCTTTACCTTCCGGGAGACCGCCGACATGCGCACGAGCTGGGACGGGCGGAGTGCCGACGGCAGGCTGGCCGATGACGGGGAGTACACCTACGTCCTCGAGGCGACGGACCGTGCCGGCAATACCGGACGTTCGGATCCTGTGCGCTTCACCCTGGATACGGAGGAGGCGGAAGTTCTGCTAAGCGCCGAGTACCGCGCGTTCTCTCCGAACGCCAACGGCACGCGGGACCAGATACAGTTGTTTCCGCAGGTACAGCGGAACGAGGACGTCGCGGAGTACGAGCTGTCCGTTGAGACCATAGCGGATGAGCGTCGGGTCTACCGAACCGAAGGTTCGGGACCCATAGAAGACGCCTTTGCGTGGGACGGCTTCGACGAAGAGGGCCGCCGCGCGCCGGACGCGGATTATCGAGCACGGCTGTCGGTGACCTATACGAACGGCTTCGAGACCGAGGCTCGCACCTCACCGTTCACCCTGGATACCGCGCCGCCACGTATCTCGCTGGATACCGAGTACCGGCTCTTCTCTCCCGACGGCGACGGCAATCGGGACGAGCTGCGTATCGAGCAGGACGGCAGCGATGAGGAGCTCTGGGAAGGTGCTATCGTCGATGACGACGGTGAGGAAGTGAAGACCTGGACGTGGAAGGGGGAACCCGAGCCCTTTGTGTGGGACGGCCGCGACGAGGCGGGTAACAGGGTGGACGACGGCCGCTACCGCTACGTGGTAGGCGCCTCCGACACCGCCGGCAACGAAGCGGAGGCGGAAATATCCGGCATCACCGTGGACACGCGGCCGACGCCGACCTTCGCCACGGTGGACGTCACCGGGTTTGCTCCGAACGACGACGGACATCTGGATACGGCCACGATGACTCTCTATACCAACCTCACCGAGGGGGTGGAGTCCTGGCGTTTCGATATCCTCGACGAAACCGGCACCCCGGTGCGCACGTTCGAGGGTGAATCGGTCGATCCGGCCATGGAGATCGAGTGGGACGGAACCGATGAAGACGGAAACATCACCGAGGGCGAGTACACCGGCCGATACGAGGTGCGCTACCGCAAGGGCAACCGTCCGGTGGCCGAAACGACTCGTTTCCGGTTGGACGTCTCCCCTCCGGAAATCGATGTCGATCTGGACCCCGTGCCGTTCTCCCCTGACAACGACGGGGTGGACGATGAGCTCAGTATCAGGATCTCGGTGGAGGATGAGAGCGACATCGCCCGATGGCGCTTCCGGATCTTCGACCGCAACGACAATTACTTCACCGAGTTCGCAGGAGAGGGACGTCCCGCAGAAGAAATCATCTGGGATGGGCGCTCCGACGACGGGGAGCTCGTGATATCGGCCGAGGACTATCCCTACGAGCTTCGGGTGAGCGACGCCCTAGGGAATACGGCCCGTACCGAGGGCGAGATTCCGGTGGACGTGCTTGTCGTGCGGGACGGTGACCGGCTGCGGGTGCAGATAGCCAGCATAACCTTCGAGCCGAACAGCCCCGAGCTGGTCACGGAGCGGACCTCCGAGCGGGGAGCGAAGAATGCCGCCGTTCTCGAGCGGCTGGTGGAAGTGTTTACGAAGTACGACGACTATCGTATCCGCATCGAGGGTCACGCGGTGAATATCACGGGAACGGAGCGTGAGGAGCGTGAGGAGCTCGATCCCCTCTCGGAGGCGCGTGCTGAGTCGGTGAAGGAAGCCCTGGTGGAGCGCGGTCTGGCTGAAGACCGCATATCCACCCTCGGTCGCGGCGGCACGGAGCCGCTTGTTCCGCATGACGACGAGGAGAATCGCTGGAAGAACCGGAGGGTTGAATTCATACTAATACGATGACTACTTTGTAGCTGAACTCACTGCGCATGAGAGCGCTCGGCCGGAGCAGCTGTGAAGATAGCCAAGCACGTAATCGATGAGATCGCACGAAAGATCGACATCGTTGAGGTGATCGGTGATTACGTGTCCCTGAAGAAGCGTGGCGCGCGCTACTGGGGGCTGAGCCCTTTCACGAACGAGAAGACTCCTTCCTTCAGCGTTGAGCCCGAGAAGCAGCTGTACTACTGCTTCTCGAGCGGGAAGGGCGGTAGTGTCTTTCAGTTCGTCATGGAAATGGAGGGGCTGAACTTTCCCGAGGCTGTGCGATTGCTCGGTGACCGCGTGGGCATTGAAGTCCACCCGGAGGAATCCGACGATGATGCGCGCCGAAACGATGCGCTGCGGGAGCTGAACACCCGGGTGGCCGGCAGCTTTCGCTATATCTATCAGAACTCCGCGGAGGCGGAGGTCGCCCGGCGCTACATGGAGAACCGCGGGATCTCCCCGAAGGTGCTCGAGCGCTACCAGGTGGGCTACGCACCCAAAGACCGGTACTGGCTGCATGGGTTTCTGCGGAACAGACAGTATTCGCCGGAGTTTCTGGCGCAGAGCGGGCTCTTCTCCCGGAAAAACCCGCAGATTGCCCTGTTCACCGAGCGCATCGTCTTTCCTATCCACTCCCGACGTGGGGAGGTGGTCGGGTTCGGGGGCCGCCGGCTCGGAGAGTTCGGCCCGAAATACATCAATTCCCCGGAATCTTCGGTCTTTCGGAAGAGGGACGAGCTCTACGGTCTGCATCAGGCGGTGAAGGCGTTGCGGGAGCAAGGAGAAGCCTTTGTATGCGAGGGGTACATGGACGTGCTCGCTCTGGCAGAGGCGGGTGCTGCAAATGCCGTTGCCCCGCTGGGAACGGCGTTCACCGAAGCCCAAGCGCGCATCCTCAGACGCTATGTAGAGCGGGTGGTTCTCCTGTTCGATGCCGACAGCGCCGGGATTGCGGCAACACGCCGGGCGGCGGAGACGCTGGAAACGGTCGGACTGGAGGGGCGAGTATGTGTATTGCCGGAAGGCACCGACCCTGGAGATATTCTGGAAACTCTTGGGCCGCAGGAATTGAAAAATCAGCTCCATTATACTATAACACTATTTGAGCATATTGTGAATCGCGCGGTTCAGCAGGTTGATATTGATACGCCGCGCGGCAAAGAATTTGTTCTTCGCGAGGTTTTTCCATATATTAGGAGCATCAGGTCGGCGGTGCGTCAGGAGGCAAGCCTGCATAATGTAGCCGACGCGCTCGGCGTGGAGCGCGGGTCGGTCGAAGAGGATTTCCGGACCGGCCGGAACCGGACAGTTGCCTCGTCCGACAATCGCCGGCCGACGGAACAACCGATTTCTTTCGATCTCTATCTCATGCTCGCGACGGTGGCAAATCGCGGGCTGTTTTCGTTCGTGCGCACGGTTCTCACGGTCGAGGACCTGCATGACCGGCGGGCGCGGGAAGTGTACATAGCGCTCGAAGAGTGTCTTCGGGCCGGAGAGGAATCGGTGGAGCTGCTTCTCGAACGGATCGAGGACGCGGACCTCCGTCGGATTCTCGTCGCCCGTGTCAGCTCGGACGAATTCGCGTTGAACGGTGAGACCGTGGTTCGTGATACGGCTTATCGAATCAAGCAGCGCAATCTCCGGGAACGGAGAAAAAGCATCGAAGCACGGCTACGTCGCGGTGGTATACAAGACCCGACGGAGGAGATGGAGTTGCTCCATGAGCAACAGTATCTCGATGCCGAACTTCAGAAGCTGAGGGTTCTTATCGATGACAGAGCTGCACAATGATCCGGCAATGCTGAAACTGATAGCATATGCCAAGAACAAGAGCAGCATAAGCTACGATGAAGTAAACGACTTCCTGCCCGACTCAGTGGTGAACTCGGAGAAGATCGAGGAGGTTATCGGTATCTTGGCTAAACACAATGTGACACTCGAAGAAGAAGATGTCTCTGCGGCCGACGATGAGAACGGCAGCGGGGCGGAGGCGACGCCGGCGCCGGTACCGAAAGCCGACAAAGCGCGGAAAAGGCTCATGCCGAGCGACAAGGAGAGCGCCGTCGACGACCCTATTCGACTCTATCTTCGTGAGATCGGCAAGGAGAATCTCCTGACCGCCGAGCAGGAGGTGGAGCTGTCGAAGAAGATGGAGGAGGGGGAGAACATCATCAAGCGGGTGATAAAAAACTCGGGTATCCTCATCCCCGAGTTCTATGAGCTCACCCAGCGGGCGCTCTCCAAGCAGGATCCGAAGGAGATGAATCTCTCCAAGAAAGAGATCTCGGAGTTCCTTGCCGAGCGGCGACGCCTGTCCCAGTTCTATCGGGACGCCCTCAAGGACGTGCTTCCGGACCTGAAGAGCTATATCGAGCAGAAGGAGCGCATCCTTGCCAAGGGCGGTGATTTGTTCGAGGATCAGACGCTCGCGAAGAAGCGCCGGGAGCTCATGCAGAAGCTCGCGGAGGTGGAGATTCACCAGGAGGAGATCCTGTGCTTCTCGGATCGTTTCATCACCGCGGCGCGGAAGATCCGCAAGTATCGAAAAGAGCAGGAGCGTATCGAAAAGCGTTTGCGGGTCTCCAATCTCCGAGAGCTGCGGAGCCTCGGCCGTGGTCTTGCCGTTACCAGCGACCGCAAGCGTATCGAGGAGGAGCTCGGGCTCAGCGCCGATCAGATCAAGGACAAGATCCGCCAGATTCAAATCACCGAGAAGAAGCTCAACGGTCTCGAGACGAGCTTCGAGAACTCCATCGATGAGATTCTCGAAATGTCGGAGGAGATCACCCACGGCAAGGAGATGATGCAGAATGCCAAGGATCGGTTGATCAAGGCGAATCTGCGCTTGGTGGTAAGCATCGCCAAGAAATACACGAACCGCGGTCTGCACTTCTTTGATCTGGTACAGGAAGGGAACATCGGCTTGATCAAGGCCGTGGAGAAGTTCGAGTACAGAAAAGGATACAAATTCTCGACCTATGCCACGTGGTGGATTCGGCAGGCGATCACCCGCTCCATTTCCGATCAGGCACGTACGATCCGCGTCCCTGTTCACATGATAGAGCAGATCAACAAGGTGGTCCGGGAATCCCGGCAACTCATGCAGATGCTCGGACGTGAACCAAACGACGAGGAAGTTGCCGATCGTCTCGGCTGGTCGGTGGCCCGCGTGAAGTCCGTGAAGAGCGTTGCCCGCGAGCCCATCTCCCTCGAAACTCCTATCGGCGAGGAAGAGGACTCGCTGCTCGGGGACTTCATCGAGGACAAGGACGTCGAAAACCCGGCCCATCAAACCGCGTTCTCGTTGTTGCAGGAACAGCTCCAGGGCGTGCTCTCCACGCTGCCGCCGCGTGAGCAGGAAGTGCTGAAGATGCGTTTCGGACTCGAGGACGGCTATTCGCTTACCCTCGAAGAGGTGGGGCTCTACTTCAACGTTACCCGGGAGCGGATTCGGCAGATCGAGGCCAAGGCGCTCCGTCGGCTCCGCCATCCCAAGCGCAGTCGACGGCTCAAAGACTATCTCGACCAATAAACAGGAACCACGGGTACCGATAAGGAGCGCAGACGATGATTCACGACACCATCGAAAAGCTGAAGAGCCTGCAGGACGTTCTCTCGAGGAAGTTCGAGATCGAAGCGGAAATCCGGGAGTTACCCAAAGCCCTCTCGACCAAGACCGAGCTACTCAACCGTATGAAGAAGAGCTACATCGAGAAGAACAGCCGGTACGAAGAGACAAAGCAGCATCTCACCGATCTCCGGGAGAAAATGGACGCCGCCGAGCGGGAGCGGGAGCGTTACGAACAGCAGATGGACCTCATTCAAACCCAGCGAGAATACGAAGCGCTGGACAAAGAGATCCGCGATGCTTCCGAACGCGAACAGGCCCTGCGGAAGGAGCTTCAGAAGGAGACGAAGGTCCTCGAGGAGATGGGCGAGGAACTCTCGCGTGAAGAGAGCCTTATCGAGCAGCAGGAGCAGGAAGTGCGGGAGGAGCAGGACAAGATCAAGGATGAGACCGAAGCGAAGAAGCGTTCCCTCACCGAGCTCGAGGAGGAGGAGAAGAACCTGGTGCCCGGGCTCGACGAGGAGCTGATCTTCAAGTTCAAGCGCATCATCCGCAGTAAGGAAGGCGAGGGCATCGTGCCGCTTAAGAAGGGGGTGTGCACGGGATGTCAGATCCTCTTGCCCAACCAGTTCGTCAACGACGTCCAGCGAGGAGATGAAATCCGTTTCTGCCCCTATTGTAGTAAGATTGTTTTCTACATGGGCGACGAACAGACGGAGCTCAGTGAGGAGGAAAGCGAGAGCCTTGCAGACGTGGTCGAGTCCTTTGGTGACGAATCGCTCGATGTAGAGGGTGTCCTAGACGAAGAACCACTGCAAATGGGCGACGCCGAAGCCGACGAGGAAATCGAAGATGAGGAAGAGCTCGAGCCCGACGAAGAACTCGAGGAGCACGCCCACGCAGATTACGAGGAAGAAGAGGACTTCGAGGAAGAAGAGGACGAAGAAGACGAAGATGAGGAAAGCGACGAGGACGAGGACGAAGAGGAAGACTGAAGTCGAGCGATTTCGTGCTCGGCTCCGCTCTCCTAAAGCTCTCCTCTCGCGATCCGTTCGTGAGTGATGAATTTTTGCGGTCGGGGCGCGGGCCGTCGCCGGAGCACGAAGCTTCGGAGGAAAGTCCGGGCTCCCTAGGGCGCGGTACCGGGTAATTCCCGGCCCTCGCCGCATTGCGGCGGGGCGAGAAAGTGCCACAGAAAATATACCGCCCGACCACGCAATCACTGGTTGAGTGGTCGGGTAAGGGTGAAAAGGTGGGGTAAGAGCCCACCGGCCGGGAAGCAATTTCCGGCGCACGGCAAACCTTACCGGGAGCAAAACCAAGCAGCAGGCGGGTGGCCCGCCCGATGCCTGCGGGTAGGTTGCTCGTGACCGTCTGCGGTAACGCAGCGGCCGGATAGATGACGGTCCGAGACAGAACCCGGCTTACAGCGTCCCGACCGCCTTCATTGACTTTTCCCCCGATCTATAGTTGAATGCTCCCGGTTGACAATGGCTTTCTCCCGTAGCGGAAATCGCGGCAGAGGTTTCGGAGTGCCGGCCGGTGGTAACGCTCGACGGATCGTTATCATCGGTGGTATCCTTGCTGTTCTTGCGATAGTATTTTTCCAGACTCACGCATTCGGTTTGCTCAGGTACAGCGATGTACAAGAGCGCAGAGAGCTGCATGATCTATGGGAAGAGGGCCGCTTCGAGGCCATCATCGAGCGCGCACGACAGGTGCTCGGGGAGACGCCGCTTGACGAGAGCGGTTTGGTGCTCGGCGGCTTCGCGTACTTTTACGAGGGCGTGAACCAGGTCGCCGAGGAAGACAAGCGTGAGTACTTGAAGCGTGCCGTCGTGCTACTGCGCAAGGCGCTTGTATTACGGCATACGCCGCTCGAGGAACAGGTCCACTACGTGCTCGGCAAGGCGTATTATCACCGGGGGGAGTTCTACTATGACCTCTCGGTAGACCACATGCAGCGTGCCGTCGAAATGGGCTATGTTGCCGATGATACGTATGAGTATCTGGGAATGGCCTTTGCGCATCTCGGGCGCTTCGAAGAGAGCGTGGAGAGCTTCGAGGCGGCACTCGAACGCAATCCGTCGGCGTTACTGCAGTTGACCATTGCGGAGACGTATATGAAATCCGGGCGGCATAGTGAGGCCGAGCCGTACCTGCGAGAAGCTATGACGGCCGCGGACGACCGGTTTCTCGAGGAGCAGGCACGGTTCATGCTCGGTGAAGTATACATCGAGGAGGATCGGCTCGAGGAAGCCGAGGAGCAGTTCGAGCATATCATTGATTCGAATGAGAAGTCTGCCGAAGCTCATTACCAGCTGGGGCGCGTCTACGACTTGATGGGAGACGAGGAGCGCGCCCGGTTTGAGTGGCGCGAGACCATTCGAATCGATGCGAATCATGCGGGCGCGCTAACGAGTCTGCAGGGGAACTCTTAATCCGGAGGAACACGTCCATGGGTGTTGGATCGCTCTTTAATGCCTTTTCAAGCGATATCGGGGTCGACCTCGGTACGTGCAATACGCTCATCTACATCAAAGGGCGAGGAATCGTCATAAGCGAGCCCTCGGTTGTCGCCGTGGAGCGAGGAACGAAAAAGGTCATGGCGGTAGGTACGGAAGCCCGCCGCATGCTGTGGAAAACGCCGGGAGACATAATTGCGATCCGCCCGTTGCGTGACGGCGTGATTGCCGACCTCGAGACCACCGAGAAAATGATCCGGTACTTCATCTCCAAGGTCCTCAATCGGCGGCTGTTCGTGAAGCCGCGTATGGTCATCGGCGTGCCGACCTGTATCACCGAGGTGGAACGGCGCGCCGTCGAGGAAAGTGCCTACAAGGCAGGAGCACGAGAGGTAAAGGTCATTGAAGAGTCCCTTGCAGCCGCCATCGGCGCGAATATTCCGATTTTCGAGCCTGCAGGCCACATGATCGTCGATGTAGGTGGAGGAACCAGTGAGATCTCCGTCATTTCCCTCGGCGGAATGGTCGTGACCAACGCCATTCGTCTCGGCGGGGACGAGTTCGACGAGGCCATCATAAAGCACGTCCGTAGCGTGCACAATCTCATCATCGGGGAGGGTACGGCGGAGGAGCTGAAAACTCGGATCGGAAACGCGGCCCCGGAGAAGACCATCGACAAGATGGAAGTGAAGGGTACCGACGCTATCACGGGCTTGCCGAGACGCCTCGAGATCGACAGCGTGGAGGTCCGGGAGGCCCTGCAGGAGCCGATCACGGCCATCGTCGATGAGATCAAGCGAACGCTCGGGGAAACGCCGCCGGAGCTCGCTGCGGACATCGTGGAGCGGGGAATCGTGATGACCGGGGGAGGATCGCTTCTCAAAGGTCTCGATGTGCTCATCGCAAACGAAACGGGCGTGCCCGCGTTCAAGGCCGAGGATCCGCTCAACTGTGTTGCCCTCGGCGCGGGCATGTACTTCGATTACGAACGCGGGCAGAATCACACAAGCCGGCGGGCACACAGAGCTACCTCCTGATTTGTTGTCGTGAGGGTAGGAGAACGCATCGAGAAACACAGGTCCGGCGTCCTTCTCGCGGTCTTCGTGCTCACCTCGCTCGTGTTGCTCGTGTTTTCCACTTCCCGCGAGCGGTTTCGTCCGGCGGAGGTCGGGCTGAGCGCGGTTTCGGTACTGCAACAGGCAGCTTCGGAAGTGGGGAACTTTACCGCTTCCACGTTGAATTCCGTGCGGGAGCTCGGAGAGCTCCAGGCGCAATACGATGCCGTGCTCGAGGAGCTGCGGCGGTATGAAGGCATCCGCAGTGACGTGGAGGAGCTTCGTCGCGAGGTGGAGCGCCTCGAGGACGTTCTCGGCTTTTCCGAGTCCCTCGACTATGAGAACGTTCCGGCGCGGATAATCGGTAAGGATCCGTCCAACCTGTTCGCCACGATGACCATTGATAAGGGCTCGGCGGACGGGATGGAGCGAGATATGCCGGTAGTTGCCGTTCAGGAAGGGGCACAGGGGCTCGTGGGGCGTACTAAAACGGTAGGACACGGTTCTTCCATTGTGGTGCCGCTTTTCGACAGCGCCAACTACGTGGCCGCGCGCCTACAGGATTCGCGCTACGAGGGACTGATCCACGGTACCCCCGCTCGCGACGGGACTCTCACCATGCGATACGTGAGTGCTCAGGCACGAGGCAGCGTGGAGTACGGAGACCATGTGGTAACCTCCGGGATGAACTCGATCTATCCCCGGGGGATTCGCATCGGCCGCGTGGTTTCGGTGGAAGGGAAACCCTACGATACCTCTCTACAGTTGATCGTCGAGCCGAGCGTCGATTTTGCGCGACTCGAGCACGTATTTGTGATAACTCCGGAGGACCGATGAACACCCGTACAGTGCTGTATTCGGTGATTCTCGTCGTCATCGCGGTCCTCCAAACCAACGTACTCGATGCGGCGGCAATCGGCGGGGTGAAGCCCGATCTGGCACTCATCGTAATCGCGTGTTTTTCGGTGACCAACGGGAGCTTCGAAGGTCAAATCGGGGCGTTCGTGGGAGGCTTGGTGGAGGACCTGCTGAGCCTTGCCCCCCCGGGTTTCCACATGCTGGTGCGCGCGCTTACCGGATATCTCTACGGCCTCTTACAGGATCGCATGTTGCTAGACGCAGTGCTCGTGCCGGTGATCCTGATCGCCGTGGGAACGTTGATCAAGGCGTTGGTGGCGGCGGCGGTTGCCGCGGCGTTCGGTGTTTCCGGCGTCGCTACGATTGTCCTTTCGTCTCGGTTGTGGGTCGAGCTCATCTACAACGCGGTGCTTGCCCCGATCGTGTTCGGTCTACTACGATTGGTGAAGCCTCTCACACGTTCCCGTAGGGAGACCACCATATGAGCGGCTTTTCTTCCGCAGGCGGTTCCGTACCCCGCGCACGTCTGATCGCTTTCGGCGCATTCATCGTCGTGGTAATTGTGGGGTATATTGCGTATCTGTTTTCCATGCAGATCATCGACAACTACGTCTACGCAAGCCGCGCGGAACGCGTAAAGCAGCGCAGCATCGCCATTCCGGCCCGTCGCGGAGAGATATTTGATCGTAACTACGATGCTCCCATCGTAACCAATACCGATTCGTTCGCCGTGTTCATCAATCCGGCGGATATTCCGGTCGGGCAACACGATGAGGTTTTCCGGCGCGTAGCCGACTATCTCGACATGCCCGTAGAGCGCATCCATCGGCGGATTCCCCCGGAACGGTATAACGTTTATCAACCGATAGAGATTCAGAGCGGCCTTTCCTTTCGTCGGATCACACGCCTTGCCGAACGCGCCGACCGCTATCCCGGAGTAGGTTGGCAGAACAAGCCCATTCGCTATTATCCCGAGGGAGAAACACTGACACACGTGCTCGGTTACGTGGGAGACATCACGCCCGAGGAGCTCCAGGTCCTATACAATCGCGGCTATACCGCCAACGAGGCCATAGGCAAGAGCGGTGTCGAGCAGCAGTATGACGAGATCCTGCGCGGCGAGCCCGGAAGGAGTTATCGCACCGTGGACGCCTCGGGTCGCCTGGTCGATGACGTCGGCCCCGACGACATACCGCCGGAGCTCGGGGATAACCTGGTCCTGACCATCGATCGAGATATCCAACAGCTCACCGCCGAGGCTCTCGGGGACCGGATCGGTGCCGCGGTCGTCCTCAAGCCGGCTACCGGCGAGGTGCTGGCCATGGTCTCCTATCCGACCTTCGACCCCAACCGCTTGTTCGGAGAAGGGGCAACGGAGGCCTTTGCCGAGACATCGCGCGGGACGTACTCGCCCTTTTTGAATCGGGCGACTCAGAGTTCGTATTCCCCGGCCTCGACTTGGAAGGTCGTGCTTACCACCGCCGCTTTAGAGGAGCAGGTTATAGAGCTGGACGAGACTCTCAATACCGAGGGCTATTACGTGCTCGGTAATCGGGTGTTCAACGACTGGCGTGAGAGCGGCTTCGGTCCTCTGGATATCTTCGGCGGTCTCGCGAACTCGTCGAACGTGTTCTTCTGGAAACTGGGAGTGGAACGGTTGGGTGTCGACCGGATCGTGGATTACGCTCACAAGTTAGGGTTCGGCGTGGAGACCGGAATCGACCTGCCCGGAGAGGTCTCCGGGACGGTGCCCACTCCGGAGTGGAAGCTCGAGGAGTACAATACGCCCTGGGTCGGCGGCGATACGGCGAATTTCTCCGTCGGGCAGGGGTTCCTCAGCGTGACCCCGTTGCAGCTTGCGAACATGGTGGCGATGATTGTCAACGACGGAGTGGTCTACCGGCCCCACGTTCTCAAGGAGGTGCGAGACCAGACGACCGGGGAGCTGCTGCGTACCGTAGAGCCGGAGGTTCTCCACACCATGCAGGCGGAACAATCGACCTTCGACAATGTGAAGAAGGCGATGCGGGGTGTGGTCACCGACGGAACGGCGGAGGTGGTGATAACGACTCCGGAGGTCGACGTCGCCGGAAAGACGGGAACGAGCCAAGTCGTGGGGCTGGAAGAGAACTGGCACTCGTGGTTCGTTGCGTACGCCCCCTACGAAACACCGGACCCGGAGGAACGGGTGGTAGTGGCCGTGATGGTAGATGCCGCAAACGAATGGGAATGGTGGGCACCAAAGGCGGCGAACATAATCCTGCACGGCATCTTCAGTGACTCTAACTTCGAAGAGTCGGTAGCCGGTCTCCGTCAGGCGCCGCGACCGCTCTGGTACATGTAGCAGGCACGTCATGCAATCGCGCTCGGTATTCGGCATCGACATATTCATCATCGGGGCGAGTGTTGCCCTCACGGTGATCGGGGTTCTGTTCATATATTCGAGCGGAATCACCTCCAACGGCCGGCTGTTCACAAACGAATACATCCGCCAGGTGCTGTGGGGCGCAACGGGATTGGCGGTCCTGTTCGTCGTTGCCTTCGTAGGACACACCACACTGAAGTCATGGGCGGTGCCGTTCTATGTGGCGATGATCGTACTGCTGCTCTTCACATTGGCGTTCGGCAGGGTGATGCACGGTGCTCGTGCCTGGCTGGGCATCGGCGGGCTCGGCATACAGCCTTCCGAATTTGCAAAGCTTGCTTGTATTTTGGTGTTGGCTCGCTATCTCGAAGGAGTCGGAGAGGCGGTTAAGCGCATACCGATACTCTTTACGGGTGCCGGGATTGTGTTGTTGCCGATTGCGCTCACTCTCGCGCAGCCCGATTTCGGCACGGCGATGGTATTCCTGCCCCTCTATGTGGTGATGGCTTTTGCCGCCGGGGCACGGCTGCGGCACCTCGCCTACATGGTTCTGTTTTTGGCGGTCACCGGGGTTTTCACGATGGTGCCGATTTGGGAGCGCAACATCTATGAGGGGAGCATTTCCGCGGTTTCGGTGCTCACCGATCCGGGGGCGCTCGGTCTTGCGACGGCGGGTCTGGGCACGGTAACGGCTATTGCACTCATCGGGTTCGTGGCCACAAAACGTACCTACTTCTATTGGTTGGTATACGGGACGAGTATCCTGTTGCTCGCGTTGCCGGTGGCCTTTGCCGCACGGGCGACGCTTGCGGAGTACCAGTTGGCGCGGCTGGTGGTGTTCCTCGATCCCTACACGGATCCCCGGGGGGCCGGATGGAACATCATCCAGTCGGTGACGGCCGTCGGCTCCGGCGGATTTACCGGGCGAGGGTTCCTGGAGGGAACACACAGCCATTACCAGTACATTCCTGAGCAGAGTACGGATTTCATCTTTTCCATATTGGCCGAAGAGTGGGGGTTTCTCGGCGGTATCGTGGTGTTTGCACTGTTCCTGGTGATTCTCCTGCGGGGTCTCTACATCGCCCGCACCGCCCGCGACGACTTCGGAGCTCTGGCGGCAATCGGGGTGGTAGCACTGCTGTTCTTTCATTTTGCGGTCAACGTCGGCATGGTAATCGGCATCATGCCGATTACCGGAATTCCGCTGTTCTTTCTTTCTCACGGGGGATCGTCCCTGCTTACCGCGATGGCGGCAGTGGGGGTCCTCGTCAATGTCCATCACAATCGTTATCATTACTAAAAGAGTCACGGATTGTTCCCTACGGAACGCAAGGATATGAAACGAATAAACCCAGAGACGGATCTCCCCCGAGCTCTTGCTCGGGTTGAGAATCCCGGACGCTATACGGGCGGTGAGTACGGCGCTCTGAAGCCGCTCGACATGAGTTCACGCTCCGAAAACGAATACCTCATCGCCCTGTGTTTCCCCGATCTGTATGAGGTCGGCATGTCGAACACGGCGGTGAAGCTCTTATACATGCTACTCGCGGAGTTACCCGGGGTGAGATGCGAGCGCGTGTTTGCTCCCGCGCCGGATTTCGAAACGGAGCTCTCGGCGGCGCAGTTGCCGCTGTATACCCTGGAGTCGGGCATTCCGCTTTCGGAGTGTGATCTTGTCGCCTTTTCCGTCGGCTACGAGCTCTCCGCTACCAACGTATTGACGGTCCTCGAGCGCGGCGGCATCCCGAGAAGAGCCGCCGACCGTCGCCAGGGTGACCCGGTCGTGATCGCCGGCGGTCCGGCATCGGGGAATCCTGTTCCCTTCGGGGCGTTTTTCGACGGTGTGTTCGTCGGTGAGGCCGAGGGGGAGATCACGGGATTGGCCGCGGATCTGGCGGAGCTGAAGAGACGGGGAGCTTCGCGCGGCGACCACCTTGCCCGCCTGCAGTCGAGTGACCACGTGTTTTACGCCGGCCGGGAGCGACGGGTGCGCCGTGCCGTGTGGTCACACTTCGGAGAGCAGCCTACGTTTCTACGGGGCCCCGTGCCGAGCATCCGAGTGGTGCAGGACCACGGCGTCGTGGAGATCATGCGCGGATGTCCCCAAGGCTGTAGATTCTGCAGCGCCGGCATATACTATCGCCCGGTGCGCATGAAAGATTATCATGCGATCGAGGCCGAGGTGGAGCACCTGGTTCATACCCTCGGCTATCGCCACATCACGCTTTCCTCGCTGAGCACAGGCGACTACACGGGGCTGGAGGAGCTCTTTCACCGGCTGAACGAGCGGTTCGCCGGTGAGCACGTTTCCTTTGCGCTGCCGTCGCTGCGGGTAAACTCCTTTACCCTGCCGTTGCTTGCGGAAGTCTCCCATGTACGCAAGAGCGGCCTGACCTTTGCCGTGGAGACGGCCACGGAGCCGGGGCAGGTGGCGTTGAACAAGCTGGTACCTCCGGATCATACCCGCGAGATACTCCGGTCCGCCGGAGAAATGGGATGGCGGCTTGCCAAATTCTACTTCATGCTGGGGTTGCCGATTCCCGAGGACGACGAGGTCGGATCCGTGGTGGAATACATGGAAACACTGCGGCGCTCGGTGGGAAAGATGAGTTTTAACGTTGCGGTGGCCACGTTCGTCCCGAAACCGCATACCCCGTTTCAGTGGTCGCGGCAGCTTGGCGAGCAGGAAGCTGTAGAACGCATCATGCGTTTGAAACGGGAGTTGAAACGACTCGGCATTAAGCTGGGCTATCAGTCTCCGTTTCAATCGGTGCTGGAGGGCGTGCTGAGCCGTGGAGATGAGCGGGTAGCGGATCTCATAGAGGACGGTTGGCGACGCGGTTGCCGCCTCGACGCTTGGGAGGAGTATCTCGACCGTGATGCCTGGCAGGCGGCTTTCGCGGCCGCTTCATCGAGCGCCGGCCCGTCGGACGGGGCCGCCGGCACGTTCCCGGAAGCCCCGCTCCGTAGTAGAGATATCGAGGAGCGCCTTCCCTGGCAAATCGTCTCTACCGGGGTGGCTACCGCGGCCTTGCAGCGCGAGTACGAGCGATCGCAGCATGGTGAGCTCACCGCGCAGTGTGCCCCGAATTGTGACCATCCCTGTGGCGTGTGCGACTCACGCATCGGTCCACGCTATCCTGAGAAGAAGCACGCATATTCGGGGCAAGAACCGGCCGGACGTCGAATCGAACGTCGGACCGAACGTCGGACCGAGGGAGCGGGTGAGGAACCTCACCGGTCACAGCGTCGACGAATACTTTTTCAGTTCGAGAAGGCCGGACCCGCAGTGTATGTGCCGCACCTGGGCCTCATGGGGACCTTCGAACGGGCGTATCGCCGGGCCGGACTACCCGTGGCATACACGGAAGGCTTCAATCCGAAGCCGCGCCAGGAGTTTGCCCAACCGCTTTCCTTAGGTATCGTATCGAAAGGGGATATAGCTGCGGTCGACGTATACGAAAAGGTACAACCTGCCACGTTTTGTGAGGTTATGTCCCGGGCTCTTCCCGAGGGTCTCGTCGTGCGGCGTGCCGCCGAGCTCCGGTATGCCGGTGGGGAGAAACGCGTCTCGCTTATGTCCCGATACTGGGGTTCGCTCTTTCGCGTCGACCTCCGGGACGCCGATCTGGATGAAGAAGGCTTCCGCGCATTGCTCGAGGGTGTCGCCGGCGTGGTCTCGGTTACCGGCGTAGGGGCTGAAAGCCTGGAAGTGTTGATGGCCCACGACGGTGGGCAGGCCCGAGGCATCGGTAAAGTCCTCAAGACCGCCTTGGAATCGGACCCCGCTGCGCGCGGCGTTTTTCTGACGCGGGTCCGAACGTTTGCGGCGGACAGGAGGGGAGAACCGGTCGACTATTTCGATGCCTTCGGAGTGGCGGAAGGCGCGGACGCGGTGTATTCGGCTTAGCCGTCGGTCTCGGACCGCTTCGATTCCGTCCAGATTTGGTCCATCGCTTCGAGATGCTCCGGCGACATGTCTTCGTCGCGCCGTTGCATTTCCGCCTCCACCTCGCGAAAACGACGGCGAAACTTGGCGTTGGCTCGATGAAGCGCCACGGAAGGGTCCACGTCGAGCTTGCGCGCCAGATTCACCACGGAAAACAGTACATCTCCGAGCTCGTCCTCCACGCACATGCGGTCCTCGTCGGCGCATGCCGAAAGCTCATCGACTTCTTCGCGTATCTTCTGTGCCGCGGGCTCCGGCTTATCCCAGTCGAAGCCCAGGCGGCCCGCGCGCCTCTGCATTTCGAAGGCCCGAGAGAGCGGAGGAAGTCCGTCGGGAATCCCGTCGAGAGCGGAGGGGTGCGCCTTTCCCTCCACATCCGTTTTGATACGGTCCCACTGGGCTTTCACTTCTTCCGCGGTTCCCGCCGCAGCTGTTCCGAACACGTGAGGATGTCGGCGGATGAGTTTCTCGGTGATGTGCTCCAAGACATCGCCGACACTGAACGCGCCATCCTGTTCCTTGATATAAGCCATCATAGTAACAATTAGAAAGACATCGCCGAGCTCTTCCCGCAGCTCGGCGTCATCCCGCAGGTCAACCGCCTCGAGCGCCTCATAGGTCTCCTCGAGCAGGTAGGCCCGCATGGACTCTACGGTCTGTTTTCTGTCCCATGGGCATCCCTCCGGACTCCGGAGCCGCCGAACCACCTCGAGAAACCGTGCAAAACCGGCGTCGTCATTCATACGTGCATCCTAACGGGTGTAGCATCCTTCGCCAAGAGTTAACGGGCGGGAAGCGGAAACGGCCGATCTTAGTAGACAGAATATCTGTTATCGGAAGTGTAGGGTGCGGCGGCGG
>JBKHEN010000014.1:0-29922 GCA_046540795.1 Spirochaetaceae bacterium | reverse complement strand
GGGCATCGTCGGCAACCTCGAGAAAGAGCTCGCTCGAGGCGGCCGAGTCGCCGGACCCGGCGGTGGCGTCCGAGGCGGCCGAGTCGCCGGCCCGGAGGACGAGCTTTCCGAACCGGGAGACCAGATCGCGAACGTTCTCCCCGATGTGATCGGGGACCGGATAGCGCGAATAGGCCTCCAGCCTCGCCATGACGTCCTCCGCCCCGTAGCCGGCGGAGGCGGCGTTCCACAAGGACAAGGGGCTCATGCGGTAGGTGTGAATGTGTTCGGGCGACTTCTCGAGCTCGGCAAATGCGCCGATTGCGTTACGTGCTTCCTCGAACCCGGGGTCGTGCACGTCGAGCAGGAGCGTGCTGTCGCCTTGAACGATTACGGGACGTCCGGCCATGGAGGCCCATCATAGTGAAATGCTCCCGCCGGGTGCAATAGCGACTCGTCTGCGCTATACTGACGATCGAGATGAGTCATTCGGAGAAGGGAGAGCTCAAGACTTTCGTTATCGACACGAACGTGCTGATCCACAGGCCCGACGCGATCCTGAGCTTCCACAATAACGAGGTGGTGGTCCCCCTGTGGGTGCTCGAGGAGCTCGATCGGCTGAAGACATTCAGCGACGAGCGCGGTCGTAATGCGCGTCATGCCATTCGGTTCCTCGATCAGGCGGGCAAGCACGGTCCTCTCAGCGAAGGGGTCAAAATAGAGAACGGTTCCATTCTCCGGGTCGTCCTCTCGGACCCGGACCGCATGCCGACCGACCTGCTCCACGACAGCGCGGACAACAAGATCATCCTCACCGCCTACCAGATGCAGCTCGAGGGAAAACGGGTGTTTTTCGTCTCCAAGGACATCAACGCACGGGTGAAAGCCACCGCACTGGGTCTGAAGGCGGTGGATTACGAAAAGCAGAAGGTCAACATCGACAAGCTCTATGCGGGCTATACTACCCTCGATGCGGCAAGCGGGACCGTGGAACAGCTCACCCGGGAACGGCGGTTGCCGTGGAACGAGGTGCTGCCGCCCAATCACTTCATCGTGCTGCGTGACCACAATGCCGGGGAACGTCTCCTTGCCCGCTATGACGCTCAGGAAGGTATGTTGCGTTACGTCGATCACAAGATGCCTTCGGTGGCCGGGGTGCGACCCCTGAACGACGAGCAGCGCATGGCGTTCGAAGTGCTCCTCGACCCGGCGGTTAACCTGGTAAGCCTGGTCGGCAAGGCGGGAACGGGCAAGACGCTCCTTGCGCTTGCCGCAGGGCTGCGTATGACCCTGGAGGATCGGCTCTACTCCCGGGTCCTCATAAGCCGGCCGGTCATTCCTCTCGGGAAGGACATCGGCTATCTGCCGGGGGCTAAGAACGAGAAGCTCTCTCATTGGATGGAGCCGCTGTTCGACAATCTGGAGTACGTGCTCTCGGTTTACCGCAAACAGAACATCAAGAACGCGGAGCAGCTCATCAACAATCGGGTCATCGAGCTCGAGGCTCTGTCCTACATTCGGGGCCGATCCCTTCCCGGCCAGTTCATCATCATAGACGAGGCTCAGAACCTCAGTCCCCACGAGATTAAGACGATCGTCTCCCGCGCCGGTGAGGACTCCAAGCTGGTGCTCACCGGAGATCCCTACCAGATAGATAGCCCCTATCTGGACGCCAACTCCAACGGGCTCTCCTTCCTGGTGGAGACGTTCAAGGGACAGGACCTCTTCGGGCACGTAACGCTCAGCCGCTCGGAGCGTAGCCGTTTGGCGGAGCTGGCCGCCGAGCTGTTGTGAGGCCTCGGGGCGTGAAAATCGCGGCCGCGTCATTACAGCAATCGTCCCCTCATGCCGAGACTAGAACAGAAATGGCGAGTGTGTTGCGAAGGCCGAAACGCACGGCAACGGTAGTCCTGCTGATCGTACTGGCGGCGGCCTCGGTCCATGCCGAGACGACCTTCTCCGGGCTCGATATCGCGCCGGACGAACGGCTGCTGTTTCGCTCAACCTCCGATGCCCCCGATGTCGGGCGCTACCGGACTCTGTTCCTCGCTGACGCGGAGACCGGAGAGCTCACACAGCTCACGCACTTCCCGGAGTACATGACCGTGCTCCCGGAGACCGGGGAAATTCAGCTGCAGAACCGCTACGGGGTGTTTCGTTCCGACGGTGCACGGGGTCCCCTCGAGCCGGTTGAGGACATGCCGGCGTTCGTAAACGGTGACGAGATCCGCTCCGGGCACATCGCGCCGGCACGGACGTCTCCCGACGGCCGCTATGTGCTTTTCGCGCGGGAGGACGGAGCCGCAAGCGGCCGCCTCGTGCTTCGTGACCGGGAGTCGGGCGAGGAAACCGTCATCAGCCGCAACGTGGACCTCGACGTGTCGGGGCCACCGGTGAAATGGGCGCCCGACTCGCAAGCCTTCGTCTATCACAAGTCCCAAACGCTCTACTACTACTCCCTCGATCAGCTGGTGGAGAACCGGGTGATGGGTGAGGAGCTGCGAGAGCTCGGCACGGGGACCGTTCGAAACGCTGTGTGGGGGGAAGAGGGGACCCTCTATTACATCTCCGGCTCTCTGGTCTACCGGGCTCGGGGTGTTGAGCTCTTCCCGCGGGCCCTGTATCGGCAGCTGTTGGAGGTCGGTGAGGTCATCGGAACTCTCCCGTTCCGTTTCGATCCGAACTTCGACGACTTCCACGTTGCCCCTGACCGGCGGTCGCTTCTCCTCGAGAAGGGCGGGCGCAATGTGTTTCTCCTGCGTCTTGCAGGCGACGACTTCTTCTCCACCGGATCGACGGTGAGCTCGCCGTATCTCTTCTTGCCCCGGAACACCCGGGTGAAACGGGTGGCATGGTCGGGGATAGGGACGCTCACCCTCCTCACCGAGAGCGCCGAGGGAGGCGGTAGACGCACTCGCCTCTATCGCATGTCGGTTCCCTCGGGACCGGAGGATACCGAGGTGGAGGAGCTCGAGACGAGAGGACCCCGGGACATGGTGCTGTCCCCGGATGATCGGACGGTAGCGCTTCTGTTTCCCGACCGCGTGGAAGTACGGGACTATGAGTCATGGGAAACGCGGCACACCGTGGAGCACCGGCGGCCGCTACATCTGATCTGGACCGGCGATGATGAGCTCGTGATAGGCGGGATGCATCGTATCGAGCGCGTCCGGCTCGGGGAGGAGAGCGGAGAGCAGGAGCGACAACTCATCGCGCTCTCGCAACCGGACGGCTACGGTTTCGGCGAGGACTCCGCAGAGGTTCTCGTGCAGTCCCGCGGGGAGAGCTATCACTACCGCGACGGGGCATTTGAGCCGGCGGAGCGATTTGCGGTGCGTGGACCGCGGGTGCAATCCGAACGCTACCGGGTTTACCTCGAGAGCTTCGATTCCGGCAGCTACCGCAACATCGTCATGGTCCGGGATACCGAGGAGCCGGGAACCCGGCGGCTCTTCGCGGCCCCGAGCCGGCGCTATGAACCGTTGCCCGAGGAGGGCCGTGAGGTAGACTTCCGGAACTTCGTCCACGGCAGCCGCACCCGGGCTCGGGAGGTGGCGTTCACGTTCAATGCAATAGACTCGGTGGAAGGGCTGACCACCATACTCGGTACCCTCGAGGACTACGATATCCGGGCAACGTTTTTCGTGAACGGCGAGTTCATTCGCCGCCATCCCGGAGCGGTGCAGGAGATCGCGGACTCCGGTCACGAGGTGGGATCGCTCTTCTATACTTATTTCGATATGACCGACGCCCGGTTCGAAATCACCGAGGAGTTCATCAAGGAAGGCCTTGCGAAAAACGAGGACGAATACTTCGACGCCACCGGCGCGGAGCTGTCGCTCCTGTGGCACGCACCGTACTACTCGGTAAGCCCGGTCATCATAGAGGCGTCGCGAGAGATGAACTATACCTACGTCGGACGTGACGTGGATTCGCTCGACTGGGTACCTCACACGCAGGATAGCGATCTGGCCGGCTTGTATCGAACGAGTGCCCAGATCGTGGAGCGTATCCTGCGTGAGAAGAAGCCGGGCTCCATCATCGCAATGCGTGTGGGTATCCCCGGTGAAGATACTCCGTACGTAGGGAGAGACGATTATCTTTTCGACAAGCTCGATCTACTGATCGAGCGTCTCTCAGAGAGAGGATACGAAATCGTTCCGGTGTCCGAACTGATCGAAAACGCCCGATAGCTTGCGATGATTCGGAGGATGGAATACACTTCTGGAGGTGACCATGGGCTATAATCCCAACCCCGTAAACGCCTACAAACAAACACGCATCAAGACGGCAAGCCAGGGCCAGATCATCGTCATGCTCTATGATGAAGCTCTGCGACAGATCGACGCGGCACAGGCGGGGCTGGAATCCGGGACTCGTCGCTTGGATCACATACACAATGCAATCTGCAAGGCGCAGGACATCTTCACCGAGCTCATGACCTCCCTTGATTTCGACAACGGAGGTGAGGTGGCGCAGAACCTGTTCAGCCTCTACATGTACTTCAACAGGCAGCTGATGGAGGCGAACATGAAGAAAGACGTTTCCTATCTTGCGGAGGTGCGCCCCCTCGTGGAGAGCTTGCGGGAGGCCTGGGAAGAAGTGGCGCGCAGCTTCGGGGATCAGCGCGCAGGCGGTGGGTCCCGGCAGGGGCTGAACATCTCGGGGTGAGGAGGCCACATGGATTATACGGAACGACTGGCGTTGCTGCACAGACTCCGAGACATGCTTACCGAGCAGCGTTCAAAGTTTCAGCAGTATCTCGATATCCTCGACAAGCAGGAAGAGGCCATTCGTGCGCGTGACGTGGAAGCGCTCTACGACTATGCGAAGCTCGAGACCTCGGTGCTGGAGGAGATACAGGCATTCGGCAAGGTTATACGGCCCCTCCAAAGCCTCTATCGCTCGGCGTATCCCCAAGGGGAACAGGTCATCCCCCCGCTCAGGGATTCGCTTGGCAGACTCCGGGAGCAGGTGCTGGCGCGCAATCGCCACAACCGTGCGTTGCTGCGTGAGCGCATCGAAGAGCTGAAGGGCGAAATGCAGCAAGCCCGAACTCCGGCACCTCGGCGCTCTCTCTATGCACCGGCAGCTTCCGGGCTGGTGGACATAACGACATAGACGCTCCATTCGTGTTATAAGGTGACCATGCGCTCGCCGTTGTATTTGCTCGACGGGTATGGTCTTGCCTATCGCACGTATTTCGCCTTCATCCGGAATCCCCTGCGCAATCCGCAGGGACGCAACTCCTCCGCGGTATTCGGGTTCTTTCGCTCGCTGTTTCGGCTTTTCGATCTGCGGGAGCCGCGGCACTTCGCCGTGGTGCTGGACTCGGTAACGCCGACCTTCCGTCACGAGCGATACGCTGCCTACAAGGCCAACAGAGAGGAGGCACCGGAAGATCTCCATGAACAGATCGGGATCATAGAGCAGATGCTCGCAGAGTTCGGAGTGCCGACGCTGCGGGTAAACGGCTATGAGGCCGACGACATCATGGCAACACTTGCAAAGCGGTGTCGGAGCGAAGGACGGCGGTGCTATCTCGTCTCCGGGGACAAGGACCTGTTGCAGCTGGTAGACGACACGGTGCGGGTTCTGAAACCGGAACATAACGACTTCACTGAGCTGGACCGCGAGGGCATTTACGAGACATGGTCCGTCTATCCGGAGCAAGTAGGTGACTATCTGGCCCTGGTGGGGGATTCGAGCGACAACGTTCCCGGAGTGAAGGGAATCGGGGAGAAGACCGCCGCCAAGCTCCTCACGCAGTTCGGCAGCCTCGCAGCCGTATATGACCGGCTCGATGAGGTCGGCTCCGAGAGTTGGCGCAAGAAGCTGGAAGCCGGCCGCGACAGCGCCTTCGAGAGCCGCGTCTTAGTGGATCTGGTAGGGGACGTGCCCCTCGATCGCGAGCCCGAGGATCTCGAGCTCCACGGGCTCGATTATGCCGCGCTCCTGCCGCATTTCGAGCGCGAAGGGATGCGCTCCCTCGCCGACGCCGCCGCACACCGCGCCGGCATTGACCCGGCGACCGCGCGCCGGGCGGCGGCGGACAATGCGGGGCCGGACGACGTGCGGGAGGAGCCCGCCGACAGCCCCGCCTCCGATGAGCCCGCCGGCTCGGCGGCGGGGGAGCTCGACTTCGGTCCGCCTCCGGCCGACGTGGAGGAAAGCCCGGCGGCCGGAAGCGCACGGGCCGGCTCCTACACCCTGGTGCGGGATCTCGGCGAGCTCGACAGCCGGCTCGAGGCGGTGCGGGAAGCGGGTTGGTTTGCCTTCGACTCGGAGACCGACAGCCTCGATGCGTTGAAGGCTCGCCCGGTGGGTTTCTCGCTGTCGGTGAGGCCCGGGGAGGCCTGTTACGTGCCGCTCTACGGGCCCGAGGGGCCGGTGCTGGATGAGGAAGAAGTACGCCGGCGGCTCAAACCGGTTTTGGAGGATTCCTCCCTGCGGATGGTGGCGCAGAACGCCAAGTACGACTACAAGGTGCTCAGGCGCTGGGGAGTGCACCTCGCCTCGCTCGCTTTCGATACCATGATTGCCGCCTGGCTTCTCGATACCACGGCAAGCTCCTTCGGTCTCGACGAGCTCGCGCAGAGCCACCTCGGTTATTCCACCGTGCACTACAAAGACCTCTTTCCCGATCACCGGCGCGGCACGCCGCTTCCGGCGTTCGACACGGTGGCCCTCGAGGAGGCAAGCCGCTATGCCGCGGAGGACGCCGACATTACCTATCGGTTGTTCGGTGTCTTTGAGCCCCGGTTGCGTGAACGCGGTTTCGAGCGGCTGTTCTACGAGCTGGAAATGCCCCTGGTGCCCGTACTCGCCGAGATGGAGCTGGCCGGAATCCGCATCGACACGGAGATGCTCGGCGCCTATTCACGGGAGCTCGAGGAACATCTCGGGGAGATCGAGGAAGAGATCTTTGAGCTCTGTGGCCGGCGCTTCAACATCGCCTCCACACGCCAGCTACAGGAGGTGCTGTTTACCGACCGCAAGCTCACCCCGGTGAAGAAGACCAAGACCGGTTACTCCACCGACGTGGCGGTCCTTCAGGAGCTTGCTCGTGAGGACCCCGTGCCGGAGAAGGTGCTGCGGCATCGCATGCTGTCCAAGCTCCGCTCCACCTATGTCGAGGCGCTTCCCAAGCTGGTGAACGCCGAGACCGGCCGGCTGCACACGCATTTCACCCAGACCGGTACCGCTACGGGACGGTTGTCGAGCAAGGATCCCAACCTGCAGAACATCCCGATCCGCGAGGAAGAGGGGCGGCGGATCCGGGAGGCGTTCGTGCCGGAAGAAGGCCGGGTCTTCGTGAGCGCGGACTACTCCCAGATCGAGCTGGTGGTACTTGCACACCTCTCCGGAGATCCGGGCCTCACCCGCGCCTTCCGAGAAGGAAAGGACGTACACCGGGAAACCGGCGCGCTCATCTTCGGCGTGCCCGCGGAGGAGGTCACCGCCGCGCAACGCCGTATCGCAAAGACCATCAACTTCGGCGTGATGTACGGCATGTCGTCGTTTCGCCTCGCACGGGAGCTCAATATCTCTCGCAACGAGGCGGAGCAGTTCATCGAGGCCTATTTTCGTACGTACCCGCGGATCAAGGAGTTCGTGGAGAACACCGTGAGGGAGGCCGAGAAAAGCGGCGTGGTTCGCACCATCTTCGGTCGAGAGCGGCCCGTGCCGGACATCACCTCCCGGAATCGCACGGTGAAGAGCGCCGCCGAGCGGATTGCGGTCAACACCCCGATTCAGGGGACCGCGGCGGATATCGTCAAGAAGGCCATGCTTCTCGTCGACCGTCGGCTCGAGGAGCAGGGCAGTCGGGGCCGGATCCTGCTGCAGGTCCACGATGAGCTGATTCTCGAGGTCCCCGCCGCCGAGCGCGAGAAGGTCGGGCACATGATCGCCGAGGAGATGACCGCCGCGGTGGAGCTCTCGGTGCCCCTCCGGGTTAACGTAGAGTCCGGCTCGAGTTGGGGAGCGCTGCACTAAGCCATGGTTGTGGGTGTGGCGGGGAAGTACTGCGCGGGAAAGAGTACCGTCGCGCAGATGCTTGCCGAGGCGGGATACCGCGTCATAGACGTGGACCGACTCGGACACGAGGCGCTGGCGCGACGGGGGGAGGATGTTCGCCGGGTTTTCGGAGGGGACTATGTGGACGAGGAGGGCTCGGTCGACCGCGGTCGCCTCGGACGCCTCGTCTTTCGAGACCGCACGGCGCTCCGGCGCCTCGAGTCGATCGTACATCCGGAGATGGTGGAGATGGTGCGGGAACGCCTGGGCACCTCGCGGCAACCGACGGTGATCAATGCGGCACTGCTCTTTCCAATGGGCCTCGATACGCTCTGCGATACGGTGCTGTGGGTCACCGCACCGGCGCTCACCCGGATTTGCCGCGCACGCCGTCGTGACGGGCTGCCGCTCGGCGACATCGTGCGACGCTTCTGGGCGCAGCGCTCCCTCGGTCCTCAATATTCGGCCGGCGATGTCGATATTCATACTGTGGAGAATCGCGGAGATCTCGGCGGACTGCGCGCGCAGCTCGTACGTCTGGCTCTGCTCTGAAGAGTGATCGTCATGGAAAACTCGAAAACGTTGATCGTGATAGTGTCGGTATCCCTGTTCGTAGCGGCGGTGCTCGGACTCGGTTTGGTGCTCTTTTACCCGCGTGAGACCCCTCGGGTGGCGGAGGAGCAGACCGGATCGGCCGACGGCTTCGATGCGGTGGAGTATCTCCGTGACCCCGACGCGGAGCGTCCGTCTCTGGAGGCCGAGGAGACCGACGACGAGGACGACGAAGACGACGAAGACGACGAGATGATCATCGTCTACGGGGAGTCCCTCGAGGAGCGTCCCGAGGGCGATGAAGATCGGGAGACAGAGAGAACCGACGCAGAGGACCGAACCGAAGACCGTGCGCCCTCGAGGCGAGAGCCCGCGGAGACGCCCGACCGTAGTGCGGAGTCCGCGCCGGAGGCGGATACGGCGAGACCCGAGAAGGAGTCCGAGCCTGCGGAGACTGAAGAGGCCGAGCCCGGCGCGGCGGAACCGGAGCGTGCTCCGGAGCGGGAATCGCGCACCGTTCGGGTCACGCAGTACTGGATTCAGGTTATTGCCACGACCAGCCGTGACCGCGTGGAAACGGCCGGTGATATGCTCGCCGAGCACCAGCTCGACGGCCGCGTGACGACCCGGACGGTCGACGGGCAAACCTTCTACCGACTGCGGGTCGGCCCGTACTCCAACAAGGACGAAGCGGCGAAGTTTCTCGAGTGGGTGAACGACATCGAGGGCTTCGAAGAGAGCTACATTTCCGAGGAATACACAACCCGCACCGAAAGCGGTTGAGCCCCGCGCCCGCGGCGGGTGGCGGCTCTCGGCGCCGGCAGTCGACCCGGGCACGCGAGGCTACGGGCGGTCGGCGAGTGCCGTGATGCCTCCGTCCCCGCGGCTCACGTCGTAGTGCCAGTGAAAGTCGAACAGGTGGAGCGGATCCTCGGGAGGCGCCTCCGCGATGGTGAGGCTGTGAAACAGGGTCCCGAAGCGGGAGCGTACGTCCTCGACGCGCTCTGTAAGGCGATCGAGAAGCTTGGGCACCCGAAAGTCCGAAATGACGAGCACATCCGCCCGACGGTACTCTTCTCGCGCGGTCACCCGAAGGGACTCCTCGAGGGCCGGGCGAACATCCGTGCCGCCGTGAAAGCTGTGTGAAAGGAATTCGGTGAAGTCCGGCAGGGCGGTAAGGTCGCCGAGCTCGAAGCTGCGAAAACCGGTGGAAAAGGCGATGAGGTAGCACGCCCGTCCACCGCCCGCCGCGGCCCGGGCGAAAGCGAGGGAGAGGGCCTTCGCAATGCGCTCGGGCGTACCGGTCATCGACCCGCTCGTATCCGTGCAGAGAACAATCGGTCCCCGGGCAAGCAGTCGCCGTTCGGTGCGTACCTCCATGTGGGACTCCCGTCGGGTCGTCTCCCGGGCGCTACGGTAGTCGAAACTCAGAAGTTCCCGATCGGCGAAACGTTTGGAGAACACGAGCTCCGTATCCTCGTCGGCAAGCAGGGCACGCTCGGCGGGGACGGCGTTCTCCAGGTCGTCTCCGAAGCGAAGCCCCTCGATTTCCGCTCTGCCGAGGGCCTCGAGGTCTACGCGGACCGTCTCGGTCGTATAGTGCGATCGCTCGGTGAGGTACTCCGGCTCCACGTGCTCCGAGCGGCCGAGGAGCTCGGCCAGCCGGACCACCGTCGGCTCCCGGGAGAGCGCTCCCGCGGTCTCCTCGAGCCCGTCCCAGTCGATTTGCTCCCAGCGGCCCTCCAGGAGGTCCCAGAGCCCCGGACTCTCGCCGAAGAAGTCCCGCACCCGCTCGGTAGTTCGAGCCATGAGCGGTACCTCCCGGTTGAGGTGCTCGATAAACGGGGGAAGCGCGTGCATGAGAAACGCCTGCTCGAAGCGGCTGCGCCGCTCGCGCAGCAACCGCGCCCACGTCGCGGCGACCCGTGCGGCAAGGGCCCGGGCTCGATAGCCCGCCGAGTGCCGTGTAAGCTCGGCGGCGACGGCGTCGTAGGTGCCCCACGTCCCCGCCGCCCCGGGATAGCGGGCCCACAGCTTTCGGATCATCCGTTCCGGCGAGAGGTGGCCGGTCGGATCGCGGCGGAACGACTCGAGCTCCGCTTCCTCCGCGGCAAACGGGTTCTCCTCGGTCACCGCGCCCCATTGCTCGTCACACCACGCGACCGCCTCGTGTGCTACCTTCTCGGCAAGCCGGGGAACCCCGGCGGTATGGCGGCGGTACCCGCAGCCCCGGGCGATGTTGGCAACGAGGCGCCCGAGGCTCTCGGGCACCGCCGGGGCAGGAGGGCGCGCCTCCCCCCACAGGTTCGGCGCGGCCTCCGGGCTCTCCGCGGCCCCCGGGCCGTCCGGCGTCTCCGAGTTCTCCGCGGCCCCCGGGGAGACGAAAAACGCATACAGCGCCGCCTCCAGCGCCTCTCGAAGCCGCGGCTCGAGAGCGTGGTCGTGGTGCGGAAAGCGACAGCGGTGCATCGCTCAGTCCTCTCCTTCGAGATCGTCCGCCAGCCTCGCCGCGGTGAGGCGAAGTTGCTCGAGCTCCCAGGCGGCGGTACCGAGCCCGGCGTAGGCGCTTTCGGCGAAGCTCTGCTCCACGAAGAGATGGGGCTCCCCGGCGGCAGCCTCGTACCGAGCCGCGGCGTCGGCGGCGGCATCGGCGGCGCGCTCGGCCAGGGTCCGCGCCTCGGCGCGGTACCGACGGCGCTCTTCCGGCCGGAGGACGCGGCTGCGAGCGGTCGTGCCAAAAGCGGTACGATGCTCGATTGCATAGCGCGTACCGGCGATGCGGATACTCGGCTCCGTGCACCGCGTTACGTTCTCATAGGTGCGGCTCTCGGTACGCCCGTCTTCCTCCCGGACAAGGAATAGCTCGCAGGAGCCGCCCGGCGGACGTCCGTCTCCACGTTCAGCGGTATCCCACGGGAGACTCTCGTAGTCGCCGCGCCAGATGAGTGCGAGGTCGGCGTCGTCGAAATCCTCCACCCGCAGATATTCGCCGCGATAGACCACGGGCTCCGCTATCCGCTCCTCGGCAGTCTCCACGGTCGCCTCCCGGAGCCGTCGTTTGAGCTCGCCGAGCTCTCGCGCGATCGACCGGGGATGCACGTCCTCCCCGAAATCGAACGCCGCAAGCTCCCCCGCGAGGAGCGTACGAACGCGGGGGATCTCCTCCGGGCGGTTCCACAGACAGTGGCGGAGAAGCCCGAGGTCCATGCAGTTGACCTCCCCTCGGTCGTTGAGGAGGGCGGAGGTCCGCAGAAGCCGGGCGATCTTCTTCCACCGGCGGTCGGAGACGTAGACGGGCCCTCCCCCGCCGCTGTCCTCCTCACCGGGGGCCTCGTTCGCCGGCGCCTCGGCGAGGCGACGACGCAGGCGCGAAAGTAGCCGAAGGACCGGGCGGGGGAGCTCGACCGTGGGGCGGATGCGCTGCCACTGTGCGTACTCCTCTTCGGTTACTTTCAGCTCCGCCGGGACCGTATCCTCGTATTCGTCCATGGCGTCGGTGAGAAGGCGATAGAAATGCTCGTCTTCCTCGATTGCCCGCAGAGGCAGCCTGATGAGGAACCGATCCCAGAACGCGTGCCGGCTCTCATCGGTCTCGGGGATGTGATTGGAGGCCGAAACGAGCCCCTTCATAGGGATGCGGATCTCGCGGGTACCGTTTCGAAAGCGCTTTTCGTTCAGTGCCGTGAGCAGGGCATTCTGAATCGGCGGGCCGGCTTTCCAGATCTCGTCGAGGAAGACGATGTCGGCGTCGGGCAGGTACCGATCCGTGATGCGCTCGTAACGGTCCTCCTGCTTCAACCGCTGAATGGAGATCGGGCCGAATATCTCGTCGGGCGTGCTGAATCGGCCCATTAGGTACTCGAAGGAGGTGGCATCCCGAAAGGCAAATTTCAACCGCCGAGCGATGAGGCTCTTCGCCACGCCGGGGGGGCCGAGGAAGAACACGCTCTCCCCGGCGGCGGTAGCCAGGAATGCAAGGCGTACGGCGTCTTCGCGCTCGTAGACTCCGTGTTCCATCGCCTCGAGTAGTCTTCCGACACGGTCATGTATCACAAACCAATTCTTTGCCACAGCTCAGGAGGTGTCAAGGTCGCGTGGGGTCTCGTTGTGCATCGGCGTGGAATGTGCTAGAACCGCACCAATGAGCCTTCCCGCGAGCTTCCCTATGCGCGTGACCGACTACTACCGCCGCCTCGGCGAGGGGCCCGGCGGGGAGCCGGTGCGGCGGCAGTACGAACCGACCGAGGCGGAGTCGGTTCTGAGTCCCTGGGAGCTCGAGGACCCGCTCGGAGAGTCCCGGTACGAGGTCACCGACCGGCTGGTGCATCGCTATTCCGACCGGGTCCTGCTTCTCGTGACCGACCGGTGTTTCGTGCACTGTCGGCACTGCCTGCGTCGACACTTCACGGGCGTCGAGAATCGCCATATCGGCGACGCGGAGCTGGAGGCCGCCGCAGCCTACGTAGATGCCCACCCGGAGGTGAAGGAAGTCATCATCTCTGGCGGCGACGGGCTCGCGCCGTCCACCGAGCGACTGCAGGAGATCTTCGAGCGGCTTCGCCGCCGACGCGGAGACCTTATCCTGCGGCTCGGCACCCGGGCGCCCGCCGTGGCGCCGTACCGCATGGACGAGAAGACCGTCACCGCCCTCGCGGAGGCCCAACCGCTGTGGCTCGTGACTCAGTTCAACCATCCTCGGGAGCTTACCGAGGAGGCCTCGGCGGCTCTCTCGCGTCCGATCGACTCCGGCGTCCCGGTGGTCAATCAAACGGTACTTCTTGCCGGTGTCAACGACGATGTTGCGGTCCTCGAGGAGCTGTTCCGGGAGCTGCTCATGAGGCGAGTGAAACCCTACTACCTCTTCCAGGGGGACCTTGCCCGGGGGACATCGCACTTACGCGTTCCCCTTGCGCGGGGCGTCGAGATCGTGCGTGAGCTGCGTCGGCGGTTGTCGGGGCTTGCAATGCCCACCTATGCCGTGGATCTTCCCGGGGGCGGGGGGAAAGTTCCACTCACCGAGTCCTATTTCGAGGAGGAAGAGGAGGAAGCATACGTGTTTCGCAACCTCGAAGGCGAGCGGTTTCGCTACCCGAAGTGATTCTATTCCGCCGGACGAACGCTTCCTAGACCCCGCGGCATGCTCTACACTGAGAGCCATGCCGGAAGACAGATCGCACCTTATGTGGAAGGAACGTCGCCGCGAGCGGATCTACGACGCCCGCATATTCGAGGTCGAACGAGTGGAGCGCGAGTCGGCCGACGGGAGAACGGCTGAGTTTGCGCTTATCTCCTCGCCGGACTGGGTACAGGTCGTGGCAACCACGCGAAACCCGGAGGGCCGGGAGTGCTTCGTGCTCGTACGTCAGTTTCGACAAGGTGCCCGTCGGCTGACCACCGAGCTTCCCGGCGGTATGGTCGACGACGGGGAGGACCCGGAGGATGCGGCCCGGCGGGAGCTAAAGGAGGAAACGGGCTTCACCGCCGATCGGCTTATACGCGTGGGGTCGGTGAGCCCCAATCCGGCCATCATGGACAACACCGCCTATACCTTCGTGGCCCCGGAGGCGCGGTTGGTTGCGGAGCAGGATCTCGACGTGAATGAGATCGTGGACGCCGAGCTGGTACCGGTGGAGGAGCTCACGCCGGAACGTCACCCGGAGTTCTTCGTCCACGCGATCATGGTTACGGCACTGTACTGGTACGAACGATGGAAGAAAAAAGGCGCCGACGGGATTCGAACCCGTGAATAGAGGTTTTGCAGACCCCCCCCTTACCACTTGGGTACGGCGCCCTGTGATTGTGTCCTAAAGTAACAAATCCTCTTCGCCGTGTCCAGTCGGTCACGGACCGGGCTTCCGGGCCTTGGCCGTGGTCCCGGCTCCTGCTATCATCACGGCGTGTCTCGCCGTCCTCGTGCATTACTCCTCGTACCGCCGGTCTACGACTTCGCCCTCTACGACCTCCACATCGCTCCCTTCGGCCTTGCTCGCGTAGGCCGCGCGCTCGAGCATGCAGGATGGGAGGTGCGGCTGGTGGATGCCCTGTCGACGGACGATCCGGTGAGCAGGGCCGCACTGGGACGGCCGCGCAGGCGTTCGGACGGGACGGGGAAGCTGTTCCGCCGGCGGGTTCCTTGGCCGGAGAGCGGACGGCTTGCCGCACCGCCTCCGCAACGCTCCTTTGGGCGCTACGGCATCCTTCCCGAGAGCCTTGCGCGGCGGGTCGCAGGCGCCTTTGACGGTGCCGCGCCGGATCTCCTCCTCGTGTCGAGCGGCATGACCTACTGGTACCCCGGGGTCGTGGAGGCGGTGCGAACCGTGCGGCAGACGCACCCGAGGACGCCGGTGTGCGTGGGGGGAACCTACGCGACGCTCCTGCCGGAGCACTGCGCGCGGGTGACCGGCGCGGATCTGGTTGTCCCCGGTCCCGCCGAGCGCGGGGAGGGGCGGCGCAGGCTCGAGGCGTTACTCGGCCGCCGGGGGCTGCCCGTGCCGGACTGGTCGGCGGGCGTGCCGGCGGTGGTGCCCACGGGGCGGGGATCGGCGGCCGTCAGGCTGAACGAGGGGTGCCCGTACCGCTGCGACTACTGCGCCGCATACCGGATTGCGCCGGAGCTTCGCTACGGTGACGGGGTAGCCGCCTTTTCCGAGGTGCGACGGCTTTTGGAGACGGCGGGTGTGGTGGACTTCGCCTTTTACGACGACGCGCTTCTCGCCGGTAAACGGCGCGTCTTCGAGACGTTTCTCGATGCTGCGGTCCGCTACCGTCGCGCCGGCGCCCCGAGGGCGCCGCGCTTCCATCTGCCGAACGCCGTGCACATGCGGCATCTCGACGCCGAAACCGCGCACCTCATGTTCGCCGCCGGGATGCAGGAGGTGCGCATGGGCTTCGAGAGCGCCGAGCAGGGGTTCCACGAGGCGCACGACGCCGCATCCGGAGACGGTGAGCACAGCGCACACGCCGGGGGCAAGGCGAAAGCGACGGATCTCTCGGAGGCGGTGGAATTGCTCACCGACGCCGGCTTTCGCCCGGAACAGGTCGGCGTGTATGTGCTTGCCGGCTTGCCGCGGCAGTGCCGGGAAGAAGTCGAGCACTCGGTCCGGACCGCCGGAGCGCAGGGAATACAGGTCTACGTATCCGAGTTCAGTCCCGTGCCCGGCAGTGTTCTTTTCGAGAAAGCCGCCGCGCTCAGCCGCTATCCGATCGCCGAGGAGCCCCTGTACCAGAACAACACGCTCTTACCCCTGGCCTGGGAGGGATTCACCACGGGGGACCTGTCCGCGGTCAAGGAGTACGCCGCCGGGCTTCGGCGAGAGTGCCGCCTGAGGCCGGCCCATACCGAGCCGTGAAGCTCAGGCGATCCAGCCGGCGTTGGGATCGTCGTAGTCGTAGATCTCCTCTTTCGTGAAGAACAGCCCGATTTCCCGCTCGGCACTCTCCGGCGAATCGGCGGCGTGGATGATATTGTTCTGTGTGACCAGCGCGTAGTCGCCACGGATCGTTCCCGCCGCCGCCTCCGCCGGGTTGGTCGCGCCGGAGAGGGCGCGCATGTAGGGGATAGCCTGCTCGCCGCCGACCACCATCGCCACAACCGGCGCGGAGGTCATGTAGGAGACTAAGGATTCGAAAAAACTCTTTCCCCGGTGTTCGGCGTAGTGTTCCTCACACAGCTCCCGCGGGATCCGCATCATCTTCATCGCCTCGATGACGAGGCCCTTTCTCTCGATCCGAGAAATGATTTCTCCGGCAATCCGGCGTTGCAGCACGCCGGGCTTCAACATGCAAAAGGTCTTCTGATACGCCATGCGGGGGAGCATACCGTAACGGGGCCGAGGCGTCGAGGGCCCGGAGAGGGGAGAGGGCGTCGAGGGCCCGGAGAGGCGTTTGCCGAGGCGTATGATGTGAGCTACACTCGAGGTGACCCGAACGGGCTATGGCCGAAGGCGCGGCGACCGCGGTATCCTGAATGGTGAAAGGGGGATGTCATGAATGGATACGACATAACGCCGACCACGGCGCTACTCATAATCGACGTACAGAACGATTTCTGTCCCGGCGGTAGTCTTGCCGTGGAGCACGGGAACGATATCATCCCGGTCATCAATCACGTATCGCCTCGCTTCCCGATGGTGGTGGCTACGCAGGACTGGCACCCGGAGGGACATGTGTCCTTCGCCTCCTTTCACGAAGGGGCGGCCGTGCAGGACATCGTCCGGATCGGCGATATCGACCAGATCCTCTGGCCGGACCACTGCGTTCAGGGCACCAGGGGAGCGGAGTTCCATCCCGAGCTCGACGTGAAACCGGTCAACCTCATCCTCCACAAGGGCACCAAGCAGGAACTCGACTCCTACTCGGCGTTTTTCGAGAACGACAAGAAAACGGAAACCGGGCTGCGCTCCCTGCTGCAGGGCCTCGGCTTCGATCGGGTCGTGGTGTGCGGCCTTGCCGCGGATGTCTGTGTATACTTCACCGCCGTGGATGCACGGGCGGTAGGATTCGAGACCGCCGTCTTGTGGGACGCCACCCGGGGAGTGGACATACCCGAGGGTAGTGTGGAAAAAGCGCGCGACGACATGAAATCCCGGGGCGTTGCGTTTATCGAATCGAGCGAGTTGCGGGCATGAGAATAACCTCCGGCCTTCTCACCGATCTCTACGAGCTCACGATGATGCAGGGGTACTATAAGCACGAATTGAACCCCCGCGTCGTGTTCGACATGTTCTTTCGCAAGCAGCCGTTCGGCGGCGGTTTCTCGGTTTTCGCCGGGCTGGAAGACTTGCTCAAGACGCTCGAGGACCTGCACTTTTCCGAGGAAGACATCGACTACCTCGCCTCCCTCGATCTATTCATGCCGGAGTTCCTCGATTTCCTGCGGGGGTTCCGGTTCCGCGGCGATGTCTACGCCATGCCTGAGGGAACGGTTGTCTTTCCCCAGGAGCCGCTTATTCGGGTGCACGGCACCCTGATGGAGTGCCAGCTCATCGAGAGCCTCCTGTTGAACATCGTGAACTTCCAGACGCTCATCGCAACGAAGACGGCCCGAATCTATCTTGCCGCCCGGTGCGGAAAGGTGCTGGAGTTCGGGCTTCGGCGGGCCCAGGGGGTGGACGGTGCGCTGTCGGCAAGTCGGGCCGCCTACGTGGGCGGGGCCGCGGCAACCTCGAACACCCTCGCCGGCCGGCGTTACGGGATTCCCGTAAGCGGTACGATGGCTCACTCGTGGGTGATGGCCTTCGAGGACGAAGAGGAATCCTTTGAGAGATTTGCGGAACTCTACCCCAACAACACGGTTCTGTTGATAGACACCTATGACACGTTGAACTCGGGACTACGTAGCGCGCTCAAGATCGGAAAGCGCCTCATGGGCGAGGGACGGCCCTTTGCGGTGCGCCTCGACTCCGGCGACATGCAGTATCTCAGCGTGCAGGTCCGCAAAGCTCTCGACCGGGCGGGGCTCACGGAGGCGAAGATCGCCGCCTCCAACGAGCTGAACGAGGAGATCATTCATCAGCTCGTCACCGAGGAGGCGCCGATCGACCTCTGGGGGGTCGGAACCAACCTGGTTACCGGCGGTTGCGAATCGTCTTTCTCGGGGGTGTACAAGCTCTCCGCGCGACGGGAGGACGGTGAGTTCCGGCCGACCATGAAGCTCTCGGATAATCCGGAGAAGTCGAGTAATCCGGGAATAAAGCAGGTGTACCGGTTTCACGACGACAGCGGAACGCCGTTGGCGGATCTGGTTGCCTACGAGGAGGAGCACATAAACGGCTCCGAGGCGCACACCTTTCACCATCCCTTCATAGACTACCGGCACTTCACGTTGCGCCCGCCGACGGTGGTGGAGCCGCTTCTCCGGCCCTACATGCGGGAAGGCGAGATAGTAGATGAGCTTCCCTCGCTACAGGAGATCCAGACGCTGACCCGCGGTAACCTCCTGGCCCTCGACAAGAGCTACAAGCGGATCATCAATCCCCACATCTACAAGGTCTCCATCTCGGACGGCGTGAAGGAGACCAAGCGTGCGCTTCTACGGCGCTACCTCGGTAGCGAGGTGTAGTCGACTCAAGGGAGAACCCTCGGAGGGCCGCATGTCGTCATCTATAACGGCCGCGTTTTCTCCCGCAGCCACTCCCGTGCCGCACTGTCGACGCCGCCCTCCAGGCTGCGGCGAACGGTCTCGTGGTAGTCGTTAAGCCAGGCACGCTCTTCCCCGGTGAGCAGGGACGGTTCGATGAGCGCCGGCTCGATGGGGCAGAGGGTGAGAGTTTCGAATCCGAGAAACCGGCCGAAACTCGTCTCCCGGGGCTCGGTGACCACGAGGAGATTCTCGATACGGATGCCGTATTCGTCGCGTCGGTAGAGGCCGGGCTCGTTGGAGAGCACCATGCCCGGCTCGAGGGGTACCGTATTGGGCAGCGAACTGATGCGCTGCGGCCCCTCGTGAACGTTCAGGAAGAACCCGACCCCATGGCCGGTGCCGTGGCCGTAGTTCATACCTTCCTGCCACAACACCCTGCGAGGTATGGCGTCGAGCTGGTGGCCGGTCGTTCCTTCCGGAAAAACGGTGGTGGCCAGCGCGATGTGCGCTTTCAGCACCAGCGTGAAATCCCGGCGCATCCGCCCGGTGGGCTCGCCGATGGCAACGGTGCGGGTAATGTCGGTCGTGCCGATGCGGTACTGTCCGCCGGAGTCGAGCAGCAACAGGCCACCGGGGCGAAGGGGCGCGTCCGTCTCGGGGGTTACCCGGTAGTGCACGATCGCCCCGTGTCCGCCGTAGCCGGCGATGGTTTCGAAGCTCTCCCCCACGAACTCCGCCGACGCGCTGCGAAACGCCTCGAGCTTCCGCGCCGCCTCCCGCTCGCTGAGACCGCCGTCCTGCGCGTTCGTCTCGAGCCAGTGCAGAAAGCCGCTCATGGCCACGCCGTCGGTAACCATACAAACGCGCAGATTGCCGAGCTCGGTCTCGTTCTTTCGGGCCTTGAATGCGGTGCTCGGGTTCTGTCGCTCCACGGGGGTTGCCGTGGCGGCAAGCGAGTCGGCGAGGGCCGCGCTTACCCGCCGCGGGTCATAGAGCACGCTCGTGTCCGCCGATGCTCCGCCGAGGTGGGCGCCGACCCCTTCGTAGGGCTCGAGTGTGAGTCCGTCGCTCTCGAGGGCCTTCCTGTCCTCCTTGCTGAGCTTGGCAGGGTCTATGAACAGCACGGCCGATTCGGGATGCACCACCAGATAGGCGAGCACGACGGGATTGTGCGCGACGTCGCCTCCGCGCAGGTTCAGCGTCCAGGCGATGTCGTCCAGGGTGGCCATGACGTGGATCCGTGCGCCGCTCTCCTCGATGGCGGAACGAAGCCGGGCGAGTTTCTCGCGGCGGGTCTCTCCGAACACACTCTGCTCCGGGAGATAGGCGGCGGCGCTTGGAAGCGGCGGGCGATCCTGCCACAATTCATCGATCAGATCCCTCCCGGCGATCGTATCGATGCCTGCCGGCGTGAGCCCCTGCGTCAGGCTGCGGGCGGTCTCGAGAGAGACAACCGCGGCGTCGAACCCTACGCGGGCCCCTCGCGGCAGATGCCGGGAGAGCCAGTCGGTGTACTCGGGCACTTCGGTCCGGCCCGCGCGGAACAGCTCAATCGGTGTGCCGTCGAGAACCTCTTCGGCTTCGAGATAATAGCGTGGATCGGTCCACAGACCTGCGGTATCCATGGTAACCACGACTGTACCTGCGGAGCCGTGAAACCCGGAGATCCACTGCCTGCACTTCCAATGATCCGGTGGATACTCGCTCTGGTGGGGATCACCGCTGGGAATGATATACGCGCTCAGCCCCTCCGCGCGCATACGTTCGCGGAGGGCTTCGATCCGTTGTTCGATGGTCATATGGCGGCCCTTTCTCAGGTTCTAGTATCGGGTCAGGGGCGGAGTATCGTGAGGAGCCTTCGGGCGCCTTCGGCAAGGCGGTCCGGATCGTAGTAGGAGAAAGACAGACGTAGGTACCGCTGCAGCTCCCCTTGAGGGGAGAAACGCTCACCCGGGACGAATCCCACTCCGGCTTCCCGGGCCCGGGGAAGCAGCTGTGTTGCCGACTGCCCCTCACCGAGGGCGGCCCAGACGAAGTAGCCTCCACCCGGCCGGCTCAGCTCGAGGTCCCCGCTTCCGAGGGCGGAGACTAATGCGTCTCTGCGCCGCCGGTATTCGCTTCGCAGGTGCCGGAGGTGGCCCTCGAGACTTCCGTCCTCGAGGGCCCGGGTGAGAAGCGCCGAGGTGAACGGCGCAAGCCCCCCGCCACTGTCGAGAAACCCGCTTCCCACGATCCGCGCGACGATGTCCCTGTGGGCGTGGATCCACCCCATCCGCAGACCCGGCGCAAGAATCTTGGAGAACGAGCCGAGGGCGCACACCCGTCCCGTGTCGACGTAACGGGAAAACGGCCGGGGTACCGTTTCATCGTAGGTGAGTAGATGGTACACCTCGTCGGCGAGGACGAGAAAACCGTGTCGCTCGGCAAGGGAAACGACGCGTTCCCGTCGGACCGCGCTCATTGTGACGCCGCTCGGATTCTGGTGTACGGGGATCGTATAGAGAAACGCCGGTTGCTCTTCAGCCACGGCCTCCTCCACCGCCTCGGGAATCAAGCCGTCCGCGTCGGTTGAAACACTGCGCACCCGCAGGCCGTGGTCCTCGAAGATGCGCAGCGCGAGAAAATAGGTCGGCTCTTCGGCGAGCACGAGGTCCCCCGGCCGTGTGAAGAGCGAGCACAGCAGGTCGAGCGCCTGCGAGACGCCGCCGGAGACGAAGACGTCCCGTGGTGCGGCCGATACCCCCATCGTGCGCTCCATGAATGCGGACAGTGCTTCACGAAAAGGAGCAGCCCCCTGCTCGTAGCCGTACTGCAGAATCCGCGGATCACCCCGGGCAAGTTCCTCGCGAGCGGAGGCGCCCACGAGCTCCACCGGCAGCAACCCCAGCCCCGGATGTCCGACCCCGAGATCTATGACCTCCGCCGATACCGAGGTTTGGGTCGTCTCTTCGTCGTGTTCGTGTCCGTGTTCGTGGCGTTCCATCTCGACCGTCGAGTGTAATGCGTTTCAACGCTCGACGTAACCCGACACGGCCGGTTTGCCCGGCTCAGGCGGCGTGTCGTACTCCGCCGCGGGAAGCACGGCGTAATCCTCGAGAACCTCGGCCGGAGAAGGAAGCTCGCCGGACGGGCCGCGGTGTGCGTACTCGATTCCCGCGTCCGCCGTCGCCGTCGTAGGGTCAAGCAGTACCCGGGCGTCCTCGGTGCGGGCGATCACCGCGGCGTGCCCCGCGAGGGAGTCGGTGAGGGAGAATCCCACAACTTGATGCTCCACGCCCCAGCGGTCGAGATACGCGGAGATGAGCATTGCGTAGTCTTCGCAATCTCCGCGACGGGTTTCCCAAACGCCGGGCGCCGGCGACCAGAAATCCTCGACGTCGTGCTCGTAGGAGACCCGGGCGCGCACGGTATCCACCAGCTCCTCCAGGGACATCTCCGTTTCGAGGAACTCCTTATAGCTCATGCGCGCGGCCCGCACGCGAGCAAACCCGCCGCTGAGCGTGGACAGGAGTAGCGCGAGGAGCAGTACCGCGCCGAGAAGCCACAGCGGACCGCCCGGCTCGCCGCGTGGCCTCGGAGAGCCCGCGTCCTCGGTCGGCAGGTCGGACCACGCCGCCTCATCGCGCGCATCCGCCGGCCGGGCGATGCCGTCACGGTCTATATGATAAAAGCGCTCCTCGCGGAAGGCGTATGAGTAGAGCCGAACGTAGGTGCTGTCACCTACGTTGTTGCTGCTGCGAACGGTGCCGGAGACGTGCCCGGTAAGCCCCGGCGTGTCGAGGGTAACGTATTCTCCGCGAGAAAAGCGCCTCACAATCCAAAACTAGGAACCACCGGTGCTGTGGTCAAGCTTTTTGCGGCGTGTGCTCCGCTTCGTATTCGTAGATGCGCCGGACCTTCGGCTCCGAGCGGCCTCCCGGCGTGTAGTACGAATCCATCCACACCCGGACCAACGTGCGCGCAAGCTTGTCGCCGGTGACCTGCGAGCCCATGGTGATGATGTTCGCGTTGTTGCTCTTGGCGGCCCGCTCGGCGGAATAGGCATTGCCTACCAGAGCCGCATAGGCGCCGGGAACCTTGTTTGCGGCGATGCTCACGCCGATGCCCGTGCCGCAAATGAGAATACCGCGGTCGTGACGGCCGGCGGCCACCGCCTCCGCAACCTGTATCGCTACGTTCGCATAGATCGGATCGTCACTGCCGTAGTCGGTATACTCGTAGCCGAGATCGTCGAGCTCGGCCTTTACCGCTTCCATAAGCTCTTTCGCGTTCGGATCATACCCCAGTGCAATGGGTTTCATGCGTTTCCTCCCAGTGTCGATTGGCTGTCTCAACCGTACTGAGGAGCTCCACTACAGTCAATGTTTTTGCTCCGCCCGCTCCGTGGAGACGGCCCGCGCTCAATGCCGTGTGGCGCCTCGGGCCGAGCGGGTGTATGCTGTCATTCGGGAGCCCGGTATGGTTACACGAAGATACGGATCACACGACGTGTTTCTCTCGGTTGTGGGGTTCGGCGGCATATGCGTGATGGACGAGTCACCTGCGGACGCCCGTCGCATCGTCGCCCGCGCGGTTGAGCGCGGTGTCAATTACTTCGACGTTGCCCCTACCTACGGCAATGCCGAAGAGCGGCTCGGCCCCGCTCTCGAGCCGTATCGCCGTCAGGTGTTTCTTGCCTGTAAGACCAATCTGCGCGATGCAGACGGCGGGGAGCGGGAGTTTCGTACGTCCCAACGTCTGCTGCGAAGCGAGTACATCGATCTCTACCAGCTCCACGGCATCGAGACGCAGCAAGACGTCGACCGGATACTCGCTCCGGACGGCGCTCTCGAGCTGCTCACGCGGCTGCGTACGGCCGGGGAGATCCGCTTTTTGGGATTCTCGGCGCATAATGAGGATGCCGCCTTGCGGTTACTCGATGCGTTTGCCTTCGATTCGGTGCTGTTTCCCATCAACTGGCGTAGTTGGCACGCCGGCGGAGTCGGCCCGCGGCTGGTGGACCGGGCCCGCACGCGCGGAACCGCAGTTCTCGCTCTGAAGGCCCTTGCCGATCGACGTCTCCGGGAGGGGGAAGAGACCGACTACCCGAAAGCGTGGTACAAGCCGTTGTCTACCTATCCGGAGGCGGAGCAAGCGCTGCGGTTCACCCTCTCACGTCCGGTCACGGCTGCAGTCAGTCCGGGGCATGAGGAGCTGCTGTGGTGGGCCTGCGATGCGGCGGAGGGCTTCTTTGCCCTTACCGACGAGGAAGAGCGAGAGCTTCGCCGCCGAGCCGTCGCGGCGGGCGGGGATGAGAGGGAGGAGCCTGTCTTCACCAGGGACATCACGTCCATCTAAGGGGCCTGTCGGCTCCCCGCGGCGGGACTACAACAAAAGCATGAGCAGCGGCACCGTTACCACGGCAAGAAGCGTGGTCAGGCTGACACTTGAGGCGGAGACGGCGGAGTCGGCGTCAAATGCTTTGGCGAAAGTCTGACTGGCTACGGCGCTGGGCATGGCGGACATGAGCACCAGTGTGTCCGCAGCCTGGGACGGCACATTGAACACCCAGCCGGCCATGATCCAGGCGATTGCCGGCATGAGCACCAGCTTGAGCGCGGCGGCAAGGGCCGCCGTGGGAAAGTGACGACCGAGCTCGGTGAAGGAAAGCGACAGGCCGAGCACAAGCAGAATCAGCGGCAGACTCATTCGGGCAAGCAGCTCTATCGGTTGCTCAAGGATCCGGGGAAGGGACCAGCCTGCCGCGGAGAACAGCAAGCCCGCGGCTATCGCGATGAGCAGCGGATTGCGTAGCATGGCGCGAAGGGGACCGGTCGGGACGGATCGATTCGCCTCAGCTCCGGCGGCCGAGACCGAGGATGGGCGCAGGAAGCCGAGGATGAGGATGCTGAGGAAGGTGTTTGTGATCACGCCGACCGCGATAATGAGGGCGATGACCCCGAGGGTCTCCTCGCCCAACGCCGTCGAGACGATCGGCAGGCCGAGGTAGGCCAGATTGGCGCGAAAGCCGGCCTGGACCACCGGGCCCCGACGTGGGCCCGGCAAGGGCAGGGTCAGCAGTAACCCCGCCGCGGCGGTGGCCGCCACAACCAGCGGGAACACCACCGCCACGACACCGCCGGCGAGGTGCCCGGCGTCGATTCCGCTGGTCTCCGAGAACAACAGCGCCGGGAGGCCGATGAAATACACGAGGCGATTCAGCTCGTCGACGAAGCCGGCGCGGGCGAACCCTGTCTTTCGAAGCAGATAGCCCACGAAGATGATGACGAACAGGGGGAGTATAAGCCGCACGACTTCCATGCTCCGTCAAGCCTACGGTCAAACCCCGTCTTGCGCAAGCCCGGCTCCGCGCCTCGGCTCCGCCACGGGACCGCGGGGCCTCACGAGAGGTAGCCGTGCAACTTCTCATAGAAGGCCCGAGGCAGGGTGATTCCCTGCTGCGCGGTTCGCACGCGGGCCTCGTAGCGGCGGTCGGCGGGAAGGCGCGTGCCCTCCTGCGCCAGCACGCGCTCAAAGAGGCGCTCGGCGCGCTCGAGCTGCGCCGACGGATCGGCAGCTCCGGTGAAGCGCTCGGGGCTCATGGCGATGATGAGCTCGCCCCCGCGGGGCGCGCCTGTGCCGGCGGTATCGACTTGTGAGGCCTCGAAGCTCATGAGGTCACCGAGAAGCGGGCCGGCGAGCAGCTCGATCATGAGCGCAATGGAGGCGCCCTTGTAGCCGCCGAAGGGTAGCTGGGCACCCTCGAGCGCGGCGGCGGGGTCGGTGGTGGGATTGCCGTGGCGGTCGACGGCCCAACCTTCGGGAATGCGCTCGCCGTCTCGCAGACGTAGCTGAATCTCGCCGCGGGCGCCGGCACTGGAGGCCTGGTCGAAGACCACCGGTGGTGCGTCCGCCCGGGGCCAGGCAAAGGCCATGGGGTTGGTGCCGTAGAGCGGCTCGGTTCCCCCCGCCGGGGCGACGTAGGCGAGGGAGGCGGTAAACGCCACAGCCGCCAAACCGTCCTCGGCAAGCCGCTCGACCTCGGGCCACAGCGCAGCCACGTTATAGGCGTTGACCACCGCAAGCGCGGCGATACCGGTTTCCCGGGCGCGCTCGGCAAGACGCGGTGTGCCGAGCTCGAGCGCCCGCGGCGCGAAGGCGTTGGCTGCGTCCGCGCGGATGACCGCGGGCGCCGGCTCGGTGAAGCTCGGCTCGGCGTCCGGGGAGACGCCGCCCGCCTGGAGGGCGCTGAGGTAGAAGGGAATACGAAACAGCCCGTGGGAGCGGGCCTCATCGCGCTCCGCCGTCGCGACGGTGCGAGCTATCGCCGCGGCGTGCTCGGCGGAGTATCCGGCACCGCGGCAAATCCGCGCCGCGAGGTCTTCGACCTCCGGCAAGCTCATCCGTACCTGCTCATCGCCCATCGCCGTCGTACCTCCTCGTCGACAGTGGAATAGATGGATGGTAAGATAGGTTCAATCTCCCGGCAAGGAGCTTCATCATATGCAGCATTTCGACGTTGCCGTGATCGGTGCCGGCGTGAGCGGTGCATCGATCGCGCGGAATCTTTCCGCTTACGAGCTCGACGCTGTCGTGCTGGAGAAGGAGTCCGACGTATCCTTCGGCGTATCCAAGGCAAACTCCGGAATCATTCACGGCGGCTTTCATCATAATACCAAACATCTCAAGGCTCGCCTCGAGATACAGGGGAACGTTATGTTCGATCGCCTCGCGCGGGAGCTCGACTTTCCCTTCAAGCGCTGCGGAGTGATGGTGGTGGCCCTCAAAGACGAGGACATGAAGTACATCGACCATCTCTATTCCCAGGGCCTCGAAAACGGCGCGATCGGCATCGAGCTGTGCTCCCGGGACCGGATGTTCGAGCTGGAGCCCAAATTGAACCCGGATACCGTCGGCGGCCTTCACGCGCCGAACGGCGGGATTATCGAACCTTATCGGTTCGTCTTTTCCATGATCGAGTCGGCGGAAAAGAACGGCGTGGCGGTGATGACGGACTTCGAGGTCTCCCGGGCGGAGCCGCGATCGACGGGATACCTGGTCCATGCTGCCGACGGCCGCAGCGTGCAGGCGGATTACGTCATAAACGCCGCGGGGCTCTACGCCGATCGGGTGTCACGGATCTTCGGAGCCGAGGAGTTCGAGATCCGTCCCCGTAAAGGGGAGTACTATCTTCTCGACCGGCAGACGAAGGCCTCGCCGAACAAGGTGCTTTTTCCGGTGCCGACCAAGGTTTCAAAGGGGATGCTCGTCATACCTACCGCCGAAGGCACCGTGCTCGTCGGGCCGACCGCGGAGGATATTGACGATAAGGAAGACGTCACCACCTCGGCGGAGCAACTCGATTACATCTTCGATGCGGCACGGAAGATGATGCCGGTGGTTTCCCAGACCGACGTCATCACCTCCTTTGCGGGACTGCGGCCGGCGCTCCCGGAGGGGGATTTCTACATCGATGTCTCCGACAAAGTGCCGAACTTCATCCAAGTGGCCGGAATCCAGTCGCCCGGACTTACCGCCTCTCCGGCGGTCGGGGAGTATGCGAAGAACCTGCTCAAGAAGGCGGGGGCGACCCTCACGGAAAAGACGAATTGGGATCCCTTCGTGACCAAGATTCTTCGGATCCGGGACGCGGGGCCCTTCGAAGCGGATCAGCTCGTACAGCAGCGGCCGGAGTACGGTAACGTGGTCTGCCGGTGTGAGGAGATCTCAGAGGCGGAGGTGATGGAGGCCGTCCGACGCGGCCATTCGACCCTCGACGGGGTGAAGTACTTCACCCGCGCGGGGATGGGTCGCTGTCAGGGCGGTTTCTGCACCTACAAGATCGTCAAGATCATCATGCGGGAAACGGGGCTGTCCTATGATCAGGTGACCAAACGTGGCTCGGGAAGTGAGCTGCTTATGGGGACGCTATGAAAGAGCTGCAATACGATGTGGTAGTCGTCGGCGGCGGCGCCGCGGGCATGGCGGCGGCGCTTGCCGTGCATGGCAGAGGGTTTCGCTGTGCCGTCGTGGAGCGGGAGGCTCATCTCGGTGGGATCCTGCTTCAGTGCATACATAACGGGTTCGGGCTTCAGGAGTTCCAAAAGGAGTTTACGGGTCCTGAATACGCCGACGAGTTCATCAATAAGGTGCGCGCGGAGGAGATCGACGTATACGAGCGTACGACGGTCATGTCGCTCACGCCCACCGATGGGGCCCATGAGGCATACTGCTATTCGCCGGAGAACGGGGTGATGCGGCTTTCGAGCTCCGCTGTGGTCCTTGCCATGGGATGCCGGGAACGGAATCGGGGCAATATCCGCATTCCGGGGAGCCGGCCGGCGGGGGTCTACACCGCGGGGCTCGCGCAGCGGCTGGTGAACATCGAGGGCTACATTCCCGGGGAGAAGGTGGTCATCATCGGATCCGGGGACATCGGGCTGATCATGGCCCGCCGGATGACGTGGGTCGGCAGCTCTGTGGAGGCGGTGGTGGAGATTCAGCCCTATCCCTCCGGGCTCACGCGAAACATCGTGCAATGCCTCAACGATTTCGGCATTCCCCTGTATCTCAGCCATGTGGTCTCGCGCATCGAAGGCCGTGACCGTGTGGAGCGGGTGGAGGTGACGCCGCTTGAAAACGGTATCCCGGACACCGATCAGAGTTTCATGGTGGACTGCGACACGGTGCTGCTCTCGGTGGGCCTCATCCCGGAGAACGAGCTCTCGAAACAGGCCGGGGTGGAGTTGAATCCGCAAACCGGGGGCGCGCTGGTCGATTCCACGTTGATGAGCAATGTTCCCGGCATATTCGCCTGCGGTAACGTGCTGCACGTTCACGATCTGGTCGACTTCGTCTCCGAGGAGGCACGGCGGACGGGGAACTACGTAGCGGACTACCTCATGGGACGCCGCCCGAAGCGCGAGGTGCTGATCAAGGCCGGCGCGAATGTCCGCTACGTCACCCCGACCCGTCTCAATCCCGATGCTCCGGACAAGCTCTACATGCGCGCGCTGGTGGTGAAGAACCACGCGGAGGTAGAGATCAAGCTGGACAATACGGTCATCAAGAAGGCGCGCAAGACGCACGTACAGCCGTCGGAGATGCTGAGTGTGAAACTCCGCGAGAATGATCTGAAAAACGTCCGCCTAACCGACGACTCGGTGCTGGAGGTGAACATACGATGACAGCCGCAGAGGATCTCGGCGAGCCGATCCGGGAGATGATCTGCATCAGCTGCCCGATCGGTTGCCGATTGAAGCTCTATACCGATGAGAACGAGGAGCTTGTCGTCCGGGGAAACCGCTGCCCTCGGGGGAAGGAATACGCCGAGGAGGAGTACTTCGCTCCCAAGCGCGTGGTCACCGCCACGGCCCGTACTGCGGACCGGGAAGCCCCTCGGTTGCCGGTGCGCACCGACGCGGCGCTGCCGAAGGAGCACATCGACGATCTCCTGCGGGAAGTCTACGCTCTCGAGGTGCCCCTTCCCGTGGAGCGGGGCGCGGTGCTGATCGAGAACTTCCGGGATACCGGGGTAAACCTGATCTCCTCACTGACCCTCGAAACGTGAAGCGCTTCTCTATCCGGGTCAGCGTTCCCCGCGGCGCCACTCCCACGGCGGCACCGGGTCCTCCGCGGCCCACAGGCCGCGTTCGGCCTCCCGGGCCTCCTCCTCGAGGCGGCGAAGCGCTTCGTCCTCGGGTGCATAGCGGCGATACCACCACGCATACCCGGCCTCGACCAACGCTTCGTTCAGTGACTCGCCGTCCGGGAGCACCACCTCCCCCACGAGTCGGCCGTAGTGGTCCCGATCGATCACCTCTACGATGACGGGTAGCCCCGGGCTGCGCTCTTCGGTGAACGCGGTGGCCCGCCCGCCGCAGGGTTGGTCGGACTCCGGCGCGTCGATGCCGTGGAGGCGAACCGCTTCCACCGCGCTGCCGGTGTCCACCTCCACGGTGTCACCGTCGCGCACCTCGATTATCATTGCGCTCAGCGTCTCGGCCGAGAGCCCGGAAGCGGCAAGAACCCCGAACAGCGCGAAAAGCGCGACAAAACGTAGGGCCGGGCCGGGAACGATTGCGCGCGAGGATACCTGCGGCGGCTTTCGTGGCTTCATGCTCGGCGCTGCCCTTCAAGAGGAATCACTACCCGAGCACGGGTCCCGCCGTCGGATTCCAGGTAAAACCTGCCGCCCATCTGCTCGACCAGCTCCTGGACCAGGGTCAATCCGAACCCCTCTTCCGCGCCGCTCATGCTCCACCCAGCGGATGGATCCGTCGCTCCGGGTGAGGCGATAGACGAAGTGAAAG
>JBKHEN010000013.1:0-30036 GCA_046540795.1 Spirochaetaceae bacterium | reverse complement strand
CACGCAGGCCGCGCTAATAGGTGTTCTCGTCCATTGCCTGGAAGGCGGCGCGCACCTCCTCGAGCCGGTCAAGGTGGCGACCAATGATTGCATCGTAGTCCAGGTCTCCGGTCTCTATACGATGGTTCTCATCGGACCACGCCTCTATTTCTTCGAGGTGAACGTGACTCAGCTCCCAGGCTTCCTCGGACCACCGTCGCGACTCTTCCCAGTAGACGAGAGCCACATTGAATAGCGATTCCGCCCGCTCCAGACTCTCCAGATTTTGCCGACGCCAGGGTGCGTTATAGAAGTATGCGGTATCCTTGTTGTATTTGGATGCCCATCTCAGATGGAGTTCCACGAGCTTGAGATTGACGTGCATCATGAACAGCCGGCGGTATCGCCTCCATTCGGTCTCGTCCTCGATCTCCGCGAGTGCGTTCAGCGGATTGGCGAAATCGGCGTCCAGAGCCATCTGGAGCCAACGGACGTTCTCGGCGATCCGCTGCGGGTACTGGTAGAAGTGCACGTGGTAGAGTCGGTATAACTGCTCCTTGTAAATCAGACGGTAAGCGGGGGTGGAATCCACGAATACGAGGGCGAGAACGAGAACGAGCGGGAACAGGCGTTTCACATTCACTTTATCGGCGGGATGTCGAGCTGTTTCCAGATTTGCTCCGATATATGATGTGGAGGGGCATCGCCGTCGATGTGGTATGTACGTACACCGTAACCCGAGAACTCATCGAGTGCCTTCTTGTACCGGGCATGTACCGCGCTCTGGAACTCCAGGTTCTCGAAGATTTCGGCAGCCGGTCGTTCCCGACGACGCTCTTCGGTGAGTTCCGGACTTACATCGAGGTAGACGAGATGGCGGGGGAGCGGGAAACGGCGGTTAAGCTCGAACACGAGAGAGTAGTCGCATTGCACGGTTTGATACGCAAGGGAGGAGAACAGATAACGGTCGCAGACTACCCACTTATGTTGGGCGGTGCGGCGAATTCCGTCATCGGGGCCGAAGACGTGCTCGTGGCGGTCGGCGGCGTAGAGCATTGCCAGGGCTTCCGGCGTGGTGTTTACGCTGCCGGAAAGAACCCGTCGAATCAGCGAACCTATCGCCCCATGAGTCGGCTCGGAGGTAGCCCATACCGGTCGGCCACCGGCCGAGAGCCGGTCGGCGAGCATCCTGGCCTGGGTCGTTGTCCCGGCACCATCAAGCCCTTCAAGAACTATGAAATAGTCCAGTAGCTCCAAAAAGCTGCTCCCGACACTGACAGAATGACGTGTGTGATGGTATACTCTACCGGTGACTTTGTCACGCCTGATGTCTCAGGCTCTGGGAACCTTCATTGAACCGAACACCGGCTCCACATCGACTCCATCTTCCTGAGCTCCTCGTTGTGGCGGCTCTCGTACTGCTTACCGCCGCCGTTTGGGCGCCGGTACAGTCGTATCTCGAGAGTCGTATGGAGTCACTGAAGGCCGAGATGGTGGCGGAGCTGGAAGAGCGAATCGGCCGCCGCATTACCTATGAATCCATTTCACCGTCGATTTTGCGAGCGGTGGAAATTCGCGGACTCGTCATAAACGGTGCGGAAGGAGAGCGGGGCGACTTACTCGAGATCGATCGGTTGCGGCTGTTCTACCATCCGCTGCGCATCCTCACCGGTCGCTCCGACGCCGCAGCGGTGACGGTTCGTATCACCGATAGCGATTTCTACCTCCACCACCGTCGGGACGCGGACGTCGTCGACCTTATTCGCCGGCTTACGCGTGGCGGGGATCGCGAAGGGCCGGTGTTCGAGCTTAGCGGACGAAACGTCCGTCTCACCTATGAAGGTCCGCGGGGCCGGTACGAGGTAGAGGACGTGTTCTTCGAAACCACCGTCACCCGGGAAGACACGAGCTTCACATGGGAAAGCGGTCTCGCCGTCAAGATGCCGGAATCGAGCGAGATGCCGTTGGACAGTATAAACGGCAGGGTGGAAGTCCATGGCACCGTGCTACCGGATCGGGAAGAGGCCCGATTGCGGGTGCGATTCCCCGAGCTCGCCACACCTCTGTTCGAGGTTCGTGAACAGAGCTTCGAAGTCAGCTACGACCCGCAAGGTATCGAGGTTCACAAGCTGCGAAATAGTGATCCGGTCGATGTCACGGTGCGCGCGGATCCGGATCTCGCCCGGATAGAAGTATCGCTACTTGCCGAGCGCCTCGTGCCTGAAGAGGTGGTCAGGTTCCGTGGAGGACTGTCCGCATTCAATCCATGGCTCCTCGGGCGAATGAGCGGCGAAGCACGGCTCAGCTACGACCGGGAGTCCGGCGCCCTGAGCTATGATGCGGACCTCTCCGGTTACACGAACAACCCCCGACTACCCGAACAGGCCGCCCTCAGCGTGCGTATGAGCGGCGACGAAACCGAGGCGCGAGTCGACGAGCTGTCCGTACGCCCTGAGCAAGGCACAATGCTCTTCTCCGGTTCGCTGTCTCTTGCACGACTGGAGCCTGTGGGCACTCTTCAGTTCGACGACTTTCGCTACGGCCCCAGTGAGGAGCCGCTTACCGGAGTTCTCCGGATTTCTCGCCACGCCGGCGGCGGGCTTCGTGTTCGGTCGCCGCACCTGAGTTACGGCCTGGTCGATGCGTACGATGTGGACGTGCGGGCCGGCGGTGAGCTGCCCCAAACGTCCTACGAAGGGACGCTGTCTTTCGACGAGGCAGGCTCGAGCCGCACGCAGGTCTCCGGAATCCTTGAACCTGACGGCTCCGTGGAGGCCGACGTGAGGCTTATTCGGGTACCCGGGGGCACCGTAGCCGATATCGCGGCAATGGTTACCGACATGCCGGAGCGCTGGCACGACGATGCCGAGCCGTTCCTAGTGGACGTGAGGGCCGAGGTCTCGGTGGCCGACGGTGGGGTGACGTTTCGCGCCCCCTATGTATCGCTACAGAACGAGGAGCAGCCTTCCCGGTTCGCTTCTTTCGGGGCGGAGCTCGATGCCGAGCAGTTCGAAATCCGTCATCTCGTCGTAGGGCTCGGAGACACCGCGGTGAAGGGCGATCTCGCGGCGAACCTCGAGGACTCTAATCGCATTACCTTCGACAGCAGTCTCGCCGTGAAAGGGCGAAGCTATGATCTGGAGGGAACGTACCGTAAGGGACGGAGCTTGGACTTCACGGTTGATGAAGGACTCGACGTACGCGCGTTTGTCGATCGCAACGGTGACGTCGTACTCACCGCCCGGGGCGACGACATCCCGTTGCCCGGGGACGGAGGCGGAGGCGGGGACGGAGGCGGAGCCGAGCGCGATCGACGATTGTCGTTTCGCAGTTCCGGATCCTTTCGCGATCCCTCCGCCTGGGACGTGAGGCTCGAGCAGGTATCGATTACGGAGCCCACCGGCCGGGAGTCGCGCCTGTCCTTTTCCGCGCGGTTGGGCCCGGAAGGCGGCACGGTCGAGCGGTTCAGGTACGCAGACGAAGCCTCCACGCTGTCGGGCGAGGGGGAGCTTAGCTACGGAGAAGCGCAACCCGTCTCCCTGGAGTTACGCGCCGGCGCTGCCGAGGGCCCCGAGCGCTACGACCTCGTCCTGCGTTACGAGGACGGAGAGCTCGGTGGAACGGTTAACGCGGAAGGATCCCCCCTTGCCCGCTTTGTCGAGGATCCTATTCGGGGGCGTTTTGGCGGTGTACTGGAAATGGAGGACGTGCTCGCTCGCCCCCGGCTGACCCTAAGATTCGAGACCGAGGAGGCAACCTTCAATGCCGACTCGGTCGCCGCCGAGGGTACCCTGCGGGTCAGCACGCGGTCGATCGTAATCAACCGTCTTAACGTACGGTATCAGACACACGCCTTGACGGATGCCCGGGGCACCGTCGACATGGAGTCGGGGGAAGCGACTCTCAGTGCCGCGTTCGTGAACCGCGAGCGGGACGACGCGGAGCCGGTGACCGCGCGTCTCCGGGCCACCGTTACCGACACCGCGCTGCCTTTGGCGCCTGGAGACCTCGGCCTGACGCCGTTCGAGGCCGTGGTGCAATTGGAGGGCGTAGATTTTCCGCGCGGCCATCGCGAACCCTGGGAGCTGCGCGTACGGCGTACCCACGATGAGCTACGGGTGGTCGGCGGTCCCGGTGATTCGGTGGACGTCTTGGTGAGCCGGGGCGGAGAGTTCCGCGCGGACGTGACGGACCCGCTGCCGATGCGGTTTACCGCCGAAGGCGTGCTCAGCGCCGGGGAGCTCGAAGCGAACGTTACGAACATCTTCCTCGACGTGGGCGCATTCGCCACGCCGGTGGAAGGGGAAACGATAAGCATGGACGAGGGACGCTTCAGCGGAGCGGTACGCATTATCGGCCCGGTGAACGATCCGGATTTCTTCGGCACCCTCGAGGCCGAAGGGACGGAGGCGACCATCGACTTCATTGCCGAAACCATAGGGCCCGCCGGCACGTTTCTGGTGTTCCAGGAGAAAGTGATCGAGATACAGCGCTTTCGGGCTCCGGTGGGGCGTGGTTACGGATACACCAGCGGTTCGATCATTCTCGACCGTTGGACTCCGGAGGAGTACCGCGTCCTTATCGACGTCCCGGATGAGCCCGGGGTGAGAGTGGATTACAATTTCGGAGGACTCTATACCGATGGGTACGGTCGGGGGGAGCTGGAGATCCGGGGAACCCAGAGCAGCACCGACATACGTGGAGATATTCTCGTCGACGAGGTGTCCTTGACCCTTGCCGAACAGATTGAGCGAGTGGTGGATCGCAGCGATCGTACGACGACGGTGGATATGCGTTTCGAAACCGCCGGGCCGACGGAGTTCATGTGGCCGAACAGGGATTTTCCGGTACTCAGGGCGCTGGCGCAACGGGGAGAGGAACTCAGGCTCGCCTACGACAGTGCCGCCGACAGCTTCTCCCTCCGGGGGCGAATGAACATTCAGTCCGGCGAGATCTACTACTTCGATCGCAGCTTCTACATCAGAGACGGGCGGATAATCTTCGATGAGGACGAAGAGGAGTTCGACCCGCGTCTTGCCGTGCGGGCCGAGCTGCGGGAGGTTTCTGCCGACGGGCCGGTCCGGGTCTATCTCATCGTCGACGAGGAGCGACTGAGCTCCTTTACGCCACGCTTCGAATCGAGTCCCCCGATGTCCGACACCGAGTTGATCGCACTGCTCGGCGGCGATTTCCTCAGCCTCGAAGGCCAGGAAGATCCCGGATTCTCGCAGGCTGTGCTGCTTACCGGTGACCTGGTGACTCAATTCGGGGTTATCAATCGGTTCGAACGCTCCATGCGGGACGCCTTGGGGCTCGATCTGTTCTCCGTGCGTACGCAGCTGTTCCAGAACCTGGTGCTCGAATCGATCACTCAGCCGGACTACCCACTTGACAACACCGGTCCATCTCTTGGACAGTACCTCGAGAATACGTCCGTGTTCTTGGGGAAGTACGTCGGTACCGATCTGTTTACCGAGCTACTTCTGGGGGTGCGTCCACGCAGCCCGTTTGAGCCGGCTCCGCCGGATGCGGGGCCGGTAGAATTCGAAGCGGAGTTGGGCGTTGAATGGCAGACGCCTCTCTTCCTACTGCAGTGGCGCTTCTTCCCGCAGAATCCCGAGACACTGTTCGTTACAGACAATCAACTGGAGTTCTCCTGGGAGTTTTCCTACTGAGATTCCCGGCCGCCGGAGGCAGTTGCCGGCGAGAGTACTTCAGGCACGGAGCAAAAATTTGGGATTCGGCATGCGACAGCTATGGTGGCCGGCAGGTGTGCTTCTCGTCCTTCTGGCATGGCCCGTGACTGCTCAAGAGGATGGCGAGTGGTATCAAAACGAGGAAATCATCGACGTTACTTTCGAAGGGTTGGATAACGTTGGGGAGCGTGACCTCGAGGGCATAATCGACCCGTTTATCGGACAGGAGTTCACCGACTCCCGTTTTCTGGATCTACAGCGACGCATTTACGCGCTGGACTATTTCGACCGCGTGGTTCCAGAAGCCGTGCGTCCGCCGAACGGACAGGACGGGGTCGTCATTCACTTCGTCGTGGAAGAACGGCCGACGGTTCGGGAGGTCCGCTTCAGCGGTAATCGGAACGTGCGCGATCGTCCCCTGCGTGATGCCGTGGTTCTCTCCGAGGGAGATTTCGTCAGTCGCTCCCAGCTTCGCTCGGACGAAGAAGCGGTGAGGGAGGAACTTCTCGAGCGGGGATTCCCGGATGCCGAGGTGTCCGCGGAGACCGTTTCCGTAGAGGAGGAGAACCGCGTAGACTTGGTTTTCGACGTTACCGAGGGAAGTCAGGTTACCATCCGGGAAACACGCTTCTCGGGCAATACGTTCGCCTCCGACAGCACACTCCGCGGCACTATGCAGAGCAAGGAGCAGTCTCTTTTCAATCGGGGCCGGTTCCAGGAGGCCCAGCTGGAGCAGGACCGCCGGCGGATCGAGCGTTACTACCGGGAGCGCGGTTTCGTCGACGCGGAGGTAGTGGAAGTCGACCGGGAGATCGAGCGCGACGAAGAAGACGATCGAGCCTACGTTACCCTGACCATCTACGTGGAAGAGGGAGAGCAATACCGGTTCGGCGGTATCGAGTTCGAAGGAAACTCCATATTCACCGACGAGGAGCTTCGCGAGCGGATTAGCCTCGAAGAGGGCGACATACTCGATTTGAACAGATTCGATGCGGATTTCCAGCAGGTCGCCGACCGCTACTATCAGAACGGCTACATCTTCAACACCATCGATCGGAACGAGATACGCGACGAGGACGCCGGCGAGATTCGCTACGAAGTGGAAATCGTAGAGCGCAACCGCGCCCACATCGAGAACATCATCATTCGAGGAAACGAGAAGACGGAGGATTACGTCATCGAGCGTGAGCTTCCCCTCGAGGTGGGAGACGTGTTCAGCGCCACGCGGATCCGACAGGGCATGCGCAATCTCGCCAACCTGCAGTACTTCTCGAACGTCACCCCCGAGACCCCGCAGGGCAGCGCCGAAGGGCTCATGGACCTCATCATCAACGTGGAAGAGGGAAACACCGCCGACATCCGCTTCGGTGTAGCCTTCGGTGGGGGGACCGATTTCCCCGTATCCGCCCAGCTAAGCTGGCAGGACCGCAACTTTCTCGGCCGTGGGCAGCGCATCGGCGTCCAGGGCAACTTTTCCCCCGTCGATCAACGCCTGTCCTTCGAGTTTTCCGAGCCCTGGCTCTTCGGAGAGCAGTGGTCCGGAGGGCTCGACTTCACCGTGAGCAGAAGCCTGAACCGAGATGTCCGGCAGGACATCCTCTCGCCGCGCTACGACGCCGAGGATGAGGACGCGGTGCCCGACCCCTACACCGGGGAGTACGTGTTCAGCGAGGACACCACGTACGACGACAAGGACTACGAGGCGGGGGACCCCTTCCCCGACGGCCCGCCGGATTCGGACGATATCGACGACCACGACCTCGTCACCGATTACGAGCATGCCGGCGGGGTAACCGCAAGTATCCCCGAAGAGTATCTCATGGAGTACAGCGAGTGGAGCCTGAGTCTCGGGGCCAACACCGGCTACCGCTTTCCCACGCCCCTCGGGCGACTCAGCTTGGGTACGGGGCTCAGGACGTCGCTGGACTACATCACCTACGATCAGAATCTGTACCGACCCTACGATCCGGAGGTGCGCGACAACTTCGAGCGATGGCAGTTCGTCAACAGTTGGTCGGCAAACGCGTCCCTGGATACCCGCGATCTCGTCATAAGTCCCTCGGAGGGCTACTATCTGAGTCAGCGCGCCCGGTTCACCGGGGGGCCGCTCCTCGGGGTGCGGCACTTCATACGTACCGACACGAAGGGACAGTATTTTCACACCCTCTGGGACTGGCCGGTGTTCTCCAACTGGAACTGGAAAATGGTGGCGGGTTTGAACTCCGAGCTTTCGTTCATCTTCCCGCAGCCCTGGGTGCCGCAGGACTATCGGGATCGACCGCAACCGGTGGCGACGACGTCGAACCTGCTTTACATCGATGGGATGTTCAACGCCCGGGGATGGGATCGCCGGGTCGACGGCGAGGCACTGTGGTACAATTGGCTGGAGACGCGTATGCCCCTGGCGGAACAGGTGATCTGGTGGGACCAGTTCTTCGACGCCGCCGCGCTGTGGCAGGACCGGGACGATATCGGGGAGCTCGGCGTCGATAACATGCTGTTCAGCTTCGGCACGGGTTTTCGGTTCGTCATTCCTCAGTTTCCCATCCGCATTTACCTTGCCCGTCGATTCACCGTGGAAGATGGGGATGTCCAATGGCAGACCGGTAGCTTGTTCAATCCGGACAACGAGCCGGGACGGGGCATGGAGTTTGTATTCTCAATCGGGACGGAATTGTTCTAGGATAGGGGTAACCGCATGAACGGAAAAGCCTTGGTCGCAACGGTACTCATGACGGTGCTTACGGCCGGTGCGCTCGGCGCCGAGCAGCTCACGACGGTTGCGGTCGTGGATATTCAGCAGATCTACAACTCCTTCTATCGCGATTCCCGCGGCGTCCGGGAGCTCGAGGACCTCCGCCGTGAATACCAGCAGGAGATCGATGAGGAGGTCGAGGAGCTCGACACGTTGCGGGATCGTCTTGCTCGTGCGGAAGAGCAGGAAAACGAGAGCCGCGTCGAAACTCTCGAATCCCAGGTAGAGCGCCAGCGCCGCTACGTGGAGGATCTCACCAGCCGTCGCCGACGGCAGCTGCAGGAACGGCGGGAGGAACTCGTCTCGGACGACTTCGTCGACCGGCTTCAGAACGCCATTAGACACGTGGCGGAGGACGAGGGCTATACGGTCGTGCTCCGCAGCGACCAGGAAGGGCTGCAATGGTGGAGCTCTGAGGTGGACATAAGCGACCAGGTCCTTGATCGGCTCCGAGAGACCGAGGGCTGAGTGACTGCCTGCCGCCGCGGCAGCGGTGGCAGCAGGCCGACCGACCGGCACGGGACACTGCAGAGGGTCATGTCCGACACAACACCGATGATGCAGCAGTACGCGCGGTTCAAGCGGGCCCACCGTGACGCGGTACTGTTTTTCCGCCTCGGCGATTTCTACGAGATGTTTCGCGAGGACGCCACGGAGGTGTCGCGGCTCCTCGGCCTCACGCTGACACAGCGTAACGGTGTGCCGATGTGTGGCATACCGTACCACGCCGCGCACGGATACATAGCGCGTCTGATCACCGCCGGCAAGAAAGTCGCCATCTGCGAGCAGACCAGCCTGCCGGAGGGCGGGAAAGGACTGGCCGAGCGGGAGGTCACCGAGATTATCACCCCCGGCACCGTCACCGAAGAGGACTACCTGGAATCGGGGCGCAATAACTACCTCGCGGCGGTGGCCGCACACCGAGGGCACCTCTGTGAAGCGTACGTCGACCTCTCCACCGGGGAGTTCGAAACGACTTTCTTTCCTCTGGAACGGGGCCGGGAGCATTTGTTGCAGGAGCTCGCGCGGCTACAACCCGCGGAGGTACTGCTGCAGGAGTCGCTGCTCGAGGATCACCCGGAGATCGCCGCGGCCCTGGAAGAGCGCGACGGGCTTCTCATAAACCGGTATCCCGACTGGAGCTTCGACCTGGAGTCCAGCCGGGAACGATTGCTGGGGTTACTCGGTGTTTCGAACCTCAAGGGGTTCGGTATCGACGACGAGAGCCCGGAGTTGATACCGGTGGGGGTGCTGCTCGAGTACATAGAGGATACCGCCCGGAGCCTGCTCCCGCACATACGCGGAATCTCCCCCTACCGGGACACCGCGCACGTGGTGCTCGACGAGGCGACGCAACGCAACCTGGAAATCGTCACCAACATGACCGAGGGGAGTCGCCGCTACACGCTGCTGTCGGTGGTGGACTACACTCGGACGGCCATGGGCGCACGGGCCCTTCGGAAGCGGCTTCTGAATCCGTTGAAGAGCCTCGAGGGTATTCGGCTGCGGCATGACCGCGTGGAGGCGCTGTACAGGGACCAGATCGGCCTTTCCACGCTGAGAGACCGTTTGGGGCGCATTCTGGACCTCGAGCGCCTCACGGCACGGGTCGGGGTGGAGAAGGCACACGGAAAGGACCTGGTTGCAATCCGTGAATCTGTAGAGGCTGCGTTGGCGCTGGAGGACATCCTGCCGGCGAGCGTCGTGGAAGGGGAGTCGATTGCGGGCTCCGCGGAGGATCGCCGTGATCTCTCCGATATGGTGGAGGTGCTCCGCCGGGGACTCCTGGACTCGCCGTCCGTTCTCCTGAGCGAGGGCAACATTATCCGCGAGGGCTTCTGCGAGAAGCTCGACGAGCTCAAGAGCCTACAGGCAAACAGTCGGGAATACCTGGACGGCTATCTACAGGAGGAGCGTTCGGCTACCGGCATCGGATCACTGAAGATTCGCTACAACAAGGTCCTCGGCTATTTCTTCGAGGTTACCAAGGCGAATGTGGAGAAGGTCCCCGCGCATTTCATCCGCCGGCAATCGCTGGTGAATGCCGAGCGCTACAGCACTGAGCGTCTCTCGGAGCTGGAATCGGAGCTGAACACCGCCTCGGAACGGATCGTGGAGCTCGAGCGCGAGCTGTTTCTCGAACTACGGAAAGAGGTTTCCCGCCGGATACCCCGGCTTCTCGCGGTGTGCGACGCGGTTGCCGCGGTGGATTGCGATCATTCCTTCGCCTGGGCCGCTACCCGCAACGGTTATGTACGGCCGGCCGTGGGCGAGGACGACGTCCTCGACATCCGCGGCGGTCGCCATCCGGTGGTGGAAGCCCACCTTCCCCCGGGTACCTTCGTGCCGAATACGCTCGCCGTGGACGGGGAGGGCCGGAGTTTCGCCCTCATCACGGGCCCGAATATGGCGGGGAAGTCTACGTTTCTCAGGCAGACCGCGCTCATCGTCCTGCTCGCGCAGGCCGGCGGCTTCGTCCCGGCGGACGAGGCCCGGGTGGGTTTGGTGGACCGGATATTCTGCCGGGTGGGAGCCTCGGACAACCTTGCCCGCGGCGAATCGACCTTTCTCGTGGAGATGAACGAGACGGCGAACATTCTGCGAAACGCTTCCCGCAAGAGCCTCATTATCATGGACGAGGTCGGTCGGGGTACCGGAACCAACGACGGGCTCGCCATTGCCACTGCGGTGACGGAGTACATCCTGGAGGTTCTCCGAGCACGGACGCTGTTCGCCACGCACTACCACGAGCTCACCGACATTCGGCACGACCGGCTCATGAACCTGTCGCTGCGCATCGCCGAGGACCAGGGCCGAATCGTCTTCTTGAAGAAAGTCACCGAGGGCCCCTCGAACAACTCCTACGGCATTCACGTGGCCCGGCTCGCGGGATTACCGGAGGAGGTTCTTACACGGGCCGAAGAAGTGCTCGAGGGAATTCTTGAGTCCGACCCCACCCGAACCGCCGGCGCCGATGAGACGCAAAGGCGGCAACCGGCAAAGCAATCAAGGGCGATCCAACCACGGGCGGCGACATCACAGGGACGGTCCCGACAATCGACCCTCTTCGACCCGGCGGAGCTCGTAGAACGGGAAGTACGCTCGGTCAACGTGGAGAGAACCACCCCCCTCGAGGCACTCGAGCTCATAGCCCGGTGGCAGAAGGAACTCGCCGCCCGGGAGGAAGGATGAGCTCGAGCGGCCGGGCGCCCGCCGGGGACGGAGGCGGCGGGTCCGCCGGGGACTGCCAGGGGCGACGGCCGCTATCCGGCCAGTCCGAGGAGTCCTACCGCCACAAAGAGACCCATGATGAGGAACCCTACAATGCCTGAGACCATGAGCCGCCAGAACACGAGCTGCCCGACGGTCTCGAGGAGCCAAGTGACCACGTAAACGGCAAAGAGGGGCACCACCGGGGCTTCCCCTTCCCCGGGATAGAACAGGAAGGATACCGCGGTTCCCGCCAGAAACCAGCCCAGAAAGTTCGATACGGGAATGCCGACGTAAGCTCCGCCTTCTCGCCAACGCCAGAAATCCCAGCGCACCATCTGGGGATCGAGAAAGAGGTCCCATGCCATGAAGGCAGCGCCGGCAACCAGGGCGATCACAACGCGTCCCGCCGGGCCGGTGAGCTCCAAGTGCTTGCTCAACACGGCCGCAACCGACCATGCCGGCGGTACCATCATTAGCCATGCCAGGGGAATGACCAGGGGGACGTGTAACAGCTGAGGCTTGAGCACGTCGGTGTAGTGATACCGGCCGAAAGGCACGCCGGTTCGTGAGCCGATGAGCTCAATCACCCAGCCGAACACGGGTATACCCAAAATGATAGGCCAGGCACGGGCCAAACCCAGACCTTCCGAGAGCAGCGTCGCGACGAGCGCGGCCTGGAACAGGACACCCAGGGAGATACCGATCCGCTCGCCCCGGGACCCGAGCACCCATCGAAAGACCGGGACCGAGATCATCACCAACACCCAGGTCGCCCCGAGAACCTCGGAAAGCGTCGAGAGCTCGGCAAGACCGGCGTGTAATCGATCGACGATCACCGGATTACGTCCCTTAGATACGGCGCAGAATCTTGAGCTTGAACCAGGCTCGAATGAAAGGCCACCACGGCACGCTGGCCATGAGCTTCAAATTCTCCCACCAGCCGTCCTCCTCGTCGAGGAATCGTAGAATCCGCGTGGTCGGATTGCGACGGAACAGCTGCGTGAAGATCGGCCGCCCCATGTCACCGTGGCGGTGGAGAATCTGTAGAAGCATGGCGTCGAACAACCGGTATCGGCCCGGCGTGCCGCGACCATGGAAGGGATGGCCGTTTTCGAGCAGTGAGCCTACTATTGCCGCGGCGTCGCGCTGCATGCGGTGAAAAGCAAAACCGCTCGACGGCTTCACACGGCCGCCTTTCGTGCCCGTGTACATGATGCGGTTCCCCCCGCGCCGCGGAAAAGGCTGGTCGGTCATGGGAATTCGGCTCTGCTCCTCTTCCAGGATCTCGTAGTGATGTAACCCGAGAATTCCCCTGATATAACGCTCGAGCTCCGCAACGTACTCCTCGTCGGAGAGAATATCGGCGGAAAAGAGCGTGTATTCCACCAGCGCTACCGTCGGACTCTCGGGCAGAATGTACATGAAGCGCATCGATCCGTACTGGGGCACACGAAAGTCGAAAAGGGTAGCGGCGGTCGGATCGAAAACCGGTTCCGGTGCCCGGATCTTCCAGCCCTTGAAGTGTTGCCACAAATAGTGGAAACGCCGATAGTCCGGCTTGAACTCCTCCGGCAGAAACAGACTGTCGAAGACCCACGCTCCCCGGTAAACGGTGTCCCCGGCCCACACCGCGGCATAGTCTTCTCCGTCCTCCACGGCGTCGACGCGAGCGGTGCGGAACTCGACGTTCGGCGCCGCTTCGAGTAGGGCTCGGGTATGGCGGTAGAAATCGATGCCCCGGATCATGTGGTACGCGTACGGCTCGAGGTCCAGGCGGGAGCTGAAGTTCTCGCCGTGGAAATCGAGGGCGTGCCACGTTTTCGAGACGGCATCCGCATGTGGCGGAGCACCGGTGGTCCAGAAGCACCAGGTCCGGTCATTGGACTGCTTACGGTCCATGTCGATAATGAGGATCCGGCGATCCCCCAAGGGGCTGCGCAGCAGATCGGCTGCCAGCGTGAGCCCGGCAGCGCCGCCGCCGGCCATGATGAAATCGTAGTGCGGCTCCGACATATGGACATACTCTACTGCTTGCCGGGGCAGGGGACAAGGCTATTCTTCAAGCACCGTGTCGGATTTCGCCGTAACGGAATCCGGGAGGCAATGAAATGTACTACACGCCGGCCGTGACGCTGCTCGACCTTGTGCTGCCGCAAACCTGCGTGGTTTGCGGCGTACCGACCGGAGGCCGCCTCCCGGTGTGTGCAGGGTGCAAGGCCCGACTCGAGCCGATCGTCGGCCGACGGTGCGCCGTGTGTGGGGTTCCTCTTATCGCGGAGAAGACGACGTGCGTCCGTTGCCGTGATCGAAGGACCTATTACCGTCGGCATCGCTCGATATTTGCGTTCGAAGGTACCGCACGGCGGGTCATTGCCGCGTACAAATTCGGCGGCCGGTTCTCGCTGGCGGAGCTCCTCGGTAACTGCCTAGCGCGGTGGCTCCGTGAAACTTATCCGAGGGAGCTCCCCCTCGTGGTTCCCGCCCCTGCCAGCCCGGCGGGACGTCGGCGCCGGGGATTCGACCAGTCCCTCCGGCTCGCCCGGATACTCGAACGCCGGTACGGCGTGCCGGTATGCCGAGCCCTGCGACGCACCGGACGGAGGCAACAGAAGCAATTGGACTACGAAGCCCGGAGTCGCAACCTACGGGGGGCCATAAGCCTGGCGCGGAGACGGCTACCGACGTTACCGAAAACGATTTTGGTACTCGACGACGTCTTCACCACCGGGGCAACGGTCAACGAGTGTGCTCGTGTTCTGCGAGAGGCGGGGATAGAAACGGTAGACGCCGTAACGCTTGCCGCCGATTGACTGAGGTGTTACATTGACGATGATACCCGAGATTGACACTCCCGCTTGAATATGGGTAAACTCAGGAAAACGTGAATGCATCCGAGTGAGGAGAGAGTCGTTCCGGCGACTCTCTTTTTGTAGGTAATGAAAGCAGTTGAAACGACTCCGGCCGAGCAGCGTCTCACCGATGAGCTCAGACCCATCATAGAAGGGCTCGGCTTTCAGCTTGTAGAAATGCGGGCGAAACGCCGCAAGGACGGCTATGCGGTGCATGTGGTGCTGTATCGTGCCGAGGGCGTCGGCGTTGATGACTGCGCGGAGGTGCACACGACCATCCTGCCCAGGATCCGGATAACCGAAGAAGAGCAGGACGTACATCTCGAGGTGAGCTCCCCCGGCATCGACCGGGTACTTCGGTCGCCGGCGGAGTTCGGGGTGTTCATCGGAAAGGGTGTCCGGGTGCTTCGGGAGAGCGACGGTCAATGGGTAACCGGCATCATCCGCGCCTACTCCGGGCGTTCGGTCACGCTGAGCCGGGGCGGTGAGGACTACACCATCGACATAGAAGCGATACAGAAGGCGAAGTTGGATGATACACAGGAGGTCGAGTAGGAATCATGGCTTCTGAATTGAATGATGCGATCAGGCTCCTGGTCCAGGAACGGGGTATTTCCGAAGACCTCATCCGCAGGACGATAGAGGAATTCCTTCTGGCGGCGTACAAAAAGAGATTCGGCACCTCCGATAATGCCGTCGTGCAGTTCTCCGAGGAAGACGGAGAGGTTACGCTGTTCGCACGGAAAGAGATCGTGGATGAGGTCTACGATCCCGTGAGCGAAATCGAGCTCGCAGAGGCCAAGGAGTACGACGAGGAAGCGGAAATAGGCGATGAGCTTCTAATCGAGATCAATCCGCAGGAGTTTGATCGTGTGGCGGTACAGAGCGCCAAACAGAAGGCGCGACAGACGCTGCGTGAGATTCAGAAGGACACCCTGTATTCCGAGTTCAGCGACAAAGTCGGTGAGATGATCATCGGCTACTACCAACGGGAGCGGAACGGGAATATCTTCGTGGATCTAGGCAAGACGGAAGGACTGATGCCCAAACGCTATCAGTCCCCGAGGGAAACCTACCGGCCGAACGACCGCATCAAGGCACTGATCTACGAGGTGAACAAGTCGTCGACGGGTCTGCAAATCATACTTTCGCGCACGCACACGGAGTTCGTGAAGCGGGTGTTCGAACTCGAAGTTCCTGAAATCTATGACGGCACCGTTTCCGTCTACAAGATCGTTCGCGAACCCGGGTATCGAACCAAGATTGCCGTCTACTCCAACCGCGAGGATGTCGATCCCGTGGGCGCCTGTGTCGGATTGCGCGGCGTGCGGATTCAATCCATCGTGCGAGAGCTGGAAGGCGAAAAGGTGGATATCCTCAAGTACGAGAATGATCCGAGAACCTTTATCAAGAATGCGCTCTCCCCGGCGGAAGTAAGCCATGTCGTCGTTCTCGACGAGGCAAAACGCCAGGCGTTGGCCGTGGTCCCGGAAAACCAGCTCTCCCTCGCCATCGGTAAACAGGGACTGAACGTCCGCCTCGCAAATCGGTTGGCGGATTGGAACATCGACGTCAAAACGGAAGCTCAGTTCGCCGAAATGGATATTGCCGCCGAGACCAAGCGTGCAGTCAGCGCCCTGTTTGGAGAGAGCGATGAAGAAGAGGAGATTACCCGCATAGCCGAGCTGCCCGGCATCCCGGATTCACTGGTAAGCGCGCTGAAGGGCAACGGGCTAGAGTATATCGAGGACTTGGTATCGCTCAGTGAAGAGGAGATGGAGGCGCTTCCCGGCCTCGATGAGAACGACGTGGCGGAGCTCAAACGTATCATCGCCGAGAGCGTAGAGGTCATCGAGGAACAGGAAGACCTCGAAGAGGAAGAAGAAGAACCGACGGTCGCCGGGGAAGAGGCGGAGTACGAAGAACGCGAGGCTCAATTCGAGGCGGAATCGGAGCCCGAAGCCGGGACCGAATCCGCGGCGGAAACGGGAGTCGAGGCCGAACAGCGGGAGACCGAACCCGCAGCCGAACCCGAACCCGAACCGGAACCGGAGACCGAAGAGACGGAGGAAGGCGCCGACGAGGAAGAAATCGACGAGGAAGAAGCCGCCGAGATCACCTACGTCTCCGAGCTCCCGAGCATCTCTCAGGATCTCGTCTCCAAACTCGAGGCGAATGGAATCGAGGAGGTGCTGGATCTTCTCGAGTTGAGCGAGGAGCAGCTCACGCAATTGGAAGGGTTCACCGCCGACGACGTGGCGGAAGTGCGGCAGATCATAGCCGAAAATGTCGAGGTTATCGAGCAGGATGAAGATAACGATGAATAGAGGCGCAATGGGGCCTGGGTCTCATACGGCTTTGATGTTTTCCTGCAAAGATGTTATCAATAGAGAAGGTAGCCTATGGCGGAAGAGAAAGACCAGACCCAGAAGAAGAAATCGACCCTCATAAAGCATAAGAAGACGCCTCAATCGGACGTCTCTTCTGAAGAAGGCGCGGAGACCAAGCAGGACGCGAAGCAGGAAACCAGGCAGGATCAGAAGAAGAAGGTCCGCGTCGTCGTTCGACGGAAGACGTCCAAGCCGGAAAAGGAAGCCCAGCCGGAGTCAGGCGCTGAAGAGCGGGGCGGCGGCAGTGAGGGCGCTGCGCCGGAGGCCGCCGGGACGCAGCCTGAAGACCGGCGGCCCGAAGGCCGGCAGCCGGAAGGCCCCGGCAGGGAGCAACAGAAGGGCCCGCAACAGCCGGCTCGGCGACGCCCGCAGCAGGATGAGCCCCGGGCAGGCTATTCCGTCCGGGAGGAAGCCAAGAAGCGCCGTGAGCAGGAGCGCACCGAGCAACAGCGGCAGGCGGAACAGCGTCCGCGCGCCGGCAGTGGCGGCGCCGGTGGAAGCGGTGAAGCGGCCCGTCGAGGACCCGGCGAACAGGCACGGGGCCGTGGCCCCACTGCACCGCGGCCCGGCGCCCCGTCGGATCGAAAGCCCCCGGCAGGCAGACCCGGAGGGCGGCCACCCACGGCGCCTGAGGGCGGCGCCCCGCCTTCCAAGCCTTCGGAAGACAAGCGTCCTAGTCACAAGAAGTTCTACAAGACCAAGAAGAAGGAGCAGTACCCCAAGCGGGAGCGTCGACCGGAGCGGGACTTCCAGTACAAGCAGAAACGCCGGGTTCCGAAGGCCAGTGCGGTGCCCAAGGAAATCGACATTATGGAAGTCGTAACGGTTTCCGAGCTGGCCCGCAAGATGAACCTCAAGGCGTCGGACCTCATCTCCAAGCTGATGAGCATGGGCATGATGGTGACCATCAACCAGCAGATCGATGCGGAGACAGCGGAGCTTCTCGCATCGGAGTACGGCTGTAAGGTCAACATCGTCTCCCTGTATGACGAGACCGTCATCGAGAGCGAGAAGGATTCCGAGGAGCGCTTGCGGTCCAGGCCACCGGTGGTAACCATCATGGGTCACGTCGACCACGGAAAGACGAAGCTCCTCGATGCGATCCGCACCACCGACGTCGTCGGCGGCGAGTTCGGCGGGATTACCCAACACATAGGCGCGTATCAGGTTACAATCGAGAATGGGAAGATCACGTTTCTCGACACCCCGGGCCACGAGGCGTTTACCCTCATGCGGGCCCGGGGCGCGCAGATCACCGATATTGTCGTCCTCGTCGTAGCCGCGGATGACGGCGTGATGCCGCAAACCAGAGAGGCAATCGATCACGCCAAGGAAGCCGGCGTGCCGATCATCGTTGCCGTCAACAAGGTCGATTTGCCGGACGCCAACGTCGATCGGGTCAAACAGCAGCTCTCGGACCTCGAGCTCATGCCGGAAGAGTGGGGCGGCAACACGCTGTTCGTAGAAGTGTCGGCCCTCAAACGGGAGGGAATCGATAGTCTCTTAGAAACAGTGTTGCTGCAGGCCGAGGTCCTCGAGCTATCCGCCGACTACGATGTAAAGGCGGAAGGTACCATAATCGAGTCCCGCATCGACCCTGGTCGCGGTACCATTGCTACCGTCCTCGTTCAGCGGGGAACCTTACAGGTAGGAGACAACTTCGTCTCCGGTATCTACCCGGGTCGTATCCGGGCCATGTTTGACGACCGGGGAGAAAAGGTCGATAGAGCCGAACCCTCCAGTCCGGTGGAGATCCTCGGGCTTACCGGTGTTCCGAAAGCCGGAGATCCCTTCCAGGTTACCGAGAGCGAAAAGGTCGCACGACAGGTCGGTGATAAGCGGCAGGAGCTTCGGAAGGTGGAAGAGGCGAAGAACGTTCGCAAGGTCACCCTGGACAACCTCTACGACAGCATTCAGGAAGGGGAGGTACAGGAACTCAAGGTCGTTATCAAAGGTGACGTGCATGGCTCGGTTGAGGCCGTTCAGACGGCGTTGGAGAAACTCTCCACTCCGGCGGTACGCCTGTCGGTGATCCACGCCGCCGCCGGGGCAATAAACGAAAGCGACGTCATGCTCGCCTCCGCCTCGAACGCCATTATCGTGGGGTTTCACGTCCGTCCGACACCACGGGCAACGGAGCTCGCCGAGCACGAGAAGGTAGAGATTCGCAAGTACAACGTCATTTACGACGTGGTGGACGATATCAAGGCGGCCATGGAAGGCCTTCTTGCCCCGAGCGAGGAAGAGGAAACTCTCGGTACCGCCGAGGTCAGAGAGGTTTTCCGAGTTCCCAAGATCGGGGCGGTTGCCGGCTGTTACGTAACCTCCGGCAAGGTCCGTCGGAATGCCCAGGTGCACGTCGTCAGAGACGGCATCCAGATCTATACGGGCAAGGTTTCCTCGCTGAAGCGCTTTAAGAACGACGCACGAGAGGTAGAGGCCGGGTACGAGTGCGGTATCGGCGTCGAGAATTATAACGACGTGAAGGTTGGCGATCAGTTGGAGGTATTCGAGATAAAGAAGGTGGCGAAGAAGCTCGAAGAGGTTCAGCAGTCGCAATCGGCGGAGTAGGCTTATGTCGAATTTTCGCGTCGAACGGCTCGAGCAGCTCATCCTTCAGGAAATAAGCGCGCTCATTTTGCGCGACGAAATCAAGGATCCCCGGGTGGGCTCCATGGTGCTGGTGAGAGCGGTGAAGCTGTCGGGGGATCTGAAACACGCCACCGTACGTATGTCGGGCTATGTGTCCGCCGACGCACTCGAGGGTGCCGTGGAGGGCCTGAACCACGGCGCGGGCTTCATCCAGTCCCGTCTTGGCCGGCAACTTCATTTGCGATCGACTCCCCGTCTACACTTCGTCGCCGACCATAGCATCGAGGAAGGCTTCAACGTCACCGAGACCATCCGCAAACTGGACGCTTGATGCAGGACGGTCTCGTACTTCTCGATAAACCGGCAGGAGTCACTTCCTTCGAGGCGCTGGCTCCCGTAAAGCGCGCGCTCGGAAAAGGGAAGGTCGGGCACGCGGGCACCCTGGACCGCTTTGCCACCGGACTGCTGATTGCCCTTACCGGCAAGCTCACCCGCTTCATCCGTATCTTCTCCGATCTACAGAAGCACTACATTGCCCGTATCCGATTCGGCGTGGAGACCGCTACGCTGGACCCCGAGGGCGAGGTGACTGCCCGAGGGCGGGCCCCGTCGCGTGATGAAGTTGCCGATGTCCTCGGCGAGTTCATCGGGGAGCTTGTTCAGGTGCCACCGACATACTCGGCGGTGCACGTCAACGGTCGCCGCGCCTATGAGCGCGTGAGAAGCGGTGAAAACCTCAGCCTCGAGCCACGTCGCGTCAATGTCCACGCCTTTGATCTTCTCGAGTTCGAATCGGCGGCGGGGGCCGGGCGAGCCGGGCGGACCGGGCGGGCCGGCGACGGCGACCCCGACGAACGCTCCCGCACAGATGGAGAAATCGAAGCGACAACAACCGTCGATGCTGTCGTGGAGGTCCGTTGCGGGTCGGGGACGTACGTTCGCTCTCTCGCCCGGGACGTGGCCCAACGATTGGGAACGGTGGCACACCTTGCAGAGCTGCGGCGCACCGGCATCGGCCCGTTCCGGGTGGAAGAAGCGCTCTCCCCGCAGGCGTTCGCCGCGCAGCCGGAAGCGATTACCCCGGCACGATTTGCCGAGCGCCTCCCCGATGTCGCTACGGTGACCGTAGATCCACGGGTCGAGAGACGAATCGCGCACGGCGCTCCCCTCGGTCCGGCGGAGCTTGGCGAGGATGTGGCCGAGGACGTGGTGCTTCTCCTCACTGAGGACGGCAGAACGGCGGGAGCCGCGGAACGTCGGGAGGGCCGCTACCGCTATCTCTTTGTATCGCCGAGGAGACCGGCATGAGAGTTACCGACTGGAATGTCGTGACGGCGGCTGAAACGGAGCTGCTCGATGAGGTGGCGCTGACCTTCGGCGTCTTCGACGGGGTGCACCGCGGGCACATAGCGCTCCTCGAAATGCTGAAAAAGGGTGCCACCGGAGCGCGTCCGGTGGTCTTTACCTTCCGGGAGAATCCCCAGAGCCTGCTTCGCCCAGTGACGTATCCGGGGGACGTGCTCACCCCACGGCAAAAGCTCGAACGCCTCGAACGAGAGGGCGTGGACACGGTGATTGTGGCCGATTTCGACGAGTCCTTTCGTCGCATGAGAGGGTCGGAGTTCCTCGAGCGACTTACGGAGGCGTTCCACATCGAGTACGCAGCTGTGGGCCCGGACTTTCACTGCGGGCGCAACTTGGATACGGACGCCCGCGGGGTGGCCCGTTATCTTACGGCTCGAGGCATCAGGGTTGACATTGCCGGACCCGTTTACGATAATGGCAGCCCGGTTAGCAGCACGCGTATACGCCGGGCCGTAGCCGCGGGGGACTTGCAGGCCGCCCGTGCGCTGTTGGGTGGAGATTTCGTGCTGGATCTCAGAGACGTGCGGATCGACACCAACCACCACGAGCTCTTGATCCCCCGGACCCTCCTCCGGCAGGTTGTACCCCTTTCAGGGACGTTTGGCGGCATTCTGCATGGTCCCCGAGGTTCCGTGGAAGGGGTGGTCCACATCGACCCGGAGCATGTCCGTGTTGTGCCCATCGCGGGGGATGGTATGGAATACGGAAACTACGATATAAGAGAAATCGAGTTTACCGGCTCTACCGGGGCCGTATCGAAAGAAGGAGAGAGACATGCCGCTTACGAAAGAGGAAAAGGCTGAGATCGTTCGTACTCACGGCGGGAGCGAAACGAACACCGGCGATACCGAGGTACAGATTGCGTTGCTGACCCGCCGTATACAGCAGCTTACGGAGCATTTCAAAACGCACAAGAAGGATCACCATTCCAGGCGTGGTCTGCTGAAGCTCGTCGGCCAACGTCGTCGGCTTCTACGGTACTTACACGATACCGACCTCGACAAATACCGAGAAGTATTGCAGAAGCTCGGACTACGTAAGTAGACGGCCCCCTGCGGCGCCTGGACTCAAGAAGAAGGAAAAGCGACTATGCAACAACAGATGGAACGCGTAACGGTCAAAGTGGGGCAACATGAGCTCGTTCTAGAGACCGGGCGAATGGCCAAGCAGGCCAATGGGGCAGTTTTTGCCACCTACGCAGGAAGCGCGGTGCTCGCAACCGTGTGTTGTTCGGAGAAACCGGTGGAAGGGCTGGACTACGTCCCCCTTATGGTCGAGTACAACGAGAAATACTACGCTGCGGGAAAGATTCCCGGGGGCTTCATCAAGCGGGAAGGCAGGCCCAAGGACAAGGAAATCCTCGTCTCCCGGTTGATCGACCGTCCCATGCGGCCGTTGTTCTCCAAGGCTTTCAAGCGCGACATTCAGGTCGTTCCTACCATCATATCCGCGGATCAGATCAATCCCCCGGACGTCGTGGCCATGGTAGCCGCCTCGGCGGCAGTGACCATTTCCGACATTCCCTTCGAGGGACCAATAGGCGCCGTGCGCGTAGCCTCAGTGAACGGCGAGCTTGTTGTAAACCCCACATTTTCCCAAAGCGAGGAGGGGGAGCTCGATATCGTCGTGGCCGGAACCGGTGAGGGTATCACCATGGTGGAAGGTGGTGCCGATCACGTACCCGAGAGTCTCCTGATCGAGGCCATAGAGAAGGCTCGCGCGCCCATCAGGGAGCTGTGTGACGCCCAGGTCAAACTCCGGGAGGCGGCGGGACGTGAGAAGCTGCCCCTGGTCGAGCAAGCGCCTCCTCTGGAGAAAGAACAAGAGATTCTCGCCTACGCGCGACCGAAAATGGAGAAAGCCTGCTTCGTTTCGGGAAAGATGAACCGCAGCGCCGCGATCAAGCAGGTTGTGGAAGAGACACGAGAGCAGTTCGCGGAGGACATTACCGAGGAGAACGAAAAGCAGTTCGCGGGGCTTTTGGACGACCTCGAAAAGGAGGTCGTTCGCTCCTCCATTATCGAGCACAACAAGCGGACGGACGGACGGGGCATGGAAGACATTCGCCCCATCACCACGGAGGTCGGCGTGCTCGAGCGCACCCACGGCTCTTCCCTGTTTACGCGGGGTGAGACGCAGGCCCTCGGCATCACCACCCTCGGAACGGTCCGCGATGAGCAGATTTTCGACGATATCGAAGGAGACCGCCGCTCAGGCTTTCTGCTGCATTACAACTTTCCGCCTTACTCCGTTGGCGAAACCGGGCGCCTCGGCACCGGTCGCCGTGAGATTGGGCACGGGCACCTCGCGCATCGCGCGGTGGAAGCGATTCTCCCGTCGAAGGACGTCTTTCCCTACACCATCCGTATCGTCTCGGAGATACTGGAGTCCAACGGCTCCTCCTCCATGGCGACGGTGTGTGCCAGTAGCCTTTGCCTCATGGACGCCGGTGTACCCGTGAAGAAGCCGGTTGCAGGGATCGCCATGGGCCTGGTCAAGGAAGGGGAGGAAGTTCGCGTGCTCTCGGACATTCTCGGGGAAGAGGATGCCCTCGGCGATATGGACTTCAAGGTCGCCGGCAGCGCGGACGGAATCACCGCCTTTCAGATGGATATCAAGATCAGTAATGTGGATCCGGAGATCCTCAAGACGGCTCTCGAGCAAGCCCGCAAGGGGCGGCTCTACATCCTCGAGCGCATGGAAGAAGCGATCGCCAAGCCGGCGGAAGAGTTGTCGGAATTTGCCCCGCGGATCATCACCTTTCGGGTGGATCCGGAGAAGATCGGTACCCTTATCGGTCCCGCCGGCAAGACCATCAAGGGCATAAACGAGACCTACGACGTTGAGACGGACATCAACGACTATGGTCAGGTAACCATTTATACCAAGGATAAGCAGAGCGGAGAGCAAGCACGCGAGGCGTTCATGAAGTTGCTCGAGGAACCCGAAGTAGGCAGGGTTTACAACGGCGTTGTCCGCCGAATCGTGGACTTCGGGGCTTTCATCGAGTACCTCCCCGGCAGGGAGGGGCTCTGCCATATCTCCAAGATGGCGAGCCACCGGGTGAATTCCGTGAGCGATGTGCTCGAGCTCAACCAGGAAGTTCAGGTAAAGCTCATCGAAGTCGACAAGATGGGCCGGGTAAATCTGAGTTTGATATACGAGGGAATGGATGAGCCCGGCACGAGCCTCCGTAGCGACGGCGGAGGTCGGGACCGTGATCGTGGCGGCGACCATGGTAGAGGCGGCGACCGGGGCGGTCGAGGCGGCGGCGACCGGGGCCGTGGAGGCAGCCGCTCAGGAGACCGCGATCGCGATGGATCGCGACCCCGCGGCGGCGACAGACGCGGCCATCGCGGACGGGACGGTGGCGGAGAGGACCATCGCCGCGGTGAGGGGCGAGACAGGGGATAGGGACAAGTGAGCGGTCAACGGGAGCCGGTTCGCGTTGCCTGTGAATGCTCCCCCGAGCTCACGCCGGTGTACGCCACCGTCTCGGCGGCCGGAGCCGATCTGAAGGCTGCGGTGCAAGAACCTCTAACCCTCGGGGTGGGGGAGCGCGCCCTCGTTCCTACGGGGGTACGTGTGGCAATACCGGAAGGATTCGAAGGACAGGTAAGGCCACGGTCGGGCCTTGCCGCCCATTACGGGGTGACTCTCCTCAATGCGCCGGGAACCGTTGATGCGGACTACCGTGGAGAGATCAAGGTCGTTCTTGTCAACCTCGGGGTGGAGCCGTTTACCGTGCGGCCCGGTGAACGGGTCGGTCAACTGGTGATCGCCCCGGTGGTACGAGCGGAGTTCGTTCCCGGGGAGCTTCGCGACTCCGCGCGGGGAAGCGGCGGATTCGGCTCCACCGGCCGATGACTCTGCCATGTGGAACCGGACACACCGCACCAGTTACGTCTACGTCGCAGCTGAGTTCCTGCTCTCTTTCCTGGTTGCGTTTCTCTTTTTCTTTTTCATCTTTTTCGTCAATCAGCTCTTGCTTCTGGCTGAGGATATCCTGGCGAAGGACGTGCCCTTTTTCGACGTCCTGCGACTGATCCTCTACTCCCTACCGTCAATCGTCGCCCTTTCTTTTCCTTTCGGTGCGCTCGTCGGAGCCCTGATGGCCGTGGGCCGGATGTCCGCCGACAACGAGATCATAGCCTTCCGTGCCTCCGGCGTTCCCCCGCGGGTACTGTTCCTGCCGATCGCCGTTGTGGGTTTGGCGTTTTCGATGGTGTCCTTTGTCATGAACGACTATTTCCTGCCCGTCGGCACCATCAAGTTCGGGACTCTCTATCGGGACCTCCTGTATACCAATCCGCGCCTGGAGCTCGAGCCGCACTCGGTCATCCGTTACCGCGACAGTACGCTCATTACCGGAAACGTGGACGAGGAAGGAATCGAAAACCTCATCATCTTGGAGGGTCCCGGCACCTCAGGGCGGCGGGTCATCACCGCAGAGCGAGCCGGGTTGCGAGACAGCGGGCCCGACCGGGGCGTGCTGTCCCTCGAGCTCGAGGACGTGTTCAGCCAGCGCAGTCGCAGCCGGGAGGAAGGAGGGTACGAGCACTTCACCGCGACGTCGATGGTGTACAATGTGCTTCTCCGGGACATCACGCATTCGGTGCGGACGCCGGGGCCGCGGGAGATGAGCTCCGTCGACGTCTACGACGAGATCCGGCGGAAGCGCGCCGACCTCGAGGAACGTCGGCATGCACAAACGGCCTCGCTGGCTCGTATGCGCATGTCCCTCTACCGGGATTACCTCTCGGCCTCCGGGGCGGACGGGTACGAGGCGACCGCCTCGGGTAGGGACGGAGGTGAGGGGGGACGCGTGCACCTTGAGGAGCTGCAATCGTCCCTGGAGGCTTTCCGCCGCGAGGCCGAGCGAGATATTCACGATCGGAGCCTCCAGATCTACCGAATCGAGTTTCACAAAAAGTTCGCGATTCCCTTCGCGTGTCTGGCGTTCACCGTCTTCGCCTTTCCCGTGGGGTTATTGACGCGCCGCAGCGGCCGGTCCGTAGGCTTTGCGGTGGGTCTTCTGGTGGCGGTACTCTACTGGGCTATGCTTATCGCCGGGCAGACGCTCGGAACTCAGCGGCTGACCTTCTCGGCCGTCCTGGCGATGTGGGGCCCCAATCTGCTGGTTCTGGTGCTCGGAGCAGGGGCGTTCTTCGTACGGAGGCAGCGTTGAGACTTCTCAGCCGAATGGTTTTGCGCCAGTTCGTCCCTGTCCTCCTGGTTACCCTGGTGTTCTTCGTCCTGGTGCTGCAGCTCGTGGATCTTTTCGGTAACCTCGTGCGCTACTTGGATCTCCAGGTGCCACCGACGGCGGTTGCTCGGGTACAGCTGCTCTACGTCCCGAAGGCTGTCTCCTTTGCTCTGCCGATTTCAGTCCTATTCGCCGCCGCATACACCCTGGGCACCCTCTATAGCAACAACGAGCTCATAGCCGTCCTTGCCTCAGGCATCCCGCTGAGACGCCTGGTGTTACCGCTGGTGGTGAGCGGGCTCCTGCTCAGCCTCGGCTCCTTCGGCTTCGAGGAGACGGTGGTTATCGACACCTACACCCGCAAGACGCGTCTCACGCAGGAGCTGCTCAACGTGAACCGCTCCTTCAGCAACACCGACGTCACCCTCTTCGGCAGTACAAACCGGGTCATCTACCACGCCGACTACTACAACGACGCCACACGAACGCTCTCCGATCTTACGGTGCTCCTACGGCAGGAGGACGGATCCCTGGGACGTCGGATCGATGCAGAGCAGGCGGAATGGCGGGACGGCCGCTGGGTCCTTCGGGATGCCGTGATATACCGGCGTGATGCCGGTGGATCGGTGAAGCGTGTTTCCCGGGAGCTACTCGACGATGCAGAGCTAACCGCAGCACCGGAGACCTTTCGTCGCCGCACCCAGGACATCGAGGAGATGCGCCTGTCCGAGGCGGCCGACTACGTGCGGCAGCTCCGGCGGGCAGGGCTCCCGTATCGTGAGGCGCTTACCTCGTATTACGAGCGCTTCTCCTTCGCGCTTACACCCTTCGTGGTAACACTGATTGCCGGTATTGTGGGAAGCCGCTTCAAGAAGAATATCCTGCTCATGAGTCTTCTCGTCTCACTGTCCTTGTCGGTGGTCTATTACATTATGGGCATGGTCACCGGTCTCCTTGCGGCCACCGGTACCATCCCTCCCTGGGCGGGCGCCTGGTCGGGCTTTTTCCTATTTCTGCTATTCAGTATGATCGGGTATCGACATGCGCGAACGTAACGGCTCGACACCCCTTCATATCGAGCACCGAGACATTCGGACGGCGGCACGCACGGGTACGCTCAACCTTCCTCATGGCCCCGTTGAGACACCGGTATTCATGCCCGTCGGTACCAACGGAACCGTCAAGGCTCTCACCCACGAGCAGGTCGGGCGGCTCGGTTTCAGGCTGATCCTTGCCAATACGTATCACCTGTTTCTGCGCCCCGGGGTGGAGGTGATCGAGGAATTCGGGGGTCTTCACGGCTTCTCAACCTGGCCCCACAACATCCTCACGGATTCAGGCGGCTATCAGATATTCTCTCTTGCCCCCTTCCGTCGCATCCGGGAGGAAGGGGTGGAGTTTCGCTCCCACATAGACGGATCGAGCCGCTTTCTCACCCCGGAGCTCGTTGCGGAGGTACAGGGGAGGCTGGGAAGCGATGTCGGGATGGTGCTCGACGTGTGTACCGCCCCCGGTATCTCTCACGCTGAAGCTCTCGAAGCCTCAAGCATCACAACGGAGTGGGCACGCCGTGCCCGGGACCGTTGGCAGGAGCTTCCCGCAAGCTACGACGGACTTGTGTTCGGAATCGTACAGGGGAACTTCTTCGAAGACCTCAGGCGACGCAGCGCCACGGAGCTCACTGAGCTCGACTTTCCCGGATATGCGGTGGGGGGACTGTCGGTGGGAGAGAGCCGGGAGGCGTTCATGGACTATCTCGCGCTGACCGCGGAGCTTCTGCCCGCAGAGAAGCCCCGGTACCTCATGGGTGTCGGAACGCCGGAATACATCCTTGCGGCCATTCGAAACGGCATCGATATGTTCGATTGCGTCTTTCCCACCCGTACCGCACGAAACGGCACCGTCTTCACCCGTGACGGGCGGTTGGTTCTTTCGAACGCACGGTTTCTTAGAGATACTCGACCTCTCGACGAGGAGTGTGACTGCCCGACGTGCCGCCGCTACTCCCGGGCATTTATGCGGCACCTCGTGAAAACCGGCGAAATCCTCGGTCCGGTCCTGGCTTCACAGCATAACCTCTACTTTCTCGGGCAGCTCGTCGCCGACAGCCGGAGGGCCATCCGGGAAGGACGTTTCGAGGAGTTTGCCGCCGACTTTCTCAAGCGGTACCAACGGCAGGAGGAAAGCCGGGAGGCGAAGCGAACGGGCTAATGCAAGGAGAACGGTCTCTCGGCAGGAGTACCCGCTCCACCGTAGCGGTCATGATATCCACGTTCGTCTCTCGCGTACTCGGCTTCGCCCGCATTGCCGTGATAGGCGCCGTGTTCGGTGCATCGGGCAACGCGGATGTCTTGAACCTCGTGTTCACAATTCCAAACAACCTCAGAAAGCTCACTGCCGAAGGAGCCCTCTCCTCGGCGTTCATACCCGTGCTCTCACGGAGCCTCGTGGACGACGACACAGGCGGCGAGGCACGGGTACTGGTTCGAACGATTATCGTTTTTCAGCTCTTGATCCTCCTGCCGCTCACCATCGCCGCGGCGGTATTCGCACAGCCGGTGGTCAACACGATTCTCGATTTTCCGGAGCTCGAACGCAGGCTCCTCGCCGCCGATGCATTCCGGTGGTTCATTCACTATGCCGTGCTTATCAGCGTGAGCGCCGTCATCATGGCAACCCTCAACACGCACCGACGCTTCCTCGTATCCGCGCTGACACCGGTGTTGTTTTCCTGCGCGGTCATCGCGTCTATCCTCCTGCTGCACCAGCGGTTGGGAATCCTTGCCATGGCGGCAGGTGTCATCGGCGGGGGCGTAGTGCAGATAGCTATGCAACTGCCGGCCTTTCGATCTCTCGGCTACCGTCTGCGGGGAAGCCTCGACTTTCGCCATCCTCGCTTCCGCACGGTGCTGCGGCAGTGGCTACCGGTCGTAGGTACGGCGTCGGTTTTTACGATCAACCAGCAGATAGCAATTCTCTTCGCCAGCGGGCTCGAAGACGGCAGCGGATCAGCTATGACGAACGCTCTCGTGTTCTGGCAGCTTCCGTTCGGTATCTTCGGGACTGCCATCACCACCGTCATGTTTCCCAGAATGAGCCGGCAGGCCGCCGCCGGGGACGCGCCTGGGCTCGGCGAGACGCTTCAGTTCGGGTTTCGCTATCTCGTGACGCTCCTCGTTCCCTCGGCGCTGGTGTTGTCCCTGCTCGGCAGGGAGATCATTGCCGTAGCGCTGCAGCGCGGTGCGTTCGAGGCTCGGTTCACCGACCTCACAAGCGAAGTGCTCCTGTTCTATTCTCTCGGCCTTCTCAGCGTCGGCGCATATAACTATTTCCAGCGCTTCTTCTACGCTACCGGTGATTTCAAGACGCCTCTTCTGGTCGCGGCACTCACGCTCGTGCTCGACGTAGGACTCGCGCTGTGGCTGAAGGAGACACCGCTGCGGGTGCGTGGTCTGGCGCTGGCGAATTCCATTGCGTTTACCGTAGGTTTGCTTCTTCTCATGTGGAGCAGTGCTCGGACCCTCGGCGGGCTCGACGTGCGACGGATTCTCGTAACCCTTGCAAAGGTGGGAACCACCTTGCTGCCCATGGCCGCGGTCATTCGTCTCTATCTCCTGCATACCGGCACATGGTGGCAAGAAGGAAGCTCGTTCCGGACACTGGGACTTCTAACGGTACCGGCACTGCTCTCGGTGGTGATTTGTCTGGGAATGTACCATATTCTAAACGTGGAGGCGTTCAGAGCGTTTCTGAAGGCCGGGAGAAAGAAATGATAGTTACCTCCGACAGCAACCGCCCCCGCGGCGACCACCCCCGCAGCAACCGCCCCCGTATCGCCCCAGCATCCGCTATTCTGCGCACAATCGTGGTAGTCGGCCTGCTTGTCATGACCGTCTCACCGGGACCCGAGCGCGCTCTTGCTCAGGATGCGGCACCCGATCCCGGAGAAACCCCCGCGGACCCGGGCACAATGGATCCCGGGGGCGGGGCA
>JBKHEN010000012.1:0-30402 GCA_046540795.1 Spirochaetaceae bacterium | reverse complement strand
CCCGCCACGGTCGGCTCATCCGGCGGATCACGCTTCTCCGATGCCGAGGCGCTTCATCTGCTCATGCTCGTCCTTGCGGGCCACGTACTCGCGACGTTTTTTCCCCGCCCGTGAAAGCACGTCTTTCAGCCCGTCTACCTCCGTAGAGATGCTTCGGAGCTGATTCCGCTGCTCCCGCGGGAACTCCGCGCGCAGCGCGGTCTCGAGCGACTGCAGGCGGCGCTGGATGCGGTGGAGCTCGTCCAGCTGGCGATTCAGAAAATCGAACAGCTGCTGTTCACCGGCGCTATTGAGCTTCCGCGCGGTTTGACTCATCTTGTTGAGAATGCTTGCGTAGGTGCGGTACCTTTTCGAGAGCTGTTGTGCAAAGTCGTCGGCGGAAATGCTCTCCGTCTGGGCCGCCGATGTGGCTTCGTCGAAGTATTCGAGCTCGAATACGTGTTGCGGCCGGCGCTCACGGCTTGCGACCTTCTCGAAGAAGCGGCGGATTCGCTCACCGAGGGAGAGCTTTCGCGTATCGAGCACGTGGAGATTGTCTCCGATTTTCTGTTGGGCAGACTGAAGGCTTCGAGCGGCTCCGGCAAGGGTGCGGATTGCCTCGAGAAGCATGGGACGGAAGGGGTCCTGTTCCGGAACGCTCGGTCGCTGTTCCATCTCAGGGTTCAGCTTCTTGAGCACCAGTCGCCGACGCTCTTCTCCGTCGGGACCGAAGTCCTCCTCGAGGACTTCCCGCGCCAGATCCGGGAAAAACGGGCTACCGGACTCCAAGCGCCCGAACACTCGCCTCATCTTCTTCACGGTGTCCTCGGGAACCGCCTGTGCCTGTTCTCTATCCGCCTGCACGTGGGGGTAGACCTCCTGTCTCAGCAGAAGCTTGAAGCTCTCTTTATGGTAGTCGGCGACCGCTTTGAGCCCTTGCAGGATCGACTTCGATCGGCGCGCGAGCTGCTCGACCGCATCCTTGATGAGGCTGGTGGACATGGGATCGGCGTCGGCTCTGAGCTTTCCCACGTGTTCGGCGAGCGTTCGGGTGGTGGGGCTCTTCGATGACTGCGACAGCTGATCCCATTTTATGTAGGTAACGAGCGCCACAAGGTTCTTGACGTGCTTGAGGTCGAGGGAATCCAGGCTGAATTGCACATAGTTGTTCAAGAAATCGAGGACGCTGTCGAACCGCGACAGGCGCACGCTCATCACATGGTCTCGTTCAGAATCGAGGAACGGCTCGTCCTCCGGCGGCTCAACTTCCGAAATCCGCTGATCGTTCTTGTACGGATCCTCCTCGATAAGTCCCTTCCGCTGCAACACGTTCAACAGCCCCGAGAACGTGCTGTGCAAGAGGCGGAAGTCCTCCTTGAGCTGCGGTATCTCCTTCTCCTCGAGTCGTTGTGCCCGTTGTTTCAGCGCCTCCTCGAGCGCCTCGGGGAAACCGGTTGCAGGCTCCATGGCGAACGTATTATTGTACAAAACCTAAAATTCTTCAATCCGAGGCGCGCGTGGGGTAGTCCGATCTTTTACACCGGCAAAACTGGTCATTCCTACACTTCTCTCCGCCGGCGAGGACGCGGGAACCGTAGCGGACGCGCTATCCGGCGCCTTCGGCTCGGTCGACTACCGCAGCCCCGAGATTCCTTTCACCTTCACCGATTATTACACCGCCGAGATGGGCGCCGGGCTCCGCAGGGTGTTTTTCACCATCTCCGGACTGCGGGACCCCTCCGGCCTCGCGGAGCTCAAGCTGCGCACCGGAGAGCTCGAGCGCCGGCTCTCTCATTATAAGTCCCCCGACACGCCCGCCTATGCCGAGACCCCCGACGAGCTCTCGTGCCGCCGCACCGTCAATCTGGACCCCGGCTTCCTGTTCCTCGGCAAGCTCATCCTCGCCTCCACGAAGGACAACGCCCAGCGTATCCCCCTCCATGACGGCGTCTACGCGGAGATCACGCTTCTCTACAAAAAGGGACGTTTCGAGCCGTTGCCGTGGACGTATCCCGACTACCGGAGCGACGCCTACGCGGAGATCCTCTCAGATATCCGCAGCCGCTACAAACGGGAGCTAGAGGCGGATACCGTGAATTCTTGAGCCGGTTTTGAAGTATCATGTCCCGGAAGCCCGTATCCGGGGATGTGGAAACACTAGCGTTGAGGTCACGAAGATCCGCAAGTCGGTGCAGCCGGCGCTCAGTTCGATTTGCGGTCTGTCTCTTGGCGCCGCTTGTCCTCGGACTATGGGCCTCCTGCGATCTCCTCGGCAGAGAGCGATCCGTCACCGTGGAGCTGCCGCCGCGCCCCTCTTCGTGGCCATCGGGTACGGCGGTGGACGAATACCGGCTGCAGTGGCGCGGGGAGGGCGGAACGCTCCGGGAGCGGTACGTGGACGACGGAGAACGCCGGGTCGAGGTGCGCATTCCCAAACGCGACGGGGTGAGCGTGCTCGTATTCGGCCGCGTTACCCGTGGGGATACGGTATTCGAGACGCTGCCGGCGGGCGCGGTCTATCCCCACGACGAGGTCTCTACCGGAGTAATAGAGGCCGATCACGAGCGGGGCTTCACCGCTCTGGTGCTTCACCGCGTGCTGTTCGCCCTTCCATCGCTCAATGTCGCGCGGTTCCTTAAGGAGGTGGAGGAGCGGGCGGGAGGTAACCCGTGGCTCTTCGATCTGGAGCGGGTCGTTACGAAGCTCGAAGCCGGCTCGTTCTCGGCGATTTATCTTCGCCCGCGTGATGAGTTCGACGTGACCGCCGCCGCCGCCCCGGGGCTCTATCTCCCCGACAACCCGCTCGTGCCGTCGGTGCAGGTTGTCGCCGCAGCCGAAGCTCCGCATGCCGTCGGCAGTCTTTCGACGCGGCTTCCGTCGGGACGACACGCCTTCCACAATTACGAGGAGGGAACAACGCTGGTTCTATTCGTCGACGAGGACGGATCCTGCCGGACTCTGCGGCGGTGAGATGCGGCCTCTATCGACCCGCACGTCCCGTTCCGCATCGGACCCCGCGGAGCCCCAGCCGGGGCCCGGATCCCCGCGGAGCCCGCAAGCTCAGCCCACGACCACGTTCACGAGCTTATTCGGAACGGTCACCACTTTGCGGATGGTCTTGCCGTCGGTGTATTGACGCACGCGTTCATGTGAAAGGGCCTGTTCCTTCAGCTCTTCCTCGCCGGTGTCGAGAGGTGCGTTCAGCCGCGCCCTGATCTTTCCGTTGACCTGCACCACGATCTCCACCTCTTCGTCCTTGGTGAGCTCCTCGTCATAGCTGGGCCAGGGATGATACGCGAGGCTCTCGTCGTATCCGAGCTTCTGCCACATCTCTTCAGCAATGTGCGGGGCGTACGGCGCAATGAGCAGCACGAACGGCTCCCACAGTGAGCGATGCATCACCTGCTGCTTGAAGAGATCGTTCACGTAGATCATCATCTGGGCGATTGCCGTGTTGAACTCCAGCCCTCCGGTGTCTTCGGTAACCTTCTTTATCGTCTTGTGTAGCAGACGGACCAGATCTTTGGGCGGCTCTTCATCCACGAGAGTACGCTCCGACAGGCGCCATACCCGGACCAGGAAGCGGTGTACCCCTATGAGACCGTTCGTGGACCACGGCTTCGCGGTCTCTAGGGGGCCCATGAACATCTCATAAACACGCATGGTATCGGCGCCGTAGTCGTGGACGATGTCGTCCGGGTTTATCACGTTCCCTCGGGACTTCGACATCTTCTCTCCGCTTTCGCCGAGGATCATTCCCTGGTTGACCAGGCGCAGGAACGGCTCGTCGGTGCTGACTACACCGATGTCGTAGAGCACCTTGTGCCAGAAGCGCGCGTAAAGCAGGTGGAGCACCGCGTGCTCGGCCCCTCCCACGTACAGGTCGACGGGCATCCAGTACTGCTCTTTCTCCGGTGAAACCAGCTCCGAGTCATTGTGCGGGTCGAGGTAGCGCAGGTAGTACCAGCAGGAGCCTGCCCACTGCGGCATCGTGTTGGTTTCCCGGCGGCCGCCGGAGCCGGATTCGTCCGGACAGTCTGTTCGCACCCAATCCTCTACCTTGGCCAGGGGAGACTCTCCCGTACCGGAGGGCTTGTAACTCTCCACCTCCGGCAGCTCCAGCGGCAGCTCCTCGTCGGACAGGGGTACAATCGTGCCGTTCTCGCAATGAACCAGGGGTATCGGTTCTCCCCAGTACCGCTGCCGGGAAAATATCCAGTCTCGGAGCTTGTAGTTCACTGCAAAGGAGGCCTTGCCCCGCTCTTCGAGCCACTCGGTGATGCGCTTCTTCGCCTCGGCGGTAGGCATCCCGGAAATCGGCCCCGATTTCACGGAGATGCCCTCTGCAGAGAAGGCCTCGGTCAGTTCCGCTCCGGAATCCGTGGTCGGATCGGCGATCTCCTCATCCGGCGGGGCAACGACCTTCACGATGGGCAGGTCGAACTTCTCCGCAAACTCAAAGTCACGCTCGTCGTGCCCCGGAACGGCCATAATGGCGCCGGTGCCGTAGGAGAGGAGTATGTAGTCGGAGATCCAGACGGGAATACGCTCGTTGTTCACCGGATTGATTGCGTAGGCGCCGGTGAACACCCCGGTCTTCTCCTTGGCCAGGTCGGTACGCTCGAGATCGGATTTGAGCTTGGCGTCTTCCCGATAGCGTTTCACCTCCCGAGCGCGATCTTCCGTTGTAACGACATCCACCAGCGGGTGCTCGGGTGCCAGTACCATGTAGGTCGCGCCGAACAGGGTGTCCGGCCGCGTGGTGAACACCTCGATCGTGCCGTTGTGATCGGCCAGCGGGAAGTATACGTTTGCACCCTCGCTACGACCGATCCAGTTGCGCTGCATCGCTTTGATCGACTCGGGCCAGTCGAGCTTTTCCAGGTCGTTCAGTAGCCGATCGGCGTATTTCGTAATCCGAAGCATCCACTGTTTCAGCGGCTTTCGCACAACCGGATAATTGCCGCGCTCAGAACGAGGTCCGTCCGGTGTGGTTATCACCTCTTCGTTCGCCAGGACCGTCCCCATCTCCTCGCAGTACCAGACCGGGATCTCCTCCATGTAGGCCAGCCCCTGCTCGTAGAGCTTGAGGAAGATCCACTGAGTCCATTTGTAGTACTCCCGTCTGTGGGTGGAGATTTCACGATCCCAGTCGTAGGAGAACCCGAGGGATTTGATCTGTTGGCGGAACGTCTCGATGTTGGCTTCGGTGGTGGCCTTTGGATGCGTGCCGGTCTGGATGGCGTAGTTCTCCGCCGGCAGCCCGAAGCTGTCGAAGCCCATGGGATGCAACACCTGATACCCATTCATCCTCAGATAGCGGCTGTATATGTCCGTGGCTGTGTAGCCTTCGGGGTGGCCGACATGTAGTCCCGTGGAAGAAGGATAGGGAAACATGTCGAGCACGTACTTGCGCCTCTCCGGTGGAATGGAAGGATCCTCCTCCACCTTGAAGACTTTGTTCTCTTCCCAGAAGCGTTGCCACTTCTTTTCGATCGAGCTGAATGGGTAGCGTTCCATAAGCCGGAATGATAGCGGAAACTTCTTCGGCCGGTCAACGCGCGCCGTGGGGGAGGTTTCCGAGACCTCCAAGAGCTCGTTGTTCTTTTCAGTCCGACGGCGGAAGGGTGTCCGAGTCGGAATCCTCGGGTTCGTCATCACCTGGTATCGGTGAGAAGCGAACACGAACGATTCGCTTGCGGGTCATGGTCTCGATGAAGAACTGACCAACCGGCGTATCTACGCTTTCTCCCTGGGTGGGGAGTCGGCCGAGTTGCTCGGTAATGTAGCCACCGATGGTTTGCGCTTCGCGCGATTGAGGAATCCGGACGGATAGAGCATCGTTCGCCACGTAAATCGGTAGGTCCGCACTTACCCGATAGCTCCCGTCGTCGAGGGGCACGACCTTGTCCGGCTCTTGAACCTCGTGCTCGTCGTAGATCTCCCCGAGAATCTCCTCCACTACGTCCTCGACGGTGACGAGGCCGGATACGCCGCCGTATTCGTCGAGGACGATGGCCATGTTCAATCCGTAGCGGCGGAACTGCGCGAGCATCTCATGCATCCGTCGGTTCTCGGGCACGAAGATCGGCTCGACCATGATCGTCTTCAGCGCATCTCGTTTGTGGCCGGCGGCAACACGGCGAACCAGATTCTTCAGAAGTACCACCCCGACAATGTGCTCGGGATGCTGGTCGTAGACCGGAACCCGTGAGAATCCCGTCTCCGTTATGCGGGTAAACGCTTCGTCCAGCGAGATGTCCTTGTCCAGGCTGAAAATGCGCGTTCGGTGGGTCATGGTGGCGTTCACGGTGACCTCGGAGAATCGAAGCACGTTTCGCACCATTCGGAATTTGAACGCTTCGAGCATTCCTATCGTCTCCGCATGCTTGGCCAGGTAGAGAATGCTCTCGTGAGTAACCCCGGTTTGCTCACTCCCACGGCTGAGCCCCGTGATGAACCGGCTGATCGAGCTCATGAACCACACCACGGGCTTCAGTACGACCGAGAGGATCCAAATGACCCGTGCCACGTGAACGCTCCAGAACACGTTGTGGGTTATGGCGACTTGCTTGGGTACCACCTCTCCGAAGATCAGAATGATCAGCGTCAAGACACCCGTGGTAATACCGAGGACCGCGCTGCCGAACAGCCGGATCGTGATTTCGCTTGCCATCACCGAGCCCGCGATGTTCACCAGATTGTTGCCCACGAGGACGGTGGTCAGAAGTACCTCGGGCCGGGAGGTTAGACGCGCGACTAATTGCCCGCCTTTGCCGCGGGTATTCTTGGTTTCCTGTATCTGCGCCTCGGAAAGGGAGGTGAAGGCTGTTTCAGTACCGGAGAAGAACGCCGAGAAGAGGAGACACAAAACGAGAGCACCGAAGTCGAGAATCATCGACTAGGCCCGTTTCGCTCTCTCTGGGCTGGCGTCATTGGTGGTCGGGGTCATGACGTACCCCTACAGAGTAGCGAAAAACCCAAGAAGTATCAATGAGCTTGTTGCAAGGCCCCCGGCAAATGCTGCGGGCCTGGGGAGTTCCCCGCCTTTGACCGCGTAGAACCGGCTCCCGCGCCCTTTGCAGGTCCAACTCGACCTACGCACAGGAACTGCACGATCCGGCCGCAACAAGCTCCAAGACACTTCACTCCGGCCGCGTGAGTTCTCAGGCGCCCTCGCTTAGTCTACCTCGAGCACGTCCTTCATGGCCTTCTTGATAGTGTCTTTCGGAAGGGCGCCCATGGCCATCTGAGGCTTGCCTTCCATGGGAATGAACAGCATCGACGGGATGCTCTGGATGCCGAACGCAGCGGCCAACTCCTGTTCCGCATCGGTGTCGATCTTGAAGATGTTGACTTTGCCGTCGTACTCATCGGCAAGTTCTTCCAGTACCGGTTCCACCATTTTGCACGGGCCACACCAGTCGGCGTAGAAATCGATGATAGCCGGCTTATCGCCCTGGTATTCCCAATCACTCTTGTTTTCGTAGTCGAAAACCTTATCTTTGAAGCTTTCTTTGTTCAGAAACTCAGGCATACGTTCCTCGCTTTTATTCAGTTTCATCTATATAAGGAGTATAATAGCTCGCTGCACAAAAGTGAAGCCGCAGCGTGAGTAAACATACCTCCCGTGCGCCCGACCTAGAGAAATCGCTCGAGAACGGAGACGACGAGGGCGTGATCCTCCTCTTGAGCCAGCCCGGAGACGGTCACCGCGCCTACCACGCCGCCTTCGGTGAGCCGAATCGGAAATGAGCCGCCGTGGGCAACGTACCTCCGTGGATCCACGTAGTATCGATTTTCGATGTCACGTCCATCGAGGGCCAACTCCCGGCCGACCCGCAACGAGCTCTTGTGAAAACGCAGCACCACGGCCATCTTCCGCTCGATCCACTCATCGTTGTCGGGTGTGGTGCGCGCCATCGCGAGGTGAAACAGGCGCTGGCCAAAAGCCGTCACGTCTATTGCTACGGCGACACTGCGTGACCGGGCCTCCTCATGCAGCGCCATGCCGATCCTGTGTCCGAGCTCATGGCTGAACCGATCGAACCGGATTCGCGACTCCTCCTCGCTAATACGCTTGATGTCCTCCTGTACGCTCATATTTTCATTGTATCACGATGAGCCCGTCTCCCGAAGGGCGTTCTCGAGCAGTTCGGCGCCGTACTCGATCGACGTCGCATACGAGAGGTCGGAGTGGATCGAGACGCTGCCCTGCGGCTGCTCTCGTCCCTCCAGCTCTATCGGATCGAAGACGCCCCCGACGATGCCGATCACCGCGCCGTCATCCGCACTGATGAGCGGTCCTCCCACATCCCCGACCTGCACCCGGCGGTCGAATATGATGAGGTTCGTGCCGGTATGCGAGCGTACGCGGCCGGCGAGGATGGCCTGCGATACGATGGCCGTGTGAATCTGGTAATAGCCGAAGGGAACACCGATCGTCATGAGAAGAGCCCCCCGGGGATCGGTGTCGCCGGTGCCGAGAATCTTCTCGGGCATCCCGATTTGCAGATCCGGCGTGAGCTGCAGCAATGCCACGTCGCGGGTCATGTCGCGAGCGAGGACCTCAACGGGAACCGGGGCCACCTCCTCACGAGTGACCGGAAGAAACTCATCGCCCACCGCGGCCGGCACGATGACGAGCCCCGCGTCTTCGGGAATGATCCGGGCCGCCGTGAGCACGTATCCGTCCGGATGGGCCAGAAAGGCGGTTCCCAGAAAAGTCACTTCTCTACCGTTCTGTTGCATGAGCATGAGGCAGCTACCCTGAAACCGTTGACTTACTTGTCGAAGCATACCGTACTCCTCTCTCCTGCACTTCATCCCGCGGCACTGGGCATCATTCGACGCCTTTTACCCAGTCGTCCACCGTGTCCGGATGCACCTCGAGCCATCGAAGCGCCTGTCCGTATGGGTCGTCCGTGTCATCCTCGCGGATCCATCGCATGAGCCGCTCCAACTCGTTCGGTTCGTAGGAGATTCTGCCGAGGACCGTGTGTGCGTCCGGAAGCTCCTCGGCGAAGCCCTCGCGAACCATCGTGTGAATCGACTCTTCCTCTCCGAAAACCCCTCGCGGATCGTCGAGGAACCGTAGGTTGAAGAGCTCGAACATCCAGTGCGGTTTCCATCCGGTGAGGACGATCCACTCATCACGCCGAACCGCTGCGCTGAGCCGCTCCAGCATGTGCTCCTCGTCGGTTTCCACAACGTCGTAGAGCGCGCCGAGCTCATACGCCTCCAAAGCCTCGTGGGCCCGGGTTACGACGCCGGCTCCGGACTCTATTCCTATGATACGCCCGCCGAACTCATCTCTGGTGTCCGCGAGCCCTTCGATCGAATCGATGGTAACGAAGGGCCGCCCGGTACGGCCGGTGTCGTCCGTGCGTCGACCCGGCGTTACCGTGGGAACGACCAGACCGATCCGTGCCCCGTTGAGGTTCGAGCCGAGATCCTCGAGACGATCCGCATACTGCTCGGCGTACTCCCCGTGGGTCGTCGGAAGCCATGCACCGGTCAGGACGTCCGCCTCACCGTCGGCCACACGGCTCCACATCTGCTCCGCCTCTACGGGAATCAGTTCTACACGGTAGCCGAGGCGCTCTTTCAGCACCGCGCGAAAGAGGTGAGCGCTTGCGATTTCGGAGGACCACGGGGGATAGACGATCCGAATTGTTTCCTCACTCCGACGAGCGCGACGGGCGGCGAGGCCCTCATCCTCCTCCTGCTCTGTTACGCCGCATGCGGTGAGCCCGAGGATCACGGCGAGGGCGACGAGGACCGCCGTTGCAGACCGGTACCTGCGGTTCCGGGCGTTTGAGCTCATCGTCGACCTCCTTTTCCCTTCTTCTTCGGCATAAGTATGTGCTTAAGCCGCATGCCCGGCGAGGTCGCTGGACCTCCGCCTTCCGTGGGCCGAGGTGGGCGTCTGTCCCCACTAATCCAGCTGACGTGCCCGTGAACCATTTCCGGCTGCGGATGGCTGGACACGGTACGGAAAACATGACCGTGCTCGTAGGGCGGCATGGAGAAACCGGGCCCCTCCGAGTAGCCGGCGAGCCCCTTCCTCAGGCTGTAGGACATGAAAATCAGGACCAGCGCAAACGGAAGACCCGTGCTGATGGCGGCGGTTTGAAGCGCCACGAGCCCCCCGCCGACCAGCAAGGCTGCCGCTACCGCGCCTTCCAAGAGTGCCCAGAACAGCCTCTGCAGCGGCGGAGGATCCGGATTTCCGCCAGCGGTAATGATGTCGATTACCATAGAGCCCGAATCCGAGGAAGTGACGAAGAAGAGGGTGATGACTGCTACCGTCAGGAGCGAGGTTACTTCTTGGAGAGGGAAGTTCTGCAGCAACACGAACAACGCAACCGGTATGTTGTCCTGAACCGCTCGGGCGATCCCGCCGGCGCCCACCATTTCGACGAAAATTGCGCTGTTTCCGAATATGGTCAGCCAGAAGAAGGTGATGAGGCTCGGTATGAACAGGACGCCCAGAATGAACTCCCGGATCGTTCGCCCATAGGAGACGCGGGCAATAAACATGCCTACGAAGGGGGACCAGGCGATCCACCAGCCCCAGTAGAATACGGTCCAGCTGTGTTGCCAGTTGCTCCCCTCGTACGTCTCATTCCAGGTGGCCAGCTCGGGAAGGTACTGAATGTAGTGCCCGAGATTCTCACCGAAGGCGTTGAAGATGAACAGGGTCGGCCCGACCACGAGCACGAAAAGACACAGCAATGCGGCGAGCACCAAGTTTATTTCCGAAAGGCGACGGATGCCCGCGCTGAGCCCGGCGAGCACCGACCACGTGGCCAGGCCCGTGATCCCCGCGATCAGCAGCACCTGGATCGTCGTATTCTGCTCGATCCCGAACAAGTGATTCAGCCCTGCGTTCACTTGCTGCACGCCGAGGCCCAAGGACGTTGCTACGCCGAACAACGTAGCCACCGTGGCGAGGATGTCGATGACGTTTCCGGCGAAGCCGTGGATCCTCTCGCCGAGGACCGGATAGAAGACGGAACGGATCGATAGCGGGAGTCCCATGTTGAACGCGAAGAACGCCAGAGCCAGGCCCACCATGGTGTAGATGGCCCAGGGGTGCAATCCCCAGTGAAGGAAGGTCAAGTCCATGGCTGCCCTGGCGGCCTCTGCACTTCCGGGCTCGGCGAGCGGGTAGGAGACAAAGTGGAACATCGGCTCGGCAACGCTGTAGAACAGCAGGCCGATGCCCATGCCCGCGCTGAAGAGCATTGCAAACCAGCCCGGGTACGAGAACTCCGGCTTCGCGTCGGACCCGCCGAGACGTATATCGCCGAACTTGCTTACCAGCAGCACGAGGACGAACACCAGAATGATGTTTGTCGTAAGGATGAAGAACCACCCCGCCCCGATAGCGATCGAACTCTGTATGGTCTCGAAAATGTTCCCGATCGCCGCCTGAAACGCAATGGCCAGGCCGACTGAGCCAATGATGAGAACGGCTGACGTGAAGAAGACCCAGGGATGAATGTCTATGGCGAACCAGCTCGACCGTTTCTCGCCGCTGTTGTTGCTGCCCATACATCCTCCTTCTTCCTGCCCCATGTTGCGGCAGCTCGGTTCGGTATGGAAGAGCTTACAATGTTCGTCGTTCCCGTTCCAAGTAACGTGTCAATGACCCTGTTGCAGCGTTACAGCGGCCTCCTCGCGGCGGCCCCGGGACAGCGGAGCGGTCCCCGTCACCGCGTGTGGACGCCCCCGGGGGCGCGGGGGCCGGGCGGGGCGGGCAGTTTGACGGTCGCCGGAGACCGGAGAATGAAGACGCTGCGTGCAACAGGGTTTGTGATACCGGATGGAGGTTTACGAATCGGCGTGTACCTAGTATCCTATCCCCACTAAAAACGTTACTTACAGAAAGAAAGAAAAAGGAAGGATAGTATGAGGGCGGAAGAACTTCACCCTACGCCGAGGCGGCCCAGGTTGGGAATCCTGTTTCTCGGTCGCAAACGTGCCGGATTCGATCCGGCATGGGGGGCCGAAATCAGAAAGCGGATACGGGCTTTCGTGAGTGAGCAGAGCCTCGAGGCCGTCATACCGTTTGACAATATCGCCGACGATCCGACCCTGCGCGACGGGATTGCCCAATGCCGCGCCGCCGGTGTCGACGCCCTGGTCGTGAGCCAACCCACCATTTCCGACGGCCGACTTGCATCGGTCGCAGCGTCGGTCTGGGACGCTCCCCTCGTGCTGTGGGCGACCCCGGAGAGACCGACGGGGGAGATGATTAGTGCGAATAGCCTCGTCGGTACCCATGTTTTCGGGGCGACCCTTCGGCAGCTACACAAGCCCTTCGAGATCGTGTACGGCCATCCCGACGACGCGAGTTGTCGAGCTGCCCTCGTACGTGCGGCCCGGGTGACGGCTACCGCCGAGCGCGTGCGGCGGGGCAAGGTCGGGCTGATTGGGTATCACGTGCCCGGTTTCGTGGATCTCCACGCGGACCCGGTGGATCTCTCGGATAATCTCGGAATTCAGCTCCACCACCGCAGCGTGCAGGAGTTTCTCGGCTACCTCGAAGGAATCGAAGAGGCCGACGTGGAAGCGGAAACGGAGCGCCTTGCAGGTTTCGAACTGCCCTACCGTGGAGACATCGACGGTAGCGTGCTTCCCATGCAGGCGCGGTACTACCTGGGTTTCTCGCGCCTTCTCGAGGAAGACGGGTTGGACGGACTGGCCTTCCGATGCTGGCCGGATCTCCCGACTGCGACCGGCCATTGGCCGTACTTCGCGCTCGCCGTCCTGGTTTCCGAGGGCAAGGCGCTTGCCATGGAGGGCGATGTCGACGGGGCGGTATGCTCCATCATCGCCGAGAACCTCGGTCTCGGACCGGTATACCTTTCCGATTGGCTCGAGCACGACGAGCGCTCGATAGCGATTTGGCACACGGGAGCGGCTCCGTTTGCGTTGTCCGAGCCGGTGGGTACCGAAAAGGGACCGCATCTCACGGTGCAGTTCAACAACAGGAAACCGACGGTGGTAGACTCGACGATCCGCGCGGAGATGCCGGTTACCGTGTTTCGACTGTGGCGTGCCGACGGCCGGTATCACATGACGGCAGTGGAAGGCAGGACCGTCGAGCCGGATCGACATTTGCTAGCGACCAACGGGCGCGCACAGATTGCAAGCATAAACGTACGTGAGTGGTTCGATGAGATGGTGCACGAAGGAATGCCGCACCACCTGTGCGTCGTGGAGGGGCACCATGCTGACACGTTCCGGCGACTGGCGCGGGTGCTCGGGCTTTCGTGGTACAAGCCGGAGTGACGCTGAGGCCGGCGGTCGGTGGTTTCGACGCGGGCTAACTTGTTCGGAGACAGCCACTCACACCGGGCGATGCAACAAGGTTCTTGATACCTCACCGGAGATGCGCCGCTATGAGGTAGACCCCCACGCACACCAACGCCGCATCGGTAAGACGAGAGAACACGGCGCTCGGCAGACGCGCCGCGGCAGCGGCTCCGGCGTGAGTGCCGACTATCAAGACCGGCAGGAACGGCAGGGAGCGTGCCAACGTATAGCCGGTAACGTTTCCCGCGAGGATGTGTGTTAGCACGCCGCCGGCGGCGGTAACCGCAAAGAAGAACTGTGTGTTCGCCTTTGCCCTCATCCGGTCATGGTCGCTTGCATACAGGTAGGCGACTATCGGCGGACCGGATGTCGAAAAGGCGCCGAGAAAGAGTCCTGAGAGAGCGGCAAAGGCGGTACCTATTCCGCGGCGCCGCAGCCAAGGTACGAGCCGCGTCCGGACGTGGACGGTGAACAGCGTAAGAGCGATAACGGCGAACCCGAGACTGATCATGACCGTCTCGGCAGGTACGTGGGCGAGGAAGTAGGCTCCAACCGGTACTGTCGGGTAGGCGACGGCTGCAAGGGGAAACACCCGACGGTATTCGACTAGGTCCCGATGCAACCAGAAGTTGTATGACCCCACGGCGATTCCCACGACGATTATCATCCCCACGGCGATATGGGGGTCAGGGGATACTGAAGCCGAACGCAACCGGCCCGGGAACTCGGCTCCGGAACCGGGGCGGCTGTCACCGAGACCGGTCGGCCCCGGAAACGGGGCCGGCCCGGCTCGACCTGACGTGAACCCTCAGGGCGACCGCTTACCCCGGCGTATCTACGACACCGCCGATAGATAGGTGTTTCGTCTCGAGGAAGGCCTCCATGCCCTCTAACCCGAGCTCGCGGCCGAGGCCGCTCTCCTTCATCCCGCCGAAGGGTGCGTTGCTCGTCGACGGCACCGCATCGTTGAGGCCTATGGTGCCGGCTTCCAGCATCTCGCCGAGACGCCAGCTACGGTTGAGGTCGTTGGTGTAGGCATAGGCGGCGAGGCCGTAGCGAGTGTTGTTGGCCTTTTCGACAGCCTCGGCTTCGGTGTCGAAGGCGACGACCGGAGCGACCGGGGCAAAGGTCTCCTCACGCATGCAGGCGGCGTCATCGGGAACGTCGGCGATGACGGTGGGCTCGAGGTAGAAGCCTTCCTTGCCCGCAACGGCTTTGCCGCCGCACATCACGCGTCCGCCCGCCTGCTTCGCGTTCTCTATGTGGGCGAGAGCGTTCTGCAGTCCGTCCTCGTTCACCACGGGGCCGATGTCCGAGTCCTCCTCGAGTCCGTAGCCTACTTTCAGCTCTTTCGTGCGGGCGACGAACCTCTCGAGGAACTGCTCGTACACCGTGCGCTCGACGTAGATGCGGTTCGAGGCGATGCAGGACTGACCGGTGTTGCGGAACTTGGTGATGAGCGCGCCCTCGACGGCGAGGTCGAGGTCGGCGTCCGCGAACACGAGCACCGGCGCGTGACCGCCGAGCTCGAGGGAGAGGTTGGTGACCGTCCGTGCCGACTTCTCGATGAGCTGCTTCCCGACCTCGGTTGAGCCGGTGAAGCTGATCTTTCGCACGGCGGGGTTTTCCATAAACTCATCGACGATGGGGGCGCCGGGACCGGTGATCATCTGGAACACGCCCCTCGGGATGCCTGCTTCCTCGAAGCATTCGGCAAGCTGTACCGCGCAGAGCGGTGTCTGTCGTGCGGGCCGCAGGATCGCCGTGCACCCGGCGGCCAGGGCGGGCGCGACCTTCCGCACCGAGAGGACGAGCGGGAAGTTCCAGGGCGGAATTAGCCCGACCACGCCCGCCGGCTGCTTCAGAATGAGGTGCCGTTTGCCGTCGGCCTGGTGTGGCACGATCCGCCCGTAGCCGCGCCGGGCCTCCTCGGCGAACCACCGCAGGTGATCGATGGCGACGTTGACCTCGCCGCGGCTCTCGCGAAGCGGCTTGCCGTTCTCTTGGGTCACGGTGCGCGCGATTTCCTCTTTGCGGCGTGTCAGACACTCTGCAACGGCGAGGAGGTAGTCACCGCGCTTCATGCCGGTCGTTCGGCGCCAGGAAGGAAATGCTCGCTCGGCAGCGGCAACCGCTCGGCGAGCCACCTCACGATCGGCCGAGGCCACCTCTGCGAGTGTCTCCTTGGTACCGGGGTTTACCACGGTGAACGTGTCGCCGGTCTCGATCCATTCTCCGTCGACGTAGAGCTTCTTCAATTCCATACGAGGCCATCCTTTCTACTTGGGAACCTTGTCCCAGTCCTTGAGAAACTGATCGACTCCTGCGTCCGTGAGCGGGTGGTCATAGAGCTTGATAAAGACATCGTAGCTCATGGTGCAAACGTCTGCGCCCATGAGCGCCGCATCGACCACATGCATGGGATGACGGACCGCCGCAACGAGCAGCTGAGTCTCGAAACCATAGTTGTCGTAGATCTGCCTGATCTGCGAGGCGAGCTCCATGCCTTCGTGGGAGACGTTGTCCAGGCGTCCCACGAAGGGGCTGATATACGTGGCTCCCGCTTTCGCCGCGAGGAGCGCTTGGGACGGAGAGAACGTTACCGTCACGTTCGTCTTTATGCCCTCGGCGGCGAGACGGCGTACGGCGATAAGCCCTTCCTTCAAAATGGGGACTTTGATGACCACGTTGTCGGCGATCTTTGCAAGCTCACGGGCTTCGCCGACGATAGTCTCCGCGTCGAGACCTACGGTTTCGAGGCTCACCGGACCGTCGACCATTTTGCAGATCCGAGGGTAGAGCTCCCTCGGGTTGGCTCCGGTCTTGGATACGTGGGTAGGATTGGTCGTAACCCCGTCGAGCATCCCGAGACGTTTCACTTCTTCGATTTGTGAAACGTCTGCGGTATCGAGAAAGAACTCCATGGCATGACTCCTTATTGTGGGTGCCCCTTGACAATCGGGCGAGTCCGGGTTATCAAGGGAGTTGATTTAGTTTCTTATTGTAAGAAACGATTACATGCGCGTCAATACAGCAGAATATCGGAGGACGAAAACACATGAAACACGGTGCGCTCATGCATACACGCGAAGACGACGTCGCCGTCGTCGTTGAGGATGTCTCTCGCGGCACCTCGGTCGGTGCGGTAACGCTCGACGGAGAGAAGGTTACCACGGTCGACGCGGCGGAGGATATACCGCTGGGTCACAAAATCGCTCTGCGCGAGATGGCGGAGGGAGAGGACGTGGTGAAATACGGCCGTAGCATTGGCCGGGCGACGCAGCCCATCGCTGCGGGGGCACACGTACACACGCACAATCTCAAGAGCAAGAGGTGGGCATAATGGCACAGGATCTGAAGCTTACCGGATACAGACGCGAGAACGGTCGGGTCGGGGTACGCAACTACGTGGCGGTGATCCCCGTGGACGATATTTCCAACGCCGCCGCCGAAGGGGTCTCCTATCTCATTCGCGACGTTATGGCGTTGCCTCACCCCTACGGAAGGCTGCAGTTCGGCGAGGACCTCGAGTTGACCTTCGATACGCTCATCGGCACCGGACGCAATCCGAACATCGCCGCAGCGATCGTTATCGGCATCGAGCCCAAGTGGACAAAGCGCATCGCCGACGGCATCGCGGAGACGGGCAAGCCGGTGGCCGCGTTCGATATCGAGCGAAACGGCGATCTCAAGACGATCGAGGCCGCCTCACGCAAGGCGAAAGAGTTCGTGCAGTGGGCCTCGGAGATCCCCCGAGAGGAGATCGGCCTCGGAGAGCTCACCGTGAGCGCCAAGTGCGGCGAATCGGACACCACCCTCGGGCTCGCCTCCAATCCCACGATCGGGCGGGTGTTCGAGCGGATGCTCGCCGAGGGGGCGACGGCTATCTTCGGCGAGACGAGCGAAACGACCGGTGCGGAGGACCTCATCGCGGCGAACGCGGTAAACGAGACGGTGAAGGAGGAGTTTCTGAAGACGTTTCAGGACTATCAGGACTTCATCAATAGTACCGGCGCGGATCTCCTCGGCTCTCAGCCTACCGAGGGAAACATCCGTGGCGGACTCTCTACGATTGAGGAGAAGGCCCTCGGCAACGTCGAGAAGATGGGACGCAACAAGCTCGCCTCGGTGCTAAAGCCCGCGCAGGCGCCGGCCGGTCCGGGGCTGCACTTCATGGACAGCTCGAGCGCGGCGGCGGAGATGGTTACCCTGGCGGCAGCCGGTGGCTCGGTGCTGCACTTTTTCACCACCGGTCAGGGGAACATCATCGGCAATCCGATCATCCCGGTTATGAAGGTCACCGCCAATCCGTTGACCATCGAGACGATGAGCGAGCATGTGGATGTGGATCTCTCGCCGATGCTGCGTCTCGAGATGGGCCTCGACGAGGCGGCCGACTCGGTGCTCGATATGATGGCGCACACCGTGCGCGGACGGCTTACCGCAGCCGAAGCGCTGCGCCACAATGAGTTCGTGCTGACCAAACTCTATCGAAGCGCCTGACGAGGGCGCGATAGCGAAGGGTGCGAGAAGCGGAATGGGACGATACGCGATACCCTACGGCAAAACCACCGTGGAGTTCGAGCTTCCCGACGAGTGGTCCGTGGAGCGTATCGTCCCCGCACACGCCCCGCCGGTGGCGCGGCCGAAAGAGGCGGTAGAACGGGCGCTTGCCAAGCCGGTAGGCGCGTTCTCCTGGGATACCCTCGGGGCCGGCCTGACCGTGGCAATCGCGGTGAACGACAAAACCAGGCCCGTGCCGCATGAGCATCTGCTTCCGCCGCTTCTCTCCCGGCTCGAGGCCGCGGGAGTGCGCCCGGAGGCGATCCGACTCATCGTTGCAACCGGCACGCATCCGCCGATGGCGCCGGAGGAGCTCCCCGGTATTCTTCCGGCGGACATCCTCTCTCGCTACGAGGTCATCTCTCATGACGCGACCCGCGAGGAGGATCTGGCGACGGTGGGGGAGACCGCAAGGGGCACCCCGATGCGTATCAATCGTCGGTTCCTCGAGGCGGATGCGCGCATCGTCATAGGGAACATCGAGCCGCATCAGTTCATGGGCTTCTCCGGCGGGGTGAAGAGCGCGGTTATCGGTCTCGCGGCGAAGGAAACCATCAATCACAATCACGCCATGATGAGCCGTCCCGAGGCTGTCGCCGGCCGCTTCGAGGACAATCCGGCCCGGCAGGACGTGGAAGAGATGGGCCGCCTTGTGCGCGTCGACCTTGCCCTCAACGCAATCCTGAACGACGACAAGCAGATCATAGAGGTCATTGCCGGCGAGCCCGCGGAGGTGATGCGCCGCGGCATCCCCCGAGTCCGGGAGCTCTACACCGTGGAGATCGCCGAGCCCTGCGACCTCGTGATCGCCTCACCAGGTGGCCATCCCAAGGACATTAACGTCTACCAGTCCCAGAAGGCCCTCGCCCATGCGGCGGGCGCCGTGCGCGAGGGTGGCGGCGTCGTCGTGGCCGCCGCCTGCCCCGAGGGCAGCGGCAGCGAGAGCTACGAGCGGTGGGTTTCGGCGCGTCGGAGTCACGAGCAGGTGATCGCCGACTTCCGTGCCGAGGGCTTTCGGGTGGGGCCGCACAAGGCCTATCAGGTAGCACGAGAGGCGACGCGTTATCACACGCTGTGGGTCACCGACATGCCCGCCGCGCTCACCGAAACACTGCTCCTCGAGCGGGCAGACACGCTCGAGGCGGCGGTGGAGGCACTCCTCCGCCGCGGTGGGGCGACGGGAGCGACAGGCGGAACGGAAACAAAGCGAAGAGCGGAAACGGCGCGGACACGGCCGCGGATCGGGATTATTCCGTACGCGAACGCGACCATGGTGCAGGTTCGGGGAGGAGGCGAGGGCGAATGACGCGGCGGCCTCTTCGCAGCTACGACGTACGCGAGCGAAACGAGAAGCTCGTGCTTCAGATCATCTACCGCGAGCGCGGCATCTCACAGTCGGAGGTGGCGCAGCAGACGGGTCTCAAGCCGCCGACGGTATTCCGTATCTTCTCTCAGCTGGAGTCCGACGGCGTCATTTGTGAGTGCACGCCGGAGCGCGGAACCCTCCCCACCAAAGGTCGAAAGCCTGCTTACTACTGTGTGGTCCCCGACAGCGTCTATACCATCGGTATCGACTTCTGGTCCGGATCGGCCGCCGTGGTCGTCTCCGATTTCGCCGGCACGGCGGTTCACAGCGAGGTCCTCGACGTCGCCGCACGGGCCGAGGGGAACGTGACGGGAGAGACGATGCTGGAGGAGATATCGGCCCTGGTCCGGCGCTCCATCGAGCAGTCGGAGCTCAGCCCCGAACGGCTTCTCGGGATCGGCGTGGGGGCGCCGGGGATCGTGGACATAGAGAGCGGCACGGTGGTGCGGTACCCGCGAATTCCGGGGCTCGACGGATCGAGCATAAAGAAACGGCTTGAGGAAGAGTTCGGATGGCCGGTCTACGTGCACAACAACACGGCGGTCATCGCGCTCGGCGAATATCGATACGGCGCAGCCGCGGGGTATCAGTCCGTCGTGGCGAGCCTGGTGCGCTCCGGGGTCGGCGGCGCGTTTCTAAAGGACGGCCGGATCCTGACGAATCGGGGGCGCACGGTCCTCGAGATCGGCCACATCGTGCTCGATCCGAACGGCCCGCCCTGCTCGGCAGGCTGGAGGGGATGCGTGGAAAGCTACCTCTCCGAAGAGGCGCTTAGCGCGGCGCTCCGCCGCGCGGGCTATGCCGGGCTCGACGAGGCCGAAGCGGAGGCTGAGCACATCGATGTGGACTCCGGCGCGCCCGCCGCCGGCGGGCCTGCCGCCGGCGGGCCCGACGGGACCGGCGGCGCTGATGCCGCCGACGCCGGCGATCGGGGTGGCGCCGGCGGCCGTGCCGCAGACCCGAAGGGCGCCCGCCGTCGTGCCGCCGTGCTGGCGCGATTCTCTGAGGCTTCGCCTGAGCTCGATGAAGCGGCCCGGCGCTTTGCGCAAGTAGTGCACAACCTGTCCAACTTGCTGAACCCGGAGGCGTATCTCATCGTCTCGCGTTACCGGTGGGTTTCGGAGTTTCTTGCGGGGGCTGTGGACCACTATCGCGACGCCGACTCGCCGGGGCTGAGCGAAGGCGCGGCGGCGGTGCTTGCCGAGACCTATGATCCGCTGCTCGCCTGTCGCGGGGCCGCGGATCTGGTGCTCGACCACTTTTTCGAGGAGCGGTGAGAGCGATGGCTCGGTACCGAGAGCTTGTTGCGCCAAGGTCGTTGAGAGAGGGGAAGGAACATGTTGCACCGAGTACGGTAGCGTGCGATGGTAAAGGGGCTAAAGGCGGCGTTCGCAAACCGGCTGCGAGCACCGCATTGACAGATATGAAAGCCGGGTATAAACTTTCTTTGTAAAAGAAAGTAAGGGAGGAGCGTTATGAGTGTACGCTTGGACATGAAGAGACTCGGTCTCTTGATCGTTCTCGTTCTCGCGTCGTCGGCACTGGTGTTCGGTGCCGGTGAGGCTGAAGGCGCCGATGAGGTCGAGGTGTCGTTCGACAGCCGAACGGATCGACAGGCAATCTTTCAGACGGTGCTGTCTGAATACCTGGACGCCGGCGAGGTGACCCTGCGGCCGCTCCCGGGTACCTCCGGCGAGCAGCTCGACTTCTACACGACGCGGTTTGCCGCCGAATCGAGCACACCGGACACGATCCACATGGACATCGTGTGGCCCGCCACGTTCGCCGGCGCTGAATGGGCCCTGCCGCTCGACGATTACGCGGATGAGGAACTGAAGGATCAGTATCTCGACAGTTACATCGACGCGCTTACCGTCGACGGGGAGCTCGTGGGCCTGCCCGGAGACGCCGACGCGCTGATGTTCTGGTATCGCGAGGACCTGCTTGAGGAGTACGGCTTCGACGAACCGCCTGAGACGTGGAACGAGCTGATCGATCAGGCGCAGACCATCCTCGAGGGTGAGGACGATTCGAACCTGCAAGGCATCACCTTCCAGGGCGCCAACATCGAGGGACTGCTTGCGAACTTCCTGGAGTTCCTCTGGGGCAACGGCGGATCGATTCTCGACGACGACGGCAACGTGGTCATCGACAGCCCCGAGGCAGAGGAAGCGCTGCAGATGATGATCGACCTCTACGAAGAGCACGACGTCGCCGCCGACGGGGTGGTATCCACGGCTACGGACGACAGCCGGGTGGTCTTTCAGGACGGCCGGGCGATCTTCATGATGAATTGGACCTATGTCTGGGGCCAGCTTCAGAGCGACGACTCCGCGGTCCAGGGGAACGTGGGTGTGTCTACGCCGCCGGCCTTTGAAGGTCATGAGCCGGCCGTGTGCCTCGGCGGATACCAGTTTGGCGTCAACGCCAACTCGAGGAACCCGGAACTGGCCGTGGAGGTGATCTCGGAGCTCGCCTCGTTCGACGGACAGAAAGAAGCGGCGATGGTGCGCGGCGATATGCCGACCATGAAGTCCGTCTACGAGGACGAAGAGGTGATCGAAGAGAACCCGTTCTTCGGTGAGGTGCGGGAGATCTTGGCAACCGGAAAGTCACGGCCGAAGAGTCCGAACTACGGTGAGGTGAGCGAGGCCATCCGGAACGAGCTCTCCGCCGCACTCGGCGGCGAGAAGTCCGCCGAGGAGGCGCTGTCGGACGCCGCCGACGCCCTCGAAGACATGACGCTGTATCAGTAACGAGCGTCCGGCTGCAGTCTTCGGCTGCAGTGTGAGACGGTAATTCCGGGGTCGGGCCGAGCGTCGTACGTTGGGCGGGCGGCCTGCCCCCATTTTTGCACATTGACGCAAGAGGCGGGGCCGGATGGGCCCGCGACGAGGGATGTATCACGACATGGAGACCTTGAGGCGCTGGGCGCGAGGCGATGTGAGCGAGCGGGAGTTGATCTTCCTTCTTCTTGCGCCGGCAACGATCTTCCTCCTGCTCATGGTGGTTTATCCGCTCGGAAGGACCATCCATCTGAGCATGCATTTTATGAAACTCTCGCTTCCCCAGGAGGGGACGCCCTTCGTGGGGCTCGAGAATTTCGTGAAAATGTTCACCGATCCCCGCTTTTTCCACTCTCTGCGGGTGCTGGCGGTATACGGTGTCGGGAGCGTCGTATTTCCGCTGCTCATCGGTCTGGGAATGGCGCTGGTGGTGCACCGAGTCTTTCCGGGACGCTGGGTGGCTCGCGCCGCAGTGATCCTGCCGTGGGCCATGCCGCGTTCGTTGAGCGCGCTTACGTGGTCGTGGATCCTCGACGGCAGCTACGGCTTGGTAAACGGCACGCTCATGCGCCTGGGGATGGTAGCCGAGCCGATTCAATTCCTCGGGAGCAGTGACCTGGCGATGGTGTCGCTCATATTCACGAGCACCTGGAAGACCGCCTCGTTCATGGCGCTCATCCTGCTTGCCGGGCTGCAATCGATCCCGAATCAGCTCTACGAGCAGGGGCGTGTCGACGGTGCGAATCGGTTGCAGGCGTTCCGGTACATCACGCTGCCGCAGTTGCGGTCCTCGATTCTGGTGGCGCTGATATTCCGCACCATCGTTGCCGTTCAGGTCTTCGATACGCCTTTTGCGCTGACAAAGGGCGGCCCCGGCATCGCTACGGAGCCTCTGAGCCTGTACATCCACCGCGTCACGCTCAATCACCTGGACTTCGGCTACGGATCGGCGCTGGCGCTGTTCATGATCGCTATCACGCTGGTCGCGGCGATACTCTACATACGCGTTCTGTGGGAAGAAGAGTGAGTCATGGCACGTAAGGGTTTGGATTTCGATACGAAGCTCGAGTATTTCGGCTTCTATGTGGTGGTGGTCATGCTCTTGGTGTACTCGTTCACGCCGGCCATATGGCTCGTGCTCACCAGTCTGAAAAAGACCGCGCAGATCATCCGCCTGCCGATCGAGTATCTTCCGTCGCCACTGACCTTCGAGCAATACGCCGAAGTCTTCGAGCGGGCCCCATTCGCCACCTTCATCATCAATAGCGTTGTCGTCGCGCTTGCCTCGATGGTGCTAACGGTCTTCATCGCCACTCTCGCAAGCTACGCGCTTGCGCGTCTGCGGGTGCGGCACAAGAGAGTCTGGCTTACGGCGTTTCTGTTGATCTCAACCTATCCGCTGATCGCGTTGATGGTGCCCCTGTTTCAGATCTTTCGGGATCTCGGCATGCTCAATACCTATCCGGCGCTGATTCTGCCCTACAGCGTGTTCTCCATGCCGATATCGATCTGGATCCTCACGACGTTCTTCAGGACGATCCCGAGCGACCTCGAGGACGCGGCGCTCATCGACGGATGCTCGCGGATCGGCGCGCTTACCCGGGTGATTTTTCCGCTCTCGGCACCGGGCGTGGCGACGGCGTCAATGATCGCCTTCGTAAACTCATGGAATGAGTTCACCCTCGCCTTCGCGCTCATGTCGGACGAGCACCGCTATACGCTACCGGTGGGCGTGACACTCTTGCGCGACCAGTTCGTGACGCCATGGGGCCTCATCGCGGCAGGGGTAACCATCACCATCATTCCGCTCGTGCTGTTGATCGTCTTCTATCAGAAGTCGCTGATAAGTGGGCTGACCGCGGGATCGGTAAAGGGCTAGGAAGTATCGAGAAGCTTGTTGCAGCGACGCTCGCTATCTCATTGCGCTACAACGGCGGTGGGAACGGAGAATCGGGGGGCTTCGGGTGTGCGGTCGAACTTGGTGTAATTCCCTGGATCACCGTGGATTATCCGATTTCCTGCAACAAGCTCGTTGATACCTCATAAGCGTATGAGCTGGAACGAGACCCACAACCGGTATCTGAACGCCTCTCACTACGGCCTCCGGATCACCGGCGAAGTGCCGTGGTCCGGCTACCGCGCGAAGCCGGGGAGCCACGACGACGGAGCCCACCATGGACCGTTCCTCGGAGGGCTCGGCGCCGGCGGCTTCAGCCGGGACATGTACGGGCGCTTCACGCGGTGGCACTTGCAACCGGGCGTCCATTTGCGGCAGGTGATACCCCAGGCCCGGCTTCTGCTTCGGTGGAACGTGGGTGACGAGGCGGGCGGCGCCGGCGTGACCGGCGGCATCCGATACGCGCGGCAAGGCTCACGGTTTCTCGGTACCGGTGCTTGTCCCGGGTGGGGGAACTATGTGCCCGAGGTCTCGGGATTTGCGGAGCAGGCTCGCAGCTACGCCGTGCTCTATCCGGAGTGCTTCGAGTACTACGAGGATCCGGACGTGCCGGTGCGGGTGCTGTTGCACTACTGGTCTCCGTTGGTCTTCGGCGACGAGAGCGCCGCGAGTTTACCGGTGGTGTACTTCTCGGTGGCACTCGAGAGCCGCGCTTCCCGGCCGGTCGAAGTGGGGGTGGCCCTGTTCTGGCCGAACCTGCTCGGTCTGCGGGCGGCCCGGGTGACGTCGGTAGATCGGGGCGACCGGCTTTGGCCCGGTCAATGGCACAGCGGCAACACCGCGCGTGCCGGCTCTCTCGGCGACGAAGGCGGGCGGGCCGACGTGCGCAGGGGGGCGGACGCCCGTGCCGGTACCGCAGTCGAGACCGGCGCGGCGGCGGGAGCCGGCGCGGAGACGACCGCGGTGGTGCAAAGCCGGCGTCCGGAGCAGGCGGTCTGTCTCGACATGGAAGGAGAGGTCGGACTGTGGATGAGTGCCCCGATCGGTGGAACGCTAAGCCGGGAGCTCTGCATGAAGTCGGACCTGAACGCGACGGGCGTACCGCCGGAGAAGCAGCGCTACACGCAGGCCTGGGCGGAGACGGTGTTCCTGACGGAGGGACGTCTGCCGGAGACGGAGAAAAGGTGGCGGGCCCACTGGCACGAGCCGCTGAGCTCCGCCGTAGCGGCTTCGACGTCGCTCGGTCCCGGCGTCGGGACGAGCTTCGAGGCGGTGCTGGCGTGGGACATGCCCGTGGTGAGCTTCGGCTCCGAGCGCAGGTGGAACAAACGCTACACCCGGGAGCACGGCGACGGCGGGCGCGGGGCGGAGGCGCTTCTCAGCGTCGCCGCAACGCGGCGGGACGAGTGGTACGAGCGAATGACCGAGGCCCGGGCGTCGGTGTTGGATAATATCACTGCTTACGGTGGCCCCGACGCGAACCGCGCCGGAGCGGTGTTGAACGAGCTGTTCCTCGCGGGGGCGAACGGGACGGCGTGGGTCGACGGCGAGCGAAGCCGGCCGGAAGGACTTGCCGCACCGCGGCTCGGCGGAGGAGAGCACTTCGCGTTTCTCGAAGGCTTCGACAGCGGCTATTACTACTACAATACCCTTGACCTGTGGATATACGCGTTTCCCGCGCTGACCCTGACGTGGCCGGGACTCGCGGAGGGGATCTTTGCGGATTATCTGCGCAGCCTCGAGACGCCGGATGAGCGTCGCCGGGTCGTATATCGACCTGCCGAAGAGCGGCGGATGCTCGCCCCGGGTAAGGCCCCCCACGATCTCGGCTGTCCCATGGAGGATCCGTGGCACGAGCTCAACGGTTACACCATGCGAGACGATCCGAACGGGTGGAAGGATCACAACCCGGCGTTGATCGTCGCCTTCTACCTACATACTCGCTTGCTGCGCCGGGCGGTGCGGCCGACGGAGTGGGAGCTCTTGAAAACCGCGGCGCGTTGGTTACTCGACAGCGTCGATCCGGGAGACGGGCTCCCGCGGCACCGCGAGTTCGGCGATAGCACCTGGGACGCCTTAGCCTTCCGCGGGGTGAGCGCCTACAGCGGGGGGCTGACCCTTGCCGCTTATCGAGTGATCGAAGAGGTCGCTGCGGCCCACGGCGAGCACGAGCTCAGCGAGCGTTGTAGACGATTGAGGGCGGCGGGCACCCGGGCGTTCGATGAGCTCTTATGGAGCGGTTCCTTCTATCGCACCGACAGCGAGGGTCGCTACCGCGAGGCGGTGATGGCCGATGCGCTGCTCGGTCCCTACTACGCCTCACTTGCCGGTCTCACAGAGGTGCTGGCAAGGGAGCGGATCGACGCACATCTTCGCGCGGCCTTCGACTACAACGTCATGCGCTACGGCGGCGGGGAGCACGGGGCGCTCCTCGTCGCCGACGAGCGCGCGGGCCGTTTTGTCCCCGACGGCGGGGAAGAGCTGCAGGTCAACGAGGTGATCGTCGGCAGCGCATGGGCGCTGTGCGCCATGCTGCAGTGGTACGGGCACGCGGACCGGTCGGACGCCTTGGCGCGGAGCCTTCGCCGCATCATCTACGGGCGCTCGGGGCTGCAGTTTCGCACCCCCGCGGCGTGGGACGCCGAGGGGAGGTTCCGGGCGCCGCTGAACATGAGGCCGCTCTCGGTATGGCTACAGGCGGCAAACACGTTTCAGGGAGGAACGGCATGACACAGCAGACCGATGCCTCCGACACCACCACGAGGTCCCTCGAGCTGCACAAGGACGGCGACAGGGTGCGCCTCGTATTTCGCGGGCGGATCGTCGTGGATCATACGCCGAAGCGCCCCTTTCTGTGGGTCGGAACCGGGGCGATCCGATACGACGACTCCCACGCCCATTATACGATCAGACCCCTGCGGATGCGGCGACGGCGCTGCCGAACCTTCAGCATCCGGGAGGATACGCCGAGCGAAGGGGAAGAGCGGGCGCTGCTTCTCGTTTCCACCGAAGGGGCGGCGGTTCGTTTTGCTGCGGCGGGTCGCAGACTTCATATCACCTTCCCCTGCTGTGAGCCTCACGTGAGCAATGTCTGGTTGCATCTCGCTGTTGCCCCTGATGAGCACTTCTACGGTGGTGGTGAGCAGTACTCGCGGTTGGATTTGAAAGGATCGCGCGTGCCCATGTGGGTGCAGGAACAGGGCATCGGCCGTGGCCGGGATCTCATTTCGTGGGTCGCGCGCCTGCGCATGGGTGCGGGTGGACACTGGTACTCCACCTACTTCCCGCAGCCGACTTTCGTTTCCTCGGCGGGCTGGTTTTGCCACAGCGATATCAGCCGCTACGCGGAGCTCGACTTCCGTTCCCGCGACCGGGCTGTCATACACACCTGGGAAGTGCCGGAACGGATCGTCGTCGGGGTACACGACGGCCTCGAGGAAGCGGTCCGCGGGGTCTCGGAGTTGCTCGGGAGCGGACCGGAACTGCCGGAATGGGTCTACTCCGGGATGTGGCTCGGCGTGCAGGGCGGCTCCGATGCGGTCCGTCGCAAAGTAGACGACGCCCTCGCGGCGGGGGTGAAGCTTTCTGCCGCGTGGGCGCAGGATTGGGAAGGACGTCGGGTGACGTCCTTCGGGAGCCAGCTCATGTGGAACTGGCACTATGACCGGGAGCTCTATCCGGATTTCCCTGAGCTCGTCCGTGAGCTGGAAGGCCGCGGGGTGCGAATGCTCGGCTATATCAACCCCTTCCTGGCGATCGAGGGGAATCTCTACCGCGAGGCGACGCAGCGGGGATACTGCGTGAAGAACCGACGCGGGGAGGACTACATGATAAAGGTGACGACCTTTCCGGCGGCACTCCTCGATCTGACCAACCCGCAGGCGGTGGAATGGATAAAGGACGTCATCAAGACCAACATGCTCGGCGTCGGCCTCTCCGGGTGGATGGCCGACTATGGAGAGTACCTGCCCGTCGATGCCGTGCTCTATTCCGGGGAGAGCGGCGAGGCGTTTCACAACTGCTACCCCGCCGTATGGGCTCGGGTGAATCGGGAGGCGCTCGAGGAGACGGGCGCCCTCGGGGAGGCGGTGTTTTTCATGCGGTCGGGTTATACCGGGACCTCCCGCTACTCCACCGGGGCATGGGCGGGGGATCAGCTTGTGAACTGGAGTAAGAGCGACGGCCTGCCGACGGTGATCCCCGCGGCCCTCTCGAGCGGTTTCTGCGGTACCGGGGTGCATCACTCCGACATCGGCGGCTTCACCACCCTCGCCTGGATCCGGCGCAGCAAGGAGTTGTTCCTGCGGTGGGCCGAGCACGCGGCTTTCACCCCGATCATGCGAAACCACGAAGGAAATCGGCCACAGCGGAACTGGCAGTTCAACTCCGACACCGAAACCCTGGCGCACCTCGCGCGGTTGACCGAAGTCTATACCCGGCTTGCGCCCTACCACCGGGCTGTGGTGGCTGCTTATGCCGGGGAGGGGCTCCCCGCGATGCGGCATCCGACCATTCACTACCCCGAGGAACCGGAGCTGCACCGGACGCGCTACGAGTACCTCTACGGCCGTGACCTACTCGTTGCGCCGGTGGTGGAGAAGCATCGGCGGAAGTGGCCGGTGTATCTGCCCGAGGATGACTGGGTGCACCTGTGGAGCGGCCGCCCGGTTGGGCCCGGGCGGCACGTGGAGGAAGCGCCCTACGGCGAGCCGCCGGTCTACTATCGCCGCTGCTCGCCGTTTGCCGAGCTCTTCGCCTCCTTCGCAAAGGAAACGTAGTCGAAACCCGCCTGCAGAAGAAGCGTCCGCACAAGGCTTCGGGCATTATCCTCGGCTTCCTCTATGATGCCTTCGGCCACGGTGCGGGTCTCCGCGTGCTCGGTGACGAAGGCGGCCACTTCGCTCCAGCCGGCGGCATCCATGGCGACATCGGGATAATCATAGGTCTCGGGATCGACGTCTTCCACCACGACCTCGGTGACGGAGGCGGGCGGCACCCGAACGTGCACCCCGGGGCCTTCACCCGCCCCGGTCGCCGACTCTGCTCCGGCCGTGTCGGGTCGTGTCGCCTCCTGCTCCGGGCCCGCCTCTACGGGCCGCACGTGGAGCTCGTCGATGTCCGAGAGTTCATAGCCCGCGGTAACTTGCACGGTTACCACCACGAACTCCTCCGCCTCGAGGCCGACATCTTCAGCGAGCGCCCGGGCCCGAGGGGTGTCGTAATCGAAGGGAAAGACCGTGCGGTGGATGTACGCTACGGTGTCGAGCTCGTGAACCTCACCAAGATGCTCGAGAATCACCTGCGATGAGCGGTATGTGCGTCGCTCCGCCAGCCCGAGGCTGCGGGCGAGCGTGTGAAGCGGCTCCTCTATGACACCGAAGTGATCGAGCGCGGTGCTCCCGGCGAACGCGAGCGCAGCGGCGAGCACCGCCGGCAGCAGGATGCGTCGGAGAACTCGAAGCAGCCGAAGCAGCAGAAGCACCGCCGGGGCGCCGGTCATGCTCCTACCCCTGAATCCGGCCGTCGCTCGGACGCGGTGACCCCGCGGGGCGGAACACGACCTCCTCGAAACCCGAGAGGGCGAAGAAGTTACGCGTTATCCCGCGGACATTATCCTCAGCCTTGGTGAGGATGCCCCGGTCGAGGGCGTCCTGTCGGACCCGTTCCTTGACCTCCTGCAGTTGAGTGCCGTACTCGAGCCAGCCGACGTTACCGCCGCGGCTGCGGGAGAAATACTGGTGAATGCTCGACTCGTCGGTATCGATCTGAAGGATGCATGTCGGCGGGAGCTGCACGATAATGCGCTCCGGGTTACCCCGGTCGAGGGTGAGGTCCACGCCCTGCTCGAGATCGACCCCGGCGCGTACGACGATATCCACCGAAAACAACAGCGCCCGATCCATCGTTTTAAAGAAAAGAAACGAGCGTTCCTCGCCGAAATATACGATGTCACGGTAGACGTGTTCGTAGCTGTGAAGCCGCAGCAGATGCGTGATACGACGCTCGAGCTGTGATACGTCGGTGTTGGGCCGCGGGGAGCACGAACCGAGGAGGATGAAAATGCACGGAAGAGCGGCCACGATCGGAAGCCGACTCATAGAGTGTACTGTAGGCGATACTTGTTCAATTTGCAAACAGCAAGTACACTTCCGTCCCATCATGACCCGACATCGACTGCTTTTTCTCCTCGTGATGTTTGCGGTATTCCTAGCGCCGTCGTTCGCCACCGATGCGGACGCCTCCCGGACGGTCGGCTCGACCGACGTAGCGGCCACGCGTTATGGGGCGCGGATGGACGGCGTAGAGCCGTTGGAATCGGAAGACCGCCTCAGCGTGGTGAAGCCGGTGGTGAGCAGTGTCGAGGTCCTCTTCGACAATGTGGAGCGGCCCTCGAAAGAGGAGCCGGCCTCCGAGGTCGAGCAGCCGCCCGAAGATGATCCGGCACCCGATGTGGAGCCGGCCCCGGATGTGGAGCCGGCCCCGGA
>JBKHEN010000011.1:0-32153 GCA_046540795.1 Spirochaetaceae bacterium | reverse complement strand
GCCTCCTCCGCCACCGCCTCCTCCGCCACCGGCCGATCCGCCACCGCAAGCCCTCCCTCCACGCCGAAACGAATCGGCTGCCGACCGACGGTAGTGCGGAGCCCCGCCTCCGCGAGCTCCGAAGGCAACCGCCCGTCGCGGCCACGGTAAGCCGGATGCTCCATCCCCGCAAGGAGCACCGTCTCGTGGAACCGTCCCGCGGCGCTCAGCCTTAGCGTGCCGGCCGCGGCGGGGAGCGCGTGCTCACCCCCCACACCGAAGAGGTCGGCGTGTAGTAAGAGAGACTCCCCGAAACCGAACACACTCCTCACCACCCCGTGAACCAGCAACCCCCCGGCGAAGGGACGCTCCTCGGGATACCACCGCTCATCCGGGGCGTTGGCCGCGGTCTCCGAGACGACCCCGGCAAGCTCGAGCCCCGCAGCGGCCGGGCCGGGTCTCACGCCGGCCGGGCCGCGCGGCATCACCGCGGCCTCGTATCCGGCTGACCTCAGCACGGCGGCCGCGGTTCGGGAGTGGCCGTCCTCCCACCCCAGTACGCTGAGTCGCCCCCGTCGCACGGTGAGCCGCGCGCCGAGGCGCCCTGTCGGCTCGATTCCCACGTCGAGAGAAGCCCCGCTTTCCTCCTCCCACAGGCCGGATCCGGGGGTGTATCCCAGCGGCGCGCGGAGTCGCCGAACGTTTCCTTCGAGCAGGAACGGACCGAAGAGCACCGGCCCCGCCTCCACGCCGGCGGTCGGCCGGCTCGAACGCTCCTCCTCCTGGTCGTAGGAGAGCACGGCTCGGCCGGCACCGAAGTCGGCATCGAGGCGACCGACGGTGTAGCCCTCCCAGCTGCTCCGCACGGTCGCCTCAATCGTGCCCGCCCCAATGCGCAGCGGGCGCGCTACCGGTCCCGTCAGCGCAACCGCCACGACTACCAGACATACCACGTGTCTCATACCCGTTGTTACCGTGCCGGATGCACCGGTGCTTCAACGAATATCGAAAAACGGGCTATTCTTCCGCGAAGTACGGCGGACGGGCCGAGTTGCGTACGGCGATCTGGCAGGGTAATACGATGTGCGAAGCCTCCTCCCCCTCGCCGTCCTCTTCGAGCACGCGACGCAGGAGGAGCGAGACCGCGGCCGATCCCATTCCGTGGGCCGGCAACGCCATGGTGGTCAGGGGTGGGTTCAGGTATCGGGAGAGGTAGTCGTCATCGAAGCCGACCACGGAGACTTCCTCCGGAACGCGCAGGCCGGCGTCGGCTATGGCTCGGAGCGCCCCATAGGCCACCACATCGTTCGCGGCGAATACCGCCGTGGGAAACGGGCGCATTTCGAAGATCCGGGTCATAGCCTCGTAGCCGCTGTGCTCCGAGAAGTCCCCGTAGGCTATCCATTGTTCCCGCAGGGGGATACCATGTGCGGCGAGGGCGTCCCGGTATCCCTGCACTCGCATGCGGGAGGCCGCGAAAACGGTGGACGCATGGGTAATCATGGCGACATCGCGATGGCCGAGCTCGATGAGATAGCTCACCATCTCCGCGGCGGCGGCGCGATTGTCGACATACACCTGGTCGATCGGTAGGTCCGGCAGGTGATCCATGGTCACCGCCGGAAAACCCGACTCCACCACGTCTCGGAGCGCCGGGTCGTCGTCATGCGCATTGATGAGCACCATGCCGTCGACCCCGTCGCGCGTGGCAAGCTCCAGATAGCTCTCTTCGTAGAGGGTCACCGGATTGATCACCAGACGAACTCGGCGACGGTTCACCGCTTGCGCCATCCCCTCCACTACGCGACTAATGAATGCGTCGGAGTAGACGTACTTCGAATGACAAATAAACAGGCCCACGCAATTGTGTCGCGCCAACGCCACGCGGCGCGCCTCTTGATCGGGGATATAGCGCAACCGCTCGGCCGCACGGAGGACCCGCTGCCTCGTCTCCTCGGTGATGTTCTTGCCGGGGGTGTTGTTGATTACAAACGAAACCGTCGTTCGAGAAACGCCCGCTTCACGGGCGACGTCCGCTGCCGATACGCGCTTTCGTCCCCGTCTTTCTCCGGAGTTTCCGTTCATACCAACCGCTTGTTCCAGTCCTCGTTCGAAAAAGGCAACGGGGCGCCTTCGCGCCCCGCGTTACAGCCCATAGTTCCATCGGCGCGGTATCTATCCCTTTACGGAGCCCGCCATCATTCCCCGCACGAAATACCGCTGCAGAGAGAAGAATACGATGAGCGGCATGATCATCGTCACGAAGGCCCCGGCGGTGAGCACGTGCCAGTCCTGCCCGCGAGAACCGATGAGCTCCGCCAGCCGTGCCGTAAGCACCGCTTTCGAGGGTCGTGTTCCAAGGAAAACGAGTGCGACGAGCAGGTCGTTCCATACCCACAGGAATTGGAAAATGGCAAACGACGCTACCGCCGGCACGGAAAGCGGCAATACCAACCTGGTGAACATGAGCCATGGTGTGGCGCCGTCGGCGTGCGCCGATTCTATAATGGACTTCGGTATACTGGAAACATACCCATATAGGATGTAGGTGGCAAGAGGTAGGCCGAATCCCGTGTGCGCCAGCCAGATACCCAGGAATGTACCGTTGAGTTCCGCCCGAGTGTAGAGCCTGAGAATCGGGATCAACGCCGTCTGCAGAGGAACCACCAGCAAGCCCACGATAGCCACGAACAGCACCGTTCGTCCGGGGAAGCTCATCCACGCTATTGCATAGGCCCCGAACGCGGCGATGGTGATGGGAATCACCGTGGCCGGCAGCGTCACCAGGAAGCTGTTGAAAAACGCAATCCAGAGCTGATCCGCGAACAGCACCTGCTCATAGTTTGCCAGCGTCCAGTCGACAGCGAACGGGTTGGCAAAGACCGTCCACCATCCGGAGGCGGCGATGGCCGCACGCGTGCGAAATGAGCTTACCAGCAAGCCGATCGTCGGCAATGTCCAGATGAGCGTGACGACGATGAGAAACAGCCGCATGGGCAGGCCGCCGAGCACGCGCCTGGTCGCTTTCTGACGGGCAAGGCTGCGCTCGTGTCTTCTCTCGAGGTCCTTCTCGGCCTGACCTCGCGCACGGACAGTGGGTTCGGAGCTCTTCGTCGAAGTCTGTGCAATCTTATCGCTCATTCCGCTACCTCCTCCTCTCCTGCATCGATCGCACGTTCTGTATCATGAACGGGATCACGACGATGAAGAGGAACACCGCCAGTGCCGCTCCTCGTCCGAAGTTGCGAAAAACGAATGCCTCTTCATAGAACCGCGAGGCGACGATTCCCGTCTCGAACCGACCGCTCGTCATGACATAGACGATGTCGAATATTTTGAGCACGAGAAAGAGAATGGTGGTCCATACCGTAAGAATGGTTCCGCTGATATACGGCACCGTCACGTTGAAGAACACCCGAATCTCACCGGCGCCGTCGATCCGCGCCGCCTCGAGGAGGTCCTTCGGTACCCCCTTTACGGAAGCGGAGAGAATCACCATGGCGAAGCCCGTCTGAAGCCAGACCATAATGAACATCAGAAACAGGTTGTTCCATGGACGAATCAGGAGCCAGGCGACGGGATCTCCGCCGAGCGCCGTCACGACGGCGTTCAAGAGGCCGATCTGCTCCGATCCGGGGGGCTGATAGTAGTAGACGAACCGCCAGATGACGCTTGCCCCGACGAACGATATGGCCAACGGGAGAAAGATCAGCGACTTGGTGACCTTCTCCATCGTCGATGAGAGGCGGTCGGTCATGACTGCAATCAATAGCCCGAACGTTACCGCCACCACCGGCACCACGACCACCCACCCGAGGGTATTGCGCAGGATGATGATCATGTCCGGGTCGGTGAAGATGAACGCATAGTTTCGCAGTCCCACGAACATCGTGCTCGTGCGATCGAGGAAACTGATGTACAGCGTGCGCAGCGCCGGGTACACGATATAGATACCCAGCACCAGCACCGCCGGACCGGCAAATACGAACGGACGGAGCTTCACCCGAGCCCGTTCTCCAAGCGACTCTACGAAGAAGTTCAGAGACGCCAGGAGAGCCCAAATTCCTCCGATTCCCATAACCAATGCAAGAATGGCTATGGCAAGCCTAGAGAGTACCGCATCCCGCATGTAGAGGAACCCCTGAACGAGGACCACCAGCACCGCGATCAGGGCTACAAGCGAGACGACCATCTTGCCGTACCGGGAGGCGAGAAAACCTCCGACTCCCGTAGTTTGAACCGTATTACTCATGGCAGCTCCCGCCTTGCTGCAGATTTTCGCCCCCTCGAGCACGTGTCGAAACCGACGTGCGTGCCGGGGAAAGACCAAACGTCGGCGCGACCGGCCGGCCGCGCCGACGTGCTTCATACCTGCTCCGGTAGCAGGCTATTCGTCTTCTTCATCTTCATCTTCAGGCCAGGACTCGTCGATGTTCTGCAGGACTCGATCCAGATCGTCCCCGCTGACCCAGTTCGTCATAGCGGTCCAGAACGAGCCGGTTCCGACTTCTCCCGGCATCAAGTCCGAGCCGTCGAAGCGCACGGTATCGGCATCCGCAAGAATCTCGGCGTAGCCGCGAGACCACTCGTCCGGATACCAATCAAGCTCGGCATCGGCGTGCGGTGCGACCATCGTGCCGCTCTCTACCCATTCTTTGGTCGAGATGCCCTGGCTGAGGTACCGCATAACCGCGCGGGTTTCCGGCGTGTCGGTGAGCGCGCTGAAGATGTCGCCGGCGGTCAACACCGGCCTTCCCTGCTCATCGTCGATCGGCGGGAGGTAGAAGTACCGCATGTCGTCTCCTAGGCTTGTATCCTCGGGAAAGAAGCCCGTGATGAAGCTCGCTTGCCGGTGCAGCCATGCCTCCGGCGGATCCTCGGCGAGGGGGTTGATGCCGTCACCGAAGGGCACCGTGAGAATAGAGTTGGTTCCGCCGAGTACGTAATCCTCATTGAACCAGATTTCCGCCATGATATCCGCTGCCCGCCGCACCTCTTCTGAATCGAAGGAAAGCTCTCCCTCGACCCAGGCGTCATACTGCTCGGGCTCCACCGTGCGGAGCATGATGTCCTCCATCCAGTCGGTGGCGACCCAGCCGGTCGAACCGGAGGCCTCCATGCCAATGCTCCACGGTGTTTCGCCGTCGGAGACCATCTCATCCGAGAGCGCCAGCAGCTCGTCCCAGGTTTCCGGCTCTTCATAACCTGCTTCCTCGAACTCCGGATGCGGATACCACACCAGGCTCTTCACGCTCGTCCGATACCAGACACCGGCCATGATGCCGTCGTACTCTGCCATCTCGAGCCAGCTCTCGTCGTACTGTTCTTCCAGGTAACTGCGATCGAACCAGTCGGTGAGATCCTGCAGGTGTCCGCGGTCCACCATGTCGTACATGAGACCGGGCTGGGGGAAGGCCGCCACGTCGGGCGGGTCTCCACCTTCGGTACGCACCGAGATCAGGGACTCGAAGTCACCGGAGCCTTCGTAGTTCACCTCGATGCCCGTCTCTTCTTCGAAGTGTTCCATACTCGCTTCGAAGTTCTTAGCATCCGTGTCGACGAAAGCACCGAAGATCTCTACCGTTTCGCCGGATAGGTCCTCACCGTCGGTCCACGGGTTATCCGTGGGAGCAGCTGCTTCTACATCCGCTTGCTCCTCCTCCTTCTCCTCCGCCTCGTCGGCCTCGTCGGCCTCGTCGGCGCCGTCACCGCATCCGGCGAGTACGAGTGTGACGGCGAGAAACAGAACCACCAGTGCGGATAGCACCGGTCGCACGCGTGTTCTCATGTCGTAACCTCCTGTATTTCGAGTGTCGTATGCCCTGGAACCTATAGCTCCAACGCGTTACTAACAAGATTGTAAACCTGTTCGGTCCCGAACGCAACAGAAAACTGCAGGATTACAGGTCATGTTCATGACAAAAACGCCTTATTGAAAGTTCGGCAGGTCTATGGGACAATAAAGCCGATCGTTCCTTCACTACGTCGGAAACAGAACGTCTGAATACGAAAGAAAGCTCGGAGGCTGTAATGGTCATTCTGACACTCAACTGTGGAAGCTCCTCGGTGAAGTATCAGCTCTACGACTGGGAGGCTGGGGAATCGATTGCAAGCGGGACGGTGGAGCGTGTCACTCAGGAGGGCTCCGTCATTACCCACAAAGTAGTCGGCAAAGACGAGTACCGCAGAGAGCATCCGTGCCCGGATCATCCTGAAGCGATCCGGCTGATCATGGATACCCTTGTGGATGCCGAATACGGCGCGATCTCGGACGTCTCACAGGTCAAAGCCGTGGGTCACCGGGTCGTCCACGGTGGGGAGAAATTCGCCCAATCGGTCATTGTAGACGACGAGGTACTGGAAACCTTTCGTGAGCTGCAGAGCCTCGCTCCCCTTCACAATCCCGTAAACATCACCGGTATCGAAGCCGCGCGGAGCGTGCTCCCCGACGTCCCGCACTGCGCCGTCATGGACACCGCATGGCATCAGACGATGCCGGAGCGGAGTTACCTGTACGCGCTTCCGTATGACTGGTACCGCTCGTATGGCGTCCGGCGCTACGGATTCCACGGAACCTCCTTTCTCTATACCGCCAAACGCGCGGCCGTCCTCCTGGGCAAGGACCCCTTTGAGACAAACCTCATCACTGCTCACGTGGGTAACGGTGCAAGCATCAACGCCGTGGAGAACGGTGTATCCGTGGACACCTCGATGGGACTGACGCCACTCGAAGGGCTTGTCATGGGCACCCGCTCCGGCGACATCGATCCCGCCATACCCTTTCATATGATGAATACGGCCGGCATGTCCGCGGAGGAAATCGAGCGCACGCTGAACAAGAAGAGCGGCGTCCTCGGGATCACCGAGAAATATGTCGATCGCCGGGACATCCAGGAAGCCGCGGAGAACGGCGAGAAGCTCGCGCAGCTTGCCATAGAGATAGAAGCCTACAGGCTGCGCAAGTACATCGGCGCCTACATGGCCTCACTGGGGCGCGTGGATGCAATCGTCTTCACCGCCGGGGTCGGTGAGCGAGGGCCGCTCATTCGTGAAAAGGCGGTGCAGGACCTCGAGTTCATGGGAATCAATCTCGACAAGCACCGCAATAACATCTCGCGCACCAAGAACGCCGAAACCATCATCTCCACCGACGATTCGCCGACCAAGGTCTTCGTCATACCGACGGACGAAGAGCTGGTAATGACGGAGGATACCTACGCGCTCATGCAGGGCACTTATGACGTGCACACGAACTTCACGTACAGCTTCCAGGACCCGGGATACCTCAACAAAGAGCGCAACGCCTGCATCGACAAGGACGTGAATGAGATAGAAGGGCTCGAGGACATCCTCGCCATGGATCGCGTCCCGCAGCCCGCACGGAATCCCGAGGAGTGTGATTGATCCGCACGGCACGGAGCCGTGCGGCAGGCAAGCGGGCCTCACGCGGCCGGCCGTGGTAACCGTCCCCCGTGATCGCCCCGCCCCTTGCCGGCAGGCCGGCCTGCCGGACACGCACAAAAAAGGCGCGCCGCCCACGAGGGGAGCGCGCCTTTTCTTTGCCTACTTGGAAGCGGCTTAACGAGCCGCCGCAGCCTATTCCGCCGGCGTTGCGGCCGCCTCCTCTGCCGACTCCGCCTTCTTGGTCTGTTGCTTTGCCTCTCGGCGCTTTGCGTTTTCGAGCGTAGCCTTGGCCGTCTTGGAAATCATGACCTTCTTGCCGTCCATCTCATATTCGTAGACGAGTTTCACACCGGTCTTACCGGTAATCGGGCAACGGCCGCGCGCACCGTTGGTACGCTCGTCTTTCAAGTTCCGTCCGCGGTTGGACTTACCCATACTATTCTATCCTCCAGGAGTTTTGGTCAAAGGCGTTTGATCTTGACGATAGCAAAGACGCGCCGCGCGGTCAACAGCGGCTTCTCCGAGGTCGCCGCACGGTCATGCTCATTCGCATGCCCGCCTCAACTGCCTCCACAAAAGAAGCCGCCCGCCCGCCACCATAGTCCGGTGACGAGCTCGAGCGGCCCCTGAATGATCACGACTTCACTGCGTCTCAGCGGTCGAGGAGAAACTCCACCCGCCTGTTCTTCCAGGTGTTCTCGTGGTCGTCGAAATCGACGACCGGACGGGCGCCTCCTACGCCCTCGAACTCCATGCGCTCACGGTCGATTCCGAGAATGATCAGTGCCTTGCGCACCTCCTCGGCCCTGCTTTCCGAGAGCGGAAGCAGCGCCTGCTCCTGCTCCTGCTGCATCTGCTCCTCGTCCCGGTAGAGCACGTGATTGGCATGTCCCTCAACGAGGATGTCGTGCTCAGGATAGCGGTCCAGGATCGTCGCAAGGCGCCTGAGAATCCGGAAGTTCTCCTCCTGGTCCTCCCGGTCGATGGCGAAGAGGTCGGCTTCATACGGAGCGAAGTGGATACTCGCGATGCGGATTCGCAGCCTGCCATTCTCTCGAATGACGAGGATGTCCGTCGGTACGGTGCGTTCCACCTCCGCCTCGTTGCCGTCGGTGTCAACCACGCGGAAGACCGCCTGGTAATCCACCGCCGACTGCACGAGCTCTCCGTCTTCGGCTTCACCGTCCCACGTGATCTCCTCCGGCGGCTCACCCTCGCCGCTCCACGACTTGAACCCGTTGTCCTTCGGATCGATGATCTCCAAGGACCAACGGTCTATCGGGAGGTCGCTACGCGCCCGCATACTCAAGGTCAACGTGTCGTTGCGCCCGTCGTCGTCGGGAGCGAAGGGAAGCGGCGAGGCTTCGAGCTCCACCTCCGGCTTACCCGGCTCGGCACGCTCTCTGGTACGATCGACGAAGACCGGGCCGACTCCGGTGATTTCGGGTCTGTTCCCGTTGCGGTAGATGATGCGGAAACTCGCCGTGTAATCCCCTTCCTCGACCAGTCGCCCGGCGTTGTCCTCTCCGGACCATTCGAACTCGTCGAACGGGGTGCTGCGATAAACGCTCCGCACGACGTCACCGTCCTCGTTCCGGATCTCCAGTTGGAACTCCTCGATGTGCTCTTCAACCTCGTAGTCGGTAAGGAAGGTCACCGAGTCGGGCTCGTCCTCGAGATGCGGCGCTATTCTGCTTCTCTCCACGGTAAGGTCGATTGGTGTCGGTCGTGTCTCCTTTATCGCGGTCACGGTGGAGGTCCGCCCCACATTGCCCGCATCGTCGGTGGCGCTGAGCTGCAGGCTGTACTCCCCGTCGGGCGCCGACACTCCGGCTACCTCCGAGCCGTCCCACTCGACATCTATTTCCGGGCCTTCGAAGCCCGCTGCAGCGAGATCCACCTCATACTCATCCTCCGGGGTGGTGACGGTTGCCGTCCACTCCGCCTCCGGATCTATGTCGGCGGCAATGTCCAGCCCCAGCTTGCGGGTGCCGCCGAACACCAGCGGCGCATCCGCCGGGGTACTCTGCGGGGCGGTATCTGCCTGCAAGCTCCCTTCCGGGGCCTCCGTATCGATGACAAACTCGCGAACCTGCGAGGTTTCCACGAGACCGTTTTCGTACTCCACGACCACCTGAGCTTCGTAGGTTCCGTCGCGGAGAACATCACCTTCTTCATCACGGCCGTCGAAAGTTCCTTCTTCCGGCACCGGAGCATCGCCGCTGACCCGACGTACGACGGGGTTGCGTCGACGCGGGTCCCGCACCTCAATCTCCCAATCGGCCACGCCTTCCGTCTCTTCGAGCGTTATGGAGAAGGGAAGCTCGTCCTTGCGACCGTCGTCATTGGGCGAGAACGCGGGAGTATCGGCTTCGAGCTCTAACGTGACGCCTCCCGACTCCGTGTTGACGACCATATCCCAATCCGATGTCTCTTCCGTCGTGTTACCGGCGCGGTCGGTGCTGGAAAGCGTATACTTGTAGGATCCCTGCGGCACCTGCGTGCCGTCCCGATCATCGTCCTCGAGCCGATAGGTGCCGTCCCAGGTTAGCGGAGAAGACGGACTGACATCCCGCGCTCTGTTCCCGGGCGTGGGATTCTCCCAAGTACGCTCCCATACGACCTCTCCGTCGGTATTTTCGATCCTACCGGTCCACGAAACCTCACGACCGGTCTCCTGTGGGAAGCTCACCGTCGGCCGGTCGCTATCCTCCACGGGAGCGAAAATCCGGTATTCCGGCGGACCGAGCTCCTCGATCTGCGGCCGCTCGTTATCCACGGTCACGTTGAACGGCGGCGTGGTGGAGATGTTCTCCTGATCGTCACGGATGAACAACTGATAGGTATAGTCGCCGTCCTCCACGAACTCCCCGTCTTCTCCGAGGTCGGAGTCCTGGTAGGTTCCGTCCCAGGTCAAGGTATCCGGTACCTCGACGCGGGGTTTGTCTGCTCCGAAGAGCCGCCCGAAGAATCCGACCCGATCCTCTTCGACCTGACTCTCCGTCCAGACCACGTTTCCGTCGCTGTCGAATACGGTCAGATTGTATTCCACAACGACAACGTTTTCTCCCTCCACAACAACCGTGGAAAACGGAAGCTCCAAGTTATTTGTGCCTTCTTCGGTAGCGGGAGAGATGTACTGTCGCGGCTGCGACGGCATATCGAGCTCCGTCGCTCCCTCCGCTTCTCCGGCGCTGAACAGCGGCCCTGCGAGGAGCACCCCCAGGCCGAGCAGCAACAGGATGCGTTTACCATTCATGCATATACCCCCTCTCCGTTGTGACGGACCAAATCAGTTCTAATCATACCATGACCTACGTCGGCTTGTCAGCGAAATACACCCCGTGTAAGCCGCGGTATTTTCGCAAAGTGCTCCCGTAACGCAAGCATCGGGCTCACAAACGCCGTAACAGGGGATGTGGATACCCTTTCAGCCCATGAGCGGGCACAGAGCCGGATGGAAACCCCTCCGCTACCACCGAGAGAGAAGCTCATCGCCTGCGGGGCCGCCAGTCTCTCCGACCGGGAGCTGATAACCGTGCTTCTCGGCACCGGCACCCGGAACAAACCGGTCGCGCGGTTGGCCGAGGAAGTGCTTCAGATTCTCGACGCGGCGTCCGGGAGCCCCGACCTGCGGGATCTCCGGCTGGTATCGGGACTCGGTGCGGCAAAGAGCAGCGTCATCGCGGCAGCACTGGAGTACGCACGGCGAATGCTCTGTCCCGGGAATCACCGTATTCGCTTTCCGGCGGACGTGGTGCCGTTGGTTCACCATTACGCGGACCGCAAGCAGGAGCACTTTCTGGCGTTATCCTTGAACGGTGCGCACGAAGTCTCGGCTACCCGGGTTGTGTCGGTGGGGCTGGTAAACCGTGCGCTCGTGCATCCCCGGGAGGTGTTCGCCGAGGCCCTCGAAGACCGCGCCGCCGCCGTCATCGTGGCTCACAATCATCCCTCCGGCAACGTCGAGCCCAGTCCGGAGGATCGGGAGGTCACCGCACGACTACAGAAGGCCGGCAGAACCCTCGGAATCGCTATGCTCGACCATGTGATTTTTGCTCGTACGGGCTACTACAGCTTTCTCGAGCAGGGTGAATTGTAGTAGTCTGTGCTTCACCGAGCAGGATGGAGGGCGCCCCCATGAGCGGACAGGTACAGGAGGGATTCGCAGGGTCCCGCGGATCGGCCATACGAGGGAGACTCGCAGCCGCGCTATTCTGCGCGCTGTTGGTTGCTGTGCCCGCGGCTGCACAACAGAAGAGTTTCGATCTCTCGAGCGTTGCGGTGGCGGACGGGTTCGCCTCGCCCGTCATAAACCCCGCGGCCCCCGCGTTCGGCAACGCCGGCGGCGTTGCCGCCGTTCTCGGGTACGAGGATGACATAGTCGGCCGGATCGGCGACCGGTCGGCCCCGGATTTCTCGGTTTTCGCCAACACCGACGTATTGAGCTACGCCTACCGCCGAGGCGACGGGGAGTCGCTGCACACGGGCACCCTATCCCTGCCGCTATTCGGAGACTTCTACGCCGGCGCCGGTTTATCGGTACCGGATTTCTCGTTTGACGATCCCGACACGACGGTGGGCCTCCTTGCGCGCCCCGCCTCCATGCTTTCCCTCGGCGCAACCGGCACTTTCCCGGAGCACGGAGATACCGCTTATCGGTTTGGCGGGGCGGTACGGCCGCTGTTCTTTGCGCCCGAGGTTACCGACCGTTTCACCCTCTCGGCGGACCTCCGGTATCGAAACGACGAGCTCACCGCGCCGGTCATTGGGGTGGGGCTCTCGCCGCAGCGCGGGCTCGGCCTTCGCGCCGCATGGGACACCGAGGGCAATCGCCTCCACGTCGGCGCTTCACTCAGCTACGGGCGTACGCGGGCAGGGAACACCACGAGCTTTGAGCCGAACTCCGGAGGCCCGGGGGCTACCGCTTTCGCGCATCTGGCCGCCAAAGAGTTCCGCTCGCTCAGTCCCATCCGGCCCCGAAACTTCGCTGAGTATCGCCCCGGACCGGTGGTTGCGGAGCAGCCCCCCTCCACCATGTTCAGTCGCTTCGAGACAATAGACCCGACGGACACCGTCACCGAGATTATCACGGACATTCGCCGTCTCTCGCGCAACGACTCTCTCGCCGGCATTCTCTTCCGTAACCACAATCTACAGGCCTCCTACGCGTCGATTCTCGAGATCAAGCGCGCCCTCGAGGACTTCAAGAGCACCGGGAAACGGGTCGTGTTCTATTTCGAACAGACCGACGCCCTGAACTACGCCCTCGCCGCCTCCGTGGCCGACGAGATCTACCTGAACCCCCACGGATCGGTCATGCTCTCGGGATTATCACGCACGCGCCCGTACCTCAAGGACTTCCTCGACGACCTCGGCGTGGAAGTCGCAAACCTCCGAAGCGGCCCCTACAAGACCGCCGGCACGATTTTCAGCGAGCGCGATATGCCCGCGGAGGAGCGAGAGGCCCTCGAAGCGCTTCTCGACGATCAACACCGGGTGCTGACCACCATGATCGCCGACGGCCGCGGAGAGCGCCTCGAGACCTCGCCGGAGGAGCTGGTCGCCGACGGCCCCTATCTGGTGGCGGAGGATGCGGCGGATGCCGGGCTTGTGGATGCTCTGACATACGAAGACGAGGTGGAGGACCGGCTGAAGAAGCTCCATCGGGGCGCTCGCACCGCTCGTGTGTCCGCGCGGGACGGGATTCGCTACGAGTGGAGTCGCCGTCCGGCACCCAGGGTAGCGGTCATCTATGCGACCGGAAACATCGTCCGGGGGGATGGAATGCCCGGCGCGACCATCGGCTCCGAAACCACGGCGCGGGCAATTCGACAGGCACGGGAGGATCCGCTCATCGACGGGATCATTCTCCGTGTTTCCAGCGGCGGCGGGTCGAGCCTCGCTTCGGCAGTCATCGCACGAGAGATCGAGCTCACCACCGAAGGTGAGGATCCGAAACCGGTGGTGGTTTCCATGGCCGATGTAGCGGCCTCCGGAGGATACTACATCTCGGTACCCGCGGACCGGATCGTAGCGCATCCCGTCACCGTCACCGGCTCGATCGGTGTGGTCGAATTACTGCCGAATATCGAGGAGCTCTCTCGGGAGCACGGGATCAACTGGGAAACCGTCAAGACCACCGATCGGGCGGACCTGGGCGCGCTGTATCGGCGTCTCAGCGACGACGAGCGACAGGTGGTAGAGAACGCCGTAGGCGCCCAATACGATCGGTTCGTCTCCGCCGTCGCCGAGCATCGTGAGCTCGACAAGGAAGAGGTGGAGCGCCTTGCGGGGGGGCGTGTGTGGAGCGGCCGGGCGGCGTTCGAGCAGGGGCTCCTCGACGAGCTCGGTGGCCTCCTCACCTCCATGGAGGTCATGGCGGAGCTTCTGGACACCGATGCCGAGCTGCAGATCATCGAGGTATATCCGGGCCGACGCTTCCTCGACGAGCTGCGTGTGGAGCGCTGGATGGAGGCACAAGCCCGTGCCCGACTCTCCCCGGAGCTGCGCACCCTCCTGGAGCTGGAGGATGAGCTCGATCGCTACGGAGACGAGATGGTCCTGATGCTTGCGGGCTTCGAGGTCGAAAAGCCGGGCCGATGAAGCCCACCCCGGGCGGGCCGTCGGCGGCCGGGGGGACACACCCAACGGCGGGCTACCGGTGCCCTGTCCTTCGCTCGGTCGGCAGCCCACCGGGCCATCGAGACCCGGCCAACGCCGTCGCTCAGGCCGACTTGGCGCGAGCGCGTTGGAGTGCCCAGGTGGTGTACTTGCGCACGCGCTTGTCCGGGTCGCTCTGAAGATCCTCCAGGATCCCGCGGCCGGATTCGGTATTCAGTGACTCTAGCGCTCGCGTAACTCTCACCCGGACCTCTTGGTCCGGATCCCGCGCCGCAAGAACGATCCCGCGGAATGCGGACGGCGTAGCGATCAGGGAGAGCACCTCGGCGGCGTGCCGCCGGACCGCCGGATCGCGGTGGGAGAGCCGACGAACGAGAGACTCCACGTAGCCGACCTTCTCGAGGATATCGGTAACCACGGGCCGCAACGACGGGATATCCTCCCGCAACAAATCCACCATAACCTCTTCGGCCTCCGAGGCCATCACCCGAAATACCTTGATCAAGCGCTCCCGAAGGGCGGGCTCCGCGTCCTTGAGATGGTCGACAATCGCCTCCAGATCCCGCTCGCCACGCTTCCGTGCCAACGCATGTACCGCTTCGGACTCCAGGTCTCCCGGACCTTCTTCGAGGAAATCCACGAGGACGTCGATGGATGTCTTCAGCGCAGACGCTCCGAGCCCGCGCAGGGCCGCGGTCTTCACCGTATCGACTTCGTTTTCGTCGCCAAGAAGCTCACGGAACTGCTTCACCGTCTGCTCGCCGCCATGTGCAGCGAGGGCACGAGCGGCCTCCGACCTGACCCGTTCCACCGGGTCACGCAGGCGGTCTCCCGCCCCTGCGAGGCCGCGCTTGTCCTGCAGCTCCGCTAGGGCCCATAACGCGGCGATCCGTACATCCGGATCGGCGTCGTTGACGGCTTCCTTGATGGGCTTGGCGAACTCGCTCTTGCGGTCGGTCGGTAGAGCCGAGATGATCGAAGCCCGTACCGCCGCATCATTTCCGGCAAGCAAATTCCACACCCGCGTGTCGAGCCGGTCATCGGCAAATTCGGTCAATTTCCGTGCGAACTCCCGGGCCTCCTCACTCGGCAGGACCGGGAGATTCTCGAGAACGAACTGCAACACCGAGAGGTCTCCGTACGCCCCGAGCGTCTCCAACGCACGGACACGCACCCGGTGGGAATACGTCTCCCTTCCGGCCTTGATGATCTCCATGAGCTCGGGAATGAGGTCCGGATAGGGCATCCGGGCAACAGCGGTAACAAGGGCATCCTCGGCTTCGAACCGCGGGTCCGTGAGGCAGGTCAGAAACGCGTCGGAAAACGACAGATGCGCGCGGGACGGGATGTGTGAGAGAATGCGTTCAACGCAGCTTTTGTCATGACGGCGGTCGAGCATCTCCTCCCGCAGCGCCGAGAGGGCGGCCTCGTCACCGCGACTCTCGATCATCGAAAGCACGGCCTCGAGCAGATCGTCACGGCCCTCGGATACCTCGTCATAGTACCTGAACCCGGCAGCGGCGACCCCGTGGATCCGTGCGACCGGTCCTTTTCGCGCGAGGATACCGGCCGCCAGATGCACCATGGCCACGGACATTTCCGAGCCCGAGCCCTCGAGAAACCCCGTTACGTTCACATCCGCCGCGTTGTCGAGAAGCCTCGACGTCCGTTCGAAGGCGTCTCGATCGCCGAAATCCACAGCCCTGAACATCCGTTCGAGGATACCGCTGCGTTCCAGGAAGAGCGCCGCCGGGAATCGCAGCTCTCGGTCCTGGTGCTCGAGGAAGACGACCGCCGTGTTCTCGTCGGCCTTTGATCCCTCATCGAGTTGCTCGAGCACGTGCACCGCCTGATCCGGAGAAAGCACCGCCGGATCGACGTCGTAACGCTCGGGAAACTCCCGGTCGATCCGGCGACGGGCGGCGCGACGAATCTCGAAGGCGGGATCGTCGAGCAGAAGACCATAGAGATGCTCGAACAGACGGTTGCGATCGGTGGGTTCGAACTCCTCCACGATAACCCGACGTACGAGGGCGGCCGCGTCGGTCGAGCAATCCCAGAGGATGCGCTCCGAGCGCGGGTCATGATCGTAGAGAAGAATCTTCACGGCGAAGTATCGCACGGGCCAGTCCGGGTCGCCGGTCATTTCGCGCACCTCGTCTATCCGCTCGGCGAGCATCTCGCATGCCGTTCGTCCGTCGAACTCCTCTCCTCTCCCGGTGAGTGCTATGGAACGGAAGACAAGGAGATCGCCGCTGTCGTCGATCCGGGCAAACAGCGGAGCCCGGAGCTTCGGCCGTCGCAGTGCCGCAAGAAAACACGCAAAGAGCCCTGTTTCCCAGGAGAACTCCAGTACCCGGTGAAAATCCGCCGTACGCATGGAGCGCAGCAGGCGACGCTGCCACAGCTCGTCGACACCGACTGCGCCCACTACCTTCGGGCTGTACCGGCGGGCCACGTTCTCTATGAGCTTCGAACGCCGTAACAGCTGGACGTCGCTGAATTGCTGTCGCACGAGAAGCTCCGCCTGTTCGGGGTCTTCGGCCGCCAGCCGAAGGCGACGCACGAAGTCCCGCCGCCGCGCGGCGAGAAGAAAGATCACCGCCACCACCAACGCGACCGCCACGACGGCCGCCGCATATACCCACACGGGCAGGCCCGTGAAGCTGTTGATAATCTGAGTCATGTCCAAACTCCTTATTTTCGGCCGAGAACGCTCAAAATTTCGATCGGCTCGTCCTTGCCCTTCACTTTGACCGGCTCTCGCCGCTCGAACTCGAAGCCATCGCCGAGAAGTTCGGAGGTGGCGCGCGTGATCACGACCTCCCCCGGCGCCGCAATGCCTTCGAGGCGGGCCGCCACGTTCACCGTGTCGCCGATGACCGAGTAGTCCATCCGCTGCGAGCTTCCGATGTTTCCGGCAACCAGAGGCCCCGTATGCATGCCGATGCCGATCTGTAGATTTGAAGCGTCTCCCCGGAAAAAGTTTCGCTGCTCGGAGGCCACCAGCCGCTGGATCTCCAGGGCACAGGCCACGGCAAGCTCCGCGTCCTGCTCCTCCGACATCATCGGCACGCCCCACGCCGCCATGATCGCATCACCGATGAACTTGTCGATGTAACCCCGGTACTTTACGATCACGTCCACCGCCTCGCTGAAGTACTCGTTGAGCACCTCAACGATATGTTCCGGATCTTTGTCCTGCGAGAAGGAGGTGTAGCCGCGAATATCGGCAAAGAAAATGGTGGCGACCTTCTTGTCTCCACCAGGCTTGACCTGCTCCGGGTGCTCCATCAGGTTCTCGACGACTTCATTGGAGAGGTACCGCGCAAACATGTCCTTGACGAACCGCCGATCCTCCACGGCCACGTCCATCTGTTCCTTCAACTCCCGCTCTCTCGTCTGGTCGGCGAAAAGCAACGTCAACCCTTCGTGTCGTCCGCGCTTGCCGCGCAGCGGAGATATGTTGAGCGAGTAGTCCATTTCCTCGCCGTCCTTCTTGTAGATACCTTCCACACCGACCACGAGCTCTCCGCTCCGCTCGCTCTTCTCAATGCGATTGAACACTCGCTTGTCCAAAGTGCCTTTGAAGTGCTCATCGAAGGGCACCCCGATGTGCTTCTCCTCGAGCCCGAAGCGCTCGGCGGCCGCCTCATTGAAATACCGAATGTGGCCCCCGCGGTCTACAGTAACGAGGAGGTTCGTCATCGAAGAGAACACGTTCTCCTGATACCGTTCGAGCGCCTCGATCTGACGGAATTGCTCCCGGAGCTGATCGAGAAGCCGCCTGTTGTCGAGCATGCCGCCGGCCAGTTTGGTGAATGCGTCGAGAAAGTAGAAGCGGTTCCCCACGAAGAAATTCCGCTGATATGAGTTGAGCACCAGTACCCCGAGCCGTGCCTTCGGGGTCACAAGCGGTAGTGCCGCCGCGCTATGCATGTCCTCGGCAAGAAACAGATCCTCGAAGAACGGTTGCTCCCGGTCGAGCACCACCAGAGACTCCTCCGAGTCCTCGATGAACTCGATGAACTCGGTGCTCGCCCTCAACGATGATGGTGGGGCGTGCCGCCCCCTTTTGTAATACAGCTTCAGTCGATCTCCGGGCTGTTCCGGGTCCTCATAGAAGTACAACGCAGCCAGGTCCGCCGACGCAATATCCGCGGCCTGTTCCACGAGCACCGAGACGACGTTGCGAAAGCCCGACTCCCGGGAAACGCGCGTGCCCGCACGAACCAGCTCATCGAATACCTCGCTGTCTAGTTCGACCGTAGTCGACATGAGCGCCTCCCTATGATCCCGACGAGCCCCCGGCGAAATAATAGCGAATACCGAGTCCTCCCCCGAAATCGATGTCCGTTTCGGGGAACAGCCCGACCCCCGGCGCTACCTCGAAGAAAACGTCAAGGGGTACCGATTCGAACTCGTAGGCGATCCCCACCGGAATACGCACGCCGAGCTGGGGATCGTCGCGCAGAGCTATCTTGCCGCCTACCCCGACATACAACGGCATCTCACCGGGGTCTACGTGGAAGATATCGGTGAAATGAACCAGGTAGTCGGCGTGGAAGTAGAACGAACCCTCCCCGCGAAAGGACCACGCCGCCGCCGCGTCGATGGCTGAGGTCGGCCCGAGCCGTGCCTTTGCGGAAATGCCGGTAGGCTCGCCGAGCAAGACCCCCAGCCCGAACGCCTCCGTTTCGGCGAATGCCGGTATCGTCGCCGTGCTGCAGACAAAAAACAGAACCAGTGCCAAACGTTTCATGGTAACCTCCGCGGAATCCCCTCGAACGGACCTGCTCTGAGGGCTCCGAGCATTACGAGCGGGACGTGAACACTGCCTCGACCCGATCGACGTGTTCCTTTTTCGTTATGATTATGATATTATCATCCGCCCTGAGTACATACCCCCCATGGGGGATCACGTGCTCGTCGCCCCGGGCAACCGATACGATTAGCGACGCCGTCGGAAGCTTGATGTCCTCTATCCGGTTTCCGTCGCCGCGACTGCCGGAATCCACCGTCAGCTCGAGGATCTCGAGCCGGCCGTCGGAGATGCTGTGGAGACTTCGGATCTTTCCCCGGCGTATGAACTTGAGGATCGAGTTCACAACGGCGTACTTGATGCTCACCGTTACGTCGATTCCCACATTGACCGCCATCTTGGCGTAGTTGAGCTTGTTCACCAGCACCACCGCGCGGCGAATGCCGAGAGTCTTTCCGTATACGGCGCTGACGATGTTGAGCTCCTCGTTGTCCGTGACGGCAATGAGCAGGTCGGAGTTCTGGAAGTGCTCTTCTTCGAAGATGCCCTCGTCGGAGACGTCGGCGTTGATGACGAGCGCATCCGGATAGCGCTCAGAGATCTGCCGCGACTTTGCGTAGTTGCGCTCTACCACTTTCACGCTCGGCCGCGCCCCGGCACGGCCCCCGACGATCCGCCGCACGACGCCCTTTCCCTTCCTCCTAGCGCCGGCACCGAAGAGGTGATCGAGCACCAGGCTGCCGACCCTGCCTCCACCGATCATCACGATTCGCTTGAGCTGTTGCCGGTGCTTACCGAGATGACGGAAAAGCCCTTCAAACGTCTCTTCGGTGGCAACGATGTAGAGCAGATCACCTTCGGTAATCTCCGTGTTGCCCGAAGGTATGATGTAATCGGCTCCCCGGACGATCACCGCGACGAGAAAGGAGAACCGGAAGTTCCGGTGGATTTCCTGAAGGCTCTTGTCCTTAAACGGCGAGTCGCGGTCCACGGTAACATGGCGCATCTGCACGCCTGCGCGCTCGAATAGCATCACGTCGCTCGTGGCGCCGCGCTCGATGCTGCGAATGATCGCCTGCGCCGCCTCGATCTCCGGATTGACGACGTAGTCCATACCGAGAAAGCTGCGGCCCGACGTTCGGGAGGTTGCGTAATCGATGTTTCTCACCCGGGCAATGGTCTTCGGACGATCGAACTTCGTCGCGACCATGGCACAGGCGATCATGTTGACCTCGTCGGAGTTGGTGACCGCCACGAAGAAGTCCGCGTCCTGCGTTCCCGCCTGGCGCAGCGTCTCTACATTGTTTGCGATGCCGGTGAGCACCAGGCAGTCGAGCCGCTGGGACGCGTAGTTAGCGTGGGCACGATCCTGCTCGATGAGCACGACGTCACGCTCTTCGGCAATGAGACGTCGTGCCAGCTGGAATCCGACGGCTCCACCGCCTGCGATAACGACCTTCATGGGGTTTTCGTTATAGCAGGCGGCCTACGCGATGTCAATTTCGCGCCGGGGCACGGACGCCCGTGGCGAGTTCCACGCAGCGATACGCGCCGTCATAGATTCCCGCGTATTTGTTCGCCAGGATTCGGTCACAGTAGAGGCGCAGCAGATCGTCCTCGTCACAGAGCAGGTCGATGGCCGTTAGGGTCTCACTGACGGTGCGCGTCTCCACCGTACCGTCACCCAGCTCCGCCGAGCGGATGGCACCCCACTTCTCGTGCCCGCCCACCCGTCGGTTGAATATCTTCGGCACCGGATAGAAGGCAAGCTCACTGGGCTTGGTAATCATCACATCCACCACGCGCATGAGATAATTCGTAGCGTAGACCGCGTGAAACGTCGTGTCGAACAGCATGACGTGGAGCCCGGAAGCCTGACCCGAGCGGATCTCATCGACCAGTTCCTTCATGGTGTCGAAGGAAAAATGGGTGGTCACCAGCTCCCGGGCGCTGCCGAGGGTCCCTTTGAGCCACTCCCAGTTCTCCCGGTGGTCACCGAGATTGACGAACAGCGCAAGCTCTCCCCGCCGAATGCGGGGCAGGCAGTGGTCGATGACCGCGCGAAACAGCTCTCGCTGCGCACCGGCACCGCCCATCGTGATGAGAAACCGCCGCGGCTCCCCCGCGCTCATCCGCTCGAGCCGCCGCTCACAGTCCACGTCGATGTTCTCCACCAGCTCGTGATCGACGTGGTGGCCCACGTAGTACACCGCGTCCGCCGGCACGGGGCTGAGATTCCGACCCCGATCGTCGAACCCCCGTTTGGTACGAAATCCGTAGTAAGCGGCGGGTGACTGGATGCCGTGCATGGCTCCTTCGGTCAGCTGGAAGGCCATGGGCCAGTTATCGAAGACCATGTCCACCACGTTTGTCATTCCACCGGCCACCGCACCCATGCAGTTCCACATGTGGGCGGTGATCGTCGGCGTCTGCGGCGGGAGGCCCTCGTGGAGGTTCCGAAACAGCTCACTCATCTTGTAGTCTTTGATGTTGGTCTTTACAAAACGCCACGGCCACCCGACGATCCAGTGATTGAGGAACCAGTCCAGCAGCGGCAGCGTCCGCTCCCCGGTGGTCACCTTCTCCCAGACGAAGCGGTTGAACAGCTCACTCTTCTGAGACATCCGGGAGAAGCGGCTGTACCCCGAGTTACAGAAATCGATGACCTGCGAGGTGATCCCCGGGACACCGAGAAGATCGAGCCACACAGGCTCGAAGCCCATGGCGGCGGCGCAGGAGGCCCCGGCCATGGCGATGCGGTAGTGTCCGAAGCCCATACGCACGGTGCTGCAGATCAGATGCCGCGTCGGGTCGACCTCCTCCCCCGTCGCCTCACCGGTACCACCGGCCCCTCCTGTGTCGGTGCGCACCAACTCCCGCAATCCCCAGAGTCCGTCGGCCTGGGGATGTTCGCGCACCCGCATGCGGTAGTGCTCTTCGGGATCATAGGAGAACTTCCGAATGAACATCCGCTGCCACCGGTCGACGGCCCGGCTCTGTCTACGGGTAATGGGGCTTCCGTAGAGGGCATATTTCCCGTCGATTCGCTGCATCCTAACCTCAAATCCCCTCGGCCTGTGTGGTCATTTGCTCGAGCCGAGAGTCAGCCCGGCAATGAAATAGCGTTGCAGAAACACGAACACCGCTAACGTCGGGATCGTCGCCACCAGCGCCCCCGAGATGATGACCGTCCAGTCCTGCACGTACTGCCCCTGCAGAATCGCCAGGCCGGTGGTGACGGGCATCTTGCCCGAGCTTCGAATGAGTATGAGCGCCCACAGATAGTCGTTGAATATCCAGGTGAACTCCAACGTCGCCACGGCGGCAAACGCCGGCACCGTCAGCGGCAGCATGATCGCCCACCAAATGCGCAGCTCCGAGCACCCGTCCAGGCGCGCCGACTCCATCAACTGTACCGGCACGGTCATCATGTAGTTGCGCAGAACGAAGGTACAGAACCCCAGCTGGAACGCCACGTGGATGGCAATAAGCCCGAGATAGGTGTCGTAAATGCCGAGAGCGTCGGAAAGACGAAACACCGGCAGCAACAGTATCTGGAACGGCAACATGGTGCCGCCGACGAACATGAAGTAAAAGAACTGACGCCCGCTGAATCGGAACCTGGCAAGCGCGTAGGCGCTCAAGGAGGAGAGAAACAGCGTACCGAGGAGGGCCGGAATGGTGATGATGAAGCTGTTGGGCAGAAACGTCTCCAGGCCGCCCCGACGCCATGCCTCTACGAAACTGGCGAGGTTCACTTGCTCCGGCCATGCCAGAAAGCCGCGGGTCATGATGTCGTTGTTGGTCCGGAACGACGTGATAAGGGCGACGAACAACGGCACCAGCCACAGAAGCAGGATCACGGTGAGCACGGCCGCAATTACCCTGCGGGTGTGCGGCGACAAACTCCGGGAGTCAGCCATGGGACTCCTCCCGGGCAATGCGCGTGAGGTAGAACATGATAAACACCAGGCTGATCAGGAACAACACAACCGAAATGGCGGCCCCGTATCCCATGCGATAATTGTTGAACGCCTCGATGTACATGAAGTTCGCCAACACACTCGAGGAATTGTACGGACCGCCACGAGTCATGACCGACACCAGGTCAAACGCCCGCAGCGAGTCGATGATGTTTATTACCACCACCACCACCGTCACCGGCGCGAGCTGCGGGAGAATCACGTGGAAGAAGCGTTGCATTGCCCCGGCGCCGTCGACCTCGGCGGCGTCGATGAGATTGATGTCCACGCTCTGAAGACCGGCAAGGTAAAGCACCATCACGTAGCCGACTTGTCGCCAGACGGCAACGGCGATGATTGCTTCCATGACCACGTCGGGGTCACTCAACCAGCCCCGTGCGAAGGAACCGAGGCCGATCATCCGCAGAACGTTGTTGATCAGCCCGAACCGGGGATTGTAGAGCCACGACCACACCAATCCGGTCACCACGAGCGAGAGCACCATGGGCGCGAAAAAGCCGGCTTTGAGCATCTTCGCCCCCGGGATGTCTCGATTGAGGATCATCGCCAGGAACAATCCCGTGACGATTGGCACGGTCATGAACACCACGATCCACTCGAGATTGTTCCATAAACTGATGTAAAAGACGGAGTCTCCAAACAGCCGTCGGAAATTCGCAAGCCCTGTGAACCGTGGATCCGAGAACCCGTCCCAGTTGGTCAGGCTGAGATAAAAGCTGTAAATCATGGGCCCGATCACCCAGATCAGATAGATGATCACCGGGACGGCCAGGAACAGATATGGGGTCAACGTCGTGCGAAATTTCGCGGTATTCATAACGTATCTCAATTGAAAAGGGGTGCGGATACCGGCCGTCAGCGGCCGGTATCCGCGAGCCCAGGGGTTTGTCGGAACGAATTGAGCTTTCTATTCCTCCTCTTCTTGTTCTTCGAACAACTCCCGTGTGGTCTCTTCTAGTTCTTCCAGGATCTCTTCTGCTTGATCCGGGTTTTCCCAGAACTCCATGAATGCGTCCATCCCGCGGTCAGCTACTTCGGGTGTTGTGTCGCGGTCGTAGAACTGGGCAACGTAATCCGCTCCGTCGATGAGCTCCATGCCCTTGCGTTGATTTTCGTCGAATAAACTCTCGTCAACTTCGCGGTTGGTAACGAGGCGGCCGAGCTCCTCGGCCATGTACTCCTGTGCCTCCGCCGAACCGAAGTACGCAAGCAGTTCCTTGGCCACCTCCGGATTTCGAGAGTTGGCCGAAATCAGGTACCCGTCGGTGGGGGCATCCTCACCGACCGGTACGTCCGAATCGATGATCGGAAAGCGGAAGAAATCCAGCTTGTCCACGTCCTCCTCGGGATAGGAATCCCGGATGAAATCCCCCATCAGATACATTGCCGCCTCTCCATTGTTCATGAAGGGAAGTGCCTCCGCCCAGGCGTAGGAGGCGGGATCCTCGATGAAGTAGTCATTTTCGATCAGCGGCGCCCAGTAATCGGTGAATACCTCGAGCACCCGGGGATCGTCGTAGCTCTCCTTGCCCAGCATGAGATCGATGTGGAACTCCGGGCCGTTGAGGCGCATGTTCAGATAATCGAACCACGCGGCAGCGGTCCAGCGATACTTGGTGCCGATGGCAAGTGGCGTAACGCCGTTGTCCTTGAGCTCTTCGCACACCTCGAGGAACTCGTCCCAGGTTTCCGGAACGTCTATGTCGTACTCGTCGAAGACCTCGGTATTGTAGTACACCGCCCACCAGTACCAGGTTGCCGGAAGGAAGTACTGCTTCTCGTCGACCGTGCTGAGCGCCCGGAAACCCTTGGGATAGCTCTCGTTCCATCCCTCTTCTTCCCAGACGTCGCTGATATCCATGACCAGGCCGCGATCGATGAAGAAGCGGGCGCGGTTTCCGGCGAACCAGGTAAGCACGTCCGGCGGAGTCGAGGAGGTCAGGTAGGCGCGGATGGCCTGCTTGAAGTCCTCGTGCGCGACCGTGCTGTGGACGATCTCGAGGTCCGGGTGCTGCTCGTTGAATCGTTCCACCAGCTCCGCATCCACCTCACGGGGCGCCGGGTCGCTCATGTAGGAGTTGTAGATGACGATACCGTCGCCTCCTTCCGCGGCTTCCTCACCCTGGCCGCCTGCGGCGACCACGACGGGTGCCAACAGCGCCACCGCGACGAGTACTGCCGGGATTAGCGCAAATAGCTTAGCTATTCTACCCATAACGAATCCTCCCTTTATTTTCTCTCTGGAAAAAATCATGTACCGAGCACCGGGTATGGTCAATCGAAAGATTTGAAGGGGATTGTAGAAATATGAATCTCGTCGTAGGGTGGATCCGACTCGAGGATGGGTGTATTCAGTTTTTCGGTTGTATCGGAAGCGGACGTACGCCTCCCCTTCTACCTGGTGGGAGCCGGCTGCGATTTCGACCAGGATCTCGACCCGCACACACGCCCCGTCGGGTACCCGTACTACCAGTGGATACAGTGCATCGAGGGCGAGGGGCTCTTGCGAATCGGCGGGCGGGAAGAACGGGTACCCCCGGACTACGCTATGTTTCTGCACCCGAAGGTGCCCCACGAATACGTGCCCGCCACTCAGGCCTGGCGGGTACACTGGTTCACTTTCTCCGGACACGGTGTGCCGGAAGTGGTCGAGGCGATCGGCCTCGAGCAGTCGGGCGTATACGGCGTCGGGAACGGTGAGCTCCTTACCGAGCACATCCGCTACGGGCTCAAGCTCCTTCTCTCCAAGGAGCCCCTCCACGGCATGGAGGGGTCGGCGCTGGTCTACGACTTTCTCATCGATCTGCTGAAGTACGCCCATCGGCGCGACGACGAGCCGGTGGAGCAGAAATATGAACGCCTACGTCCCGCTTTCGAACACATCGGCCGCCACTACGGGGAGGTCCTCTCGGTGGACGATCTGGCCTCCCGCGTGGGCGTTACGCCCCAGCACTTCTGCAGGCTCTTCAAGGCCGCCACCGGCCGACGTCCCTTCGAATACATCAACTCCTACCGTATCGCGCGCAGCAAGGACCTTATGATTCAGCGCCCCGGAATGCGCCTGAGGGAAGTCGCAACGCGCTGCGGCTACGAGTCCCCGAACTACTTCTGCAGCGTGTTTCGGAAGCTCGAAGGCATGAGCCCCGGCAACTATCGCAAACTGCATGGGGTGTAGGGGCCGCGGTGCGCTCCGGCGGCGGATACCCGCTCCGCGCTCCGCGATCCGGCAGCGCCGAACCAAACCGCACCGCACACCGCCGGCACGGATCATTCTACACGGCGGAGATACCACACCGCCGCGGTGTAGTCGCCTGCGGGTAGGTCGACGGGCAACCCTTCGGAGACGAGCTCGGCCACTCCGTACCGCCGGCCGCTCGGCTTACCCGTCTCCAAGGAGACCAATTCATAGACCGTGCCTGCTGTCGGTGCGGAAATCGCCCCACTCGCGCTCGGACGCAACCGAACCGGCCCATCCCGAAGGTTTGCCTCCGCACGCAGACGAACCACGAACACCATCAGTTCGGTCTCCTCGGCATCCGTGAACATCCAGGCAGCCAGGTTTCCTTCATATGGACTGAGCAGGCGGGTGAATCGTCCGAACTGCAGGAGCCTTCTGTGACGCTTGTAGAAGTCGATCCACCCCGCCACCGTGTTCCGTTCCTCCGCGTCCAGTTGTCGCAGGTCGAGCTCCAGGCCGAAATTCCCTGATGCGGCCACAGCCGCCCGGGTATCGAGAGGCGTCGTTCGGCCCACCTGATGATTGGGCACTGCCGAGACGTGGGCACCCATGGTCACCGGCGGAAACACGAGAGAAGTCCCGTACTGGATGAACAGGCGAGAGATCGCATCGGTATTGTCGCTGGTCCAATGCTGCGGCATGAAGGCGAGCATCCCGGGATCGAACCTCCCGCCGCCGCCGGCACACCCTTCGAAGAGCACCTCCGGATGGCGGCGGGTGAGCTCCGCCAACACTCGATACAGACCGAGCACGTAACGATGAGCGCTCTCTCCCCGCCGGTCGGCCGGGAGTGCCGGAGAGGATTGGGGGGCCAGGGAGCGGTTCATGTCCCACTTCACGTAATCCACCCCGGCCCGGGTGAAGAGACCGCTCATGGTCTCGATCATCCACTCCTGTACGTCACCGCGCGTCAGATCGAGCACCAACTGGTTTCGACCAAGGGGAGCCTCCTCACCCAACCCGTACGACGGGACCGCCAGACACCAATCTGGGTGCTCCTCGTAGAGGCGGCTCTTCGGAGAGACCATTTCCGGCTCGACCCACAGTCCGAAGCGCAAACCGCGCTCGCGGAGCCCGCGAGAGAGAGCCGGAAGCCCGCCGGGTAGCTTCGCCCGATTTTCCCACCAGTCTCCGAGGCTCGTCCTGTCGTCATGCCGCTCACCGAACCAGCCGTCGTCGAGCACCACCAGCTCAACCCCAAGGTCCCGCGCGGTGTCCGCGAGGTCAAAGAATGCGTGCTCAGAAACCGAGAAGTACTGCGCTTCCCAGGTATTCAAGAGCACCGGCCGCTCGGCTTCGGTCCACCGCTCCGGAACAATCGTCGCCTGCACGAGGTCATGAAGACGGCGACTCATTCCACCGAGGCCCTCCCGAGTGTGCAGGAGGATGGCCTCCGGGCTCACAAGTTCTTCGCCCGGCTCGAGGAGCCAGCGGAAGCCGAGCGGGTTGATCCCAATATTCATCCTCGGGCGCGTCGGCCCGAGGGAGGCGTCGACCTCGGCGAGGAAGTTGCCGCTATACAGGAGCACCACGGCATAGACGGTGCCGCAGGCCTCATCGGTGCCCGGCTCGACGAGCGCGATGAAGGGACTCGCCACATGGCTGCTCGTGCCGCGGGTACTCTCCACCTCGAAAACCCCGGTCCCGAGGGGGCCGCGGGCAAGGTGACGCTCCCGGGCCCACGCGCCGGTAAGGGTAATCCGATCGAAGACGGCTTTCCCGGTGTCGCCCACCCCACCGGTCCGCGCAGCAGCGTTGAGGTCTACCGAAGCACTCATGAGCCGCTCGATCACGATCGGCCGCTCACCGGTATTCCGCAGCCGAACGTGGCGCGCGACGGCGTCGTATTCATCCATCCCCGTGTAACCGAGCACCACTTCCAGGCCGGAAGCGTCATCACGAAACTCGATCTCCAGCGTATCGGCGCCGTGACTCTTCTTCCTCCGGGGCAAGCGGGCTGAGGGCAGTCCCGGAAGGTCGGGCTTGCCGGGGCAAAGGCGTTGGGAGCGTAGGGTGAGCCCCATGATCGGGTAGCCATCGGCATCCACGGCGTGGAGCGCCGGCCGACGGAAATCGCCGGTGCCGTGCGCTCCGTATTCCAATCGGAGCGCCTCTAGCGGCAACCCGGCGTGCCGTGCGCCGGCATATACCGTGTAGGGGAGACCGCCCCGCGGGGTTTCGACCCCGCCGTGATCCCCGGCGCCGCCACAGCCCGCGGGCGTGGGCGCCGTCTCCAGCCGGGCTCCCCAGTGACGGAGGACCGGCACCACGCCGGCTGCGATTTCAATTACATACGAGGAAGCTTTGCCCTGGAGATCAAAGACGTTCTGTCGGGGAGTCGCGATCATAGGCACTCGACCGAACGCACGATACCGTGCCGGCGCAATCGTGTGAAGCGCGCGTGCCCGGCAGGGGTCCCGTCGTGACTGCGCCGTCCGGCCGCCTCCGTCGCTCCGCCGCCGGCTCCAGGGGGAATCCGTTCCGGGAAAGGAAGTGCCTGAGCGCATCGTACTCGATCGACAGGACGAGGATATCGTCGCAACAGTAATGACAACCACGACGACACGATACCTGCCCCCTGTATCGGGTGAACAGCTACTCGGCGCGGGCGGTCACCCCGCGAACCAAGTCCCGGTACTCGCCGACGACCGGGGAACTCATCGATTTCCCGCCGCTTCGGAGTAACTCACCCGTTTCGCCTGCACGTTCCGGGAGAGATTCTCGCAGATACGCTCATAGAGGCGATTGAATTTCTCGAGCTTCCGGAGTTTAGCTCGTGCATCCGGCACCCAGATGCTCTGTGGCGCATGCTCGATTACCGAGGCGAAGTAGCGGTACGAACGCTCGAAATGGCCGAGCGCGGAGATGGTGAGCGTAAGCAAATAATGGTCATAGGTGCGAACCTCGGCGTACCGGCAACGAATGATGCGCGGATCCTTTCTGCAGAGCTCCGTGTAACCGCGGCGAAAGCATTCGAATCCGAGACGATAATAGACGTAGCCCGGGTCCCGGAGTCTGCCCACTGCAGTACCCGCCCCGACGGTGTGACGCTCCCCGCGAGTCATTCGATCCGCAAGGATTCTCATGTAGGCCTCGTTGATGCGCATCATGCGCGACTCTGCCCTTTTCTTGCATCCGGTGGGTGCCAGATCGGGATGGTTTTCTTTGGCAGCGCGATGGTAGGCGGTCCTCAAACCGTTGAGATCGACGTCCTCTCCCACACCGAGAACCCTGTGCGCCTGCGCATATGTCATATCGGCCGAGTCCTCTGAGATGAAGAGCCGCCCCGACACCGTGCCGGCGCCGGGAACTGTGTTTTTGCCGCGTCGCCACCGGTGCCGCACCCGCAGCCGGCGCCAGGGCGGGCCGCCCCGTCCGGGGGGCGCTACTCCGGCGGGGTTTGCTTTAGAATCTCGGAGATCTTCTCCCATGCCGCCTCTCGGTGGCGCTGGAATTCCTCCGAGCTCCCGTCCTCCTCCACGTAGGCGAGCAAGCCCTCAGCCTGCTGCACCAGCAGCTCGTGCGCCTCGATCATCTCGCCGATGATCCGGCGGTCGTCCTCGTGCAGGTTATCGGCCTCGACCAGGGCGTCGAGCGCCTCCACCGAGCTCTCATGCAGGGCGATGGATTCCTCTGCAAGGTCCCGGGCTGTGGCGCCACTGTAGCTTGTACTGGCATAGCCGTCTGCTACCGTGGCGAGAACGACGTAGGAGGAGTACAGGTTGGACGCACCGAGGGTTCCAACGGCATAGAGTGCCGGGTCCTCCTCCTCCTCCGCCTCCTGCGAAAACACCGGCGCCGCGACGGTCACCAACAGAACCGTTGCGGCAACCACTACCCATCTCCGGCATCTGAAACGGCAGTTCATAGTCTCTTATCGACATTATATCGCCTACAGATGAAGTTCAAGCGTGTGCTCGAGCAGCTGCGGATAGGCTTCCGCCGCCTCCTCGACCGCAGTCCGCGAGCCCATCACGCCGGCGCGAAGCTCGTCGAAGCGCGACTGGAGGCGCTCGGCCGCACGACGCACTTCCTCCTCGGACACCGAAAGAAGCTCCTCCCGCTTCTGCCTGCGTAGCTCGTCACTAATCCCGTAGAGACGCCGCTTGAGGCTGACGATGCACTTCTGTCCCGGAGAGAGGGGACGCGTGTCCCGGCCGACCCCGGCGATGATCGCCAGATCGAGGCTCGGCCGATCGACGCCTTCTCGCGCGAAGTATGCCGGCCCCCCGCGGAAGCTCTCGAGAGTCTCCGCGATGCGCGGATCACGATAGGAGGTAAAGCTGAACACGCGCTCCAAAGCTCGTATTGCCGCCATGGCGCCGTATGCGCCGCCCTTCATGCGGATCTCCTCCCAGAGGAATCCGGTCCGCAACAGGTGCGCAAGCACCGACTCCGGCGTGTACTCCCGTTCCCGCAGATGCGCTCCCGGAACGGCGGCACCCACGTAATTCACATCGGCGCTTACCAGCACCGACTCGAAGGTCGGCGTCGACTCTACCGCCGCCCTGTCACGGGAGGCTGCCTCGACGGCGGCGCCGTCGACTTCGGCGTCCCCCGCGTCCGCCGCCTCCCCCGCGTCCGCCGGGCCGCCGTCGGCGGGAAGCTCGGCGAGGAACCTCTCCACCTCCTCATGCACCGCGTCTCGAACCTCTTCCTCACAGGCAAGTGCCGCCGTGAGTCCTCCGGCACGGACCGCCGCCGCCCGGGTCTCCTCCAGCCGCCGAGCCACCGCGCGGGTGTCCTCATCGACCAGATCCTCGAGGAAGAGGAGCTGGCTGATTCCCTTCCATCGCTCCTCGACGGCGGTTGCCGCCGACAGTCCTCGTGCGCTTCGAAGACTCATGTAGGAGTGCCCGGCGGGCAGCACGGAGCTTCGAAAGTCGTTGCGCAGCTCCCGCATGACCGTGGCGAGGCGGTCCGCGTTCTCGAAATCCGGACGGGTAAGTACTCCCAGAAGGAGCTCAAGCGCCCGTCCGAGAGAATCCGGCAACGCTTTCAGCCGTACGTACAGGTATCGACGCACGTCGCTTTCCCGCTCCGCATGAGCCGACACGTCCAGTTGGAACGACAGCCCTCCGGCATGCGTGGCAAGCTCCCGGGCCAGGGTGTCGTAGGACATATCGGACAACCCGCACTCCGTCGATGCGTCTGCATAGAGGGTGAGATAGTCCTGCAGGTGATCGGGAACCGCGTCGAGGTCGAAGGCAAGGTCGAGGTATACGACGCCGTTGGTGAAATACTCGTGGGTAAAGAGGGTCACCCCGCCCGGGCCCGTCTTCTCCTCCGCCGGGATAACCTCCACCTCCCGTGGCAAGTCCCCGACACTAAGCGTCGGCACCCGCGCCATATCCTCAGGCGCGTCCGGACGGCTCTGCAGCTCGAGCAGCCGCTCCTGGGCCTCCCGCACGCCCGCCCGCTCTGCCTCGCTCATCGCGGCATCGATGCGGGCAAGCTCCTTCTCCTCGGCTTCCCGCCGTCGACGTCCTTCGTCCGGGTCCGGCACCACGGTGAGGGTGCTGCGGTGCGGATTCTCGAGCAGGTGCTCCTCGATGAGCTCCTCGAAAAAGCGCGGCTTGTGCTCTACTTCCCGTTTCAACGCCTCGAACGGTCGAGTGAACTCCATCGTCTGTTCCGGCGGCCGACCGTGCAGCCAGCCCCGCAGGGCGGTCCGCATAAGTCGCAGGCCGAACGGACCGCCTCGGATTTCCCGATTGCGAAACTCCACCGAACGAAGCGCCGCCGTCACGAGCGCCGGCTCGATACCCTCGCTCGAAAGGCGGCGGAGCTCTGTGAGAATCAACTCTTCTATCCCGGGAGCCCGCTCGGCCTCCGTCCCCCGCATCCCCACCGAGAAGCCCATCTCGAGAAGGTCGGTCTCCAACCCCGTCGGCGCGGAGAGATCCTCCCCCAGGGGCGATTCGGTGATGGCCCGATACAGAGGCGAGCCCGAATGGCCAAGCAGGATTTCCGCAAGCACCTCGAACGCCGGCGTGTGCAACGGGTCGGTAACAGGGGGAAGGAGCCAATTCAGCGTCACCGATGAGCGGGGGCTCTCGTCGGTGCCGTCCACGGGATAGGTACGGGTGAGCCGTACCGGTTCCGAGAATCGGGGCTGAAAGGGAATGACGATGTCTCCTCCCTCGGGACCGTCGCTCGCGCC
>JBKHEN010000010.1:0-33532 GCA_046540795.1 Spirochaetaceae bacterium | reverse complement strand
TCGAAAGCGACCGCCTCTCCGATAGTGTAGCACAACGCTAATTTCTCCTCGGCGCACGCCCGGCCACGTCGGAAGGTCACGTCACAGTTCTATTGTAAACGAATGTAAACAATCTCGCCCTGGGCGATTTTTCGTGCCGCAGAACGCAGCATCCTGCGGCACGAATTTTGCTTCCCTCCCTACGCCAACGTGCAAACCGTAGCAGGAATGGAGGGGCAATGACCAAGCTTACCGAACTGGTGCTCGAGTATCAGCGCACCGGAAACGGGTATGAGAGGCTCCGAAGCGAAATCGAACGATTCGTCTACTACTACCCACCCACGCGTCCCGGCTTCTGTGAAGAGGATTCCGCCGAGTTTCTCCTGTATTTCCGTGAAAAGATTCCGACGTTAATGGCTCGCTACGTCCACCAGGATCGCTCGTTCGATGCGTACCTGGCGAAGACGCTACGCTGGCAGTTACGTTCATTCGCGCGCATCAGGCGTCGACAGCTACGAATGTACCAGCTGACCCGTGCTCCGGATCTCTGGGAAGAGTTCATTGCCGAGGCCGCTCCGACGGGCATGCAGGAGCCGGCACTCGACCTCGAAAGCTGTCGCGTTCTGACGGCTCCGGGTCGCCGAGGCCCTCGGCTCAGCGTTTCCCGGCGTCTTGTGGTATTGGCGTTGAAAACGGCGTATATCATTTCCGACAGTCAAGTCCGCGCGGTGGCGGAGGCGACCGGCTTCTCCTACTCATGGCTCATTGCCTGTCGGGACGAGTTGCGGCGCGACGTAACCACACGTGAAGCACGGAGACGTCGACTGCGACGTCGGCGCAACGAGGCGTTTGTGCGCGTGCGCATAGCCCAGGACGAGCTGTCCCGAACGGTCCACCGCAAACGACGGGAAACCCTGAAAGCGGAAATCGCGCACTATTCGCAGCGCCTCGAGTCCGCGCGCAGGCTCCTGTCTCGGGTGCCGCTGCTTCCCACCAACGAAGAAGTTGCGCGGGTGCTCGGGATTCCGAAAGGTACCGTCGATTCGACGCTCCATCACATGAAGCACAGAGTCAAACGGCCCTCCGGGCGCGATACTACGAGGGAGGATATGGAAAAGCCGCGATGATTCCTATACGGTAGCCGGGATGAGACTCCTACTGGCTACGAACAACGATCACAAGCGCCGGGAGCTCGAAGGCATCTTCGAGGGCCATCGTCTTCTGCTCCCGAAGGATCTGGAACTGGATTTCCACCACGAGGAGACCGGGCTCACCTTCCACGAGAACGCTCTCGGCAAGGCACGGGCATTGTATAACCTGGTCATCGCACAGTCCGATAGCCCGTCGGGCGAACGGGATCATCAGTTACGTGGACCTTCGATACCGGAATCGCCGGTCGGGGTCATCGCGGATGACTCCGGCTTGTCCGTAGGCGCGCTCGACGGCCGCCCAGGGATCTATTCCGCCCGCTACGGCTCCACGCCCGAGCGTCCGGATCTCACCGACGACGAACGCAACCGGCTCCTGCTCACTGAAATGGAAGGAATGCGTGACCGGCGAGCTCACTACACCTGCTGCATGGCGCTATTGCTCGAACGTGAACGATACTACCTGTTACAGGAGACGTGGCACGGTGAAATCGCTCATCAACCGTCGGCGGGAATCCACGGATTCGGCTACGATCCGATCTTCTACCTGCCCGAAGCGGGACGAACCGTGGCCGAGCTATCGCCTGACGACAAGAACACGGTTTCTCATCGGGGCAAGGCCGCGCGGGACCTGGCGACGCTGTTGCGTGCACTCGAAGCGGAGGGTCGCCTTGACGCTGCGCTTCTCTCCCCATAGCCTACCCTCATTACACAGCGGAGGACAGCATGAGCGACATCAATGCCACGGACATACCGACACGAGATGAGGTTTCCCCCGACCACACATGGGACCTGTCCGCTCTGTACCGGAGTGATGAAGAGTGGGAGCGCGACCTCCAAAGGCTCGAGGCCCGCGCGGCGGATATTGCGAAGTTCAAAGGTACCCTCGACGTATCCCCGGAAGCACTGCGGGCATGCCTCGATTACATGAACGAAACCGGCCAACTCGAGGAGCGACTCGGTCACTATGCGCACCTTCGTATGAGCGAAGACGTGTCATCCGGGGCAAACCAGGACCGCATCGGCCGCTTCATGCGAGCGGCTACTGAAGTGGACACGAATGCCAGTTTCATCACCCCGGAGATCCAGGCCATCGACGAGGACACCATGCAACGGTTCCTCGACAGTGAGGCCCTCGAAGACTTCCGGATCTATCTTACCAAGCTGCGCAGATACCGCCCGCACGTGCTAACCGAGGCCGAGGAGCGCATTCTCTCCATGCAGCAGGAGGCCAATCAGACCCCCTCGAGAAGCTTCGGGGCTCTCACCGACGCCGATATGGAGTTCGGCTCCGTGGACACGCCGGAAGGACGGAAGCCCTTGAGTCAGTCCACCCTAGGGACACTACTCCTGCACCGGAGCCGGGAGGTGCGGCGGCAGGCGTATCTGCAGTTCCACGACGTCTACGAGCAGCACAAGAACACGCTGACCAACCTCTATGCCGGCAGCGTGCACCTGGATGTCTACAAATCCCGGGTTCGTAAATTCCCCTCCTCCCGAGCCGCCGCACTATTCCCGGACGACGTACCGGAGGAGGTATACGACAATCTCATTGACACGGTCAGCCGGAATCTCGAGCCCTTACAACGCTACTACGCGTTGCGAAAGCGAGTGCTCGGGCTCGATGAGTTTCATATTTACGACGGGAAGGTGCCGCTGGTCGAGGATCTCGCCGTACACCACAGTTACGAGGAGTCGGTCGATCTGGTATCCACGGCTCTCTCACCGCTGGGCGAGGAATACGTCGACACGCTTCGCCAGGGGCTGCTCGAAGGCTGGGTCGATCGATATGAGAACAAAGGGAAGCGTTCCGGCGCTTTCTCCGCGGGGAGCTTCGCCGCCCATCCCTACATTCTCATGAATTTCAAAGACGATGATCTCCGTGACGTGTTCACCCTTGCTCACGAGGGCGGTCATGCCATGCACACGTGGTATTCCGCCCGCAACAACCCGTTCCAGCACTATGACTACACGATTTTCGAAGCGGAGGTGGCCTCAACGTTCAACGAGCAACTACTGTTTCATCACACGCTCGGCTCCGCGGAGGATCCCCGAATGCGGGCATATCTCTTGAATCACCAGGTGGATGAGATCGTCGGCACGCTGTTTCGACAAACGATGTTTGCGGAGTTCGAAAAGCGGACGCACGAGCTGGTCGAAGGTGGGCAGCCTCTGACGGTGGACAACCTCAGGGCGGAGTACCGAAGGCTGCTCGAGAAATTCTTCGGTCCGGATACCGTCCTTGATGATGTCTCCGATATCGAGGGGCTACGGATTCCTCACTTCTATCGGGCATTCTACGTGTACAAGTACGCTACGGGTGTCTCAGCGGCCATTTCGTTATCGAGACGCGTGCTCGGCGGCGGACGTAGAGAACGGGAGGACTACTTCGAGTTCCTGAAGTCAGGAGGCTCGCGCTTTCCGATGGACAGCTTACGCGTGGCCGGGGTAGACATGAGCGGACCTGAGCCGATCGAAACGGCTATCTCTCTGTTTGCGGAACGAGTCGGGGAGCTGGAGACGTACTTCGCCGAAACGGCTTGACAGAAAAACGGGCCTTGTGTAGGTTATGGCCACACAAGGAAAGCGGCGGTGGTGAAATTGGTAGACACGCTAGCTTGAGGGGCTAGTGGGCATTACTGCCCGTGGAGGTTCAAGTCCTCTCCGCCGCAAGTAAGTTCCCTGCAGGCAATGATTTACAGGCTCCCTTCCGGAGGGGGCCTTTTTCGTTTGGACGTCGGAGCGCTCCCCGCGCCCCCCGCGGCAAGCCCCATGCGCCGTATATAGCGCCACGCTCCTGCCTCGGGACTTTGCCCCGTGCGTGTACGCCACCATACCGGACGGTGCCCCCCGGCAACGCCTTGCGTGGTTAACCGGGTCATGAGTATCTTCTAAGCGTAGGAACTCATTCCCGGTCACGAGATCCGCGCGATGTCTCTCTCCCGCATTCTCTACTACAACTTCAAGCTCAATCGTATTCTGCGCACGAACCGATCGGCGGTCCTGAAGACGCGGGAACGCAGGTTCCGCAGGCTACTGAAGTACGCCCTCCGTCATTCCGATTTCTACCGCGCGTATTACGCGGACCATGGCGTAGACCTCGGTAACGCCGAGGATGTCGACATAGCTGATCTACCTCCCATCGACAAAGAGACCGTGGTGGACCACTTCGATGATGTCGTGGTCCCCCCGGAGTTGACGCGGCGACGGGTGGAAGATTTTCTCGAATCTTCGCCTGCGCCGGATACGATGTTGAGCGGCAAATATCGCGTTCTGCACACATCCGGCACGACGGGAACGGTCGGGTACTTCGTCTACGGCCCGGTCGAATGGGACCTGGTGAAGGCGGTATCCCTGCGGATGTTTCCCCGATTCGGCTTGAAACCGAGGTCGTATGCCTACGTCGGCGTGGCAGACGGCCATTACGCCGGTATCAGCCTGTTTTTGAGCCCGCTTGGTTCCCCCGAGGGGATCTTCTATCGTGAATACCTCGTGGTGGATATCGGTCACCCTCTCGAGCGGTACGTCGATGCACTGAACGGGCTCGCCCCGGAGGTCGTTACGGGATATCCCTCAGGCATTGGAATTCTCGCGGAGCTACAGAAGGCCGGGATGCTGCGGATTAATCCTCGCGCGGTAGTCACCGGCGGGGAACCCGTCACGGCCGGCACGAAAGAGCTCATCGATGAAGTGTGGGAATGTCCCTTCATCAATTACTATGCCGCTTCGGAATCACTGACGCTGGGTGTCGAACGCGCGGACCTGGAAGGCTTTTACCTGTTTGACGATGTGAACTACATCGAGTTCAAGGATGACCATATCCTTTTGACGAATCTGTACAACTACACTCAGCCGCTGATCCGCTACCGAATGAACGACATCTTGGTCCCCACCGGGCATGGGGGAGTCTGGCCGTTCACCCGAATCGAGCGCGTCATCGGACGTCAGGAAGAACTGCTATGGTTCGCAAACGAAAGGGGCAATCTCGATTTCATTCATCCCATTGCCGTCGTGGAGTTCTTCGTCAAAGGCTTGGAGAAATACCAGGTCGTAAAGACGGGCAACGCCTCCTTCACATTTAGGGCAGTCGTCTCACCGCAGTTCGACCGGAAAGGAGTACAGCGACGGATCGAGGAGCGGTGGCGGGAAATACTGAGAAAGAAAGAGATGTCCAATATCGACTACCGAATTCACCTGGTAGACGATATTCCAGGGGACCCCAGGAGTGGGAAACACCATCTGATTCGCACGGCGTAGCTCCGTCGAAGCTTCGAGCAGTACGTCTGCCGGGACCGCGACCATGACGAGGAGAGCCGGCCTCCGGAACCGAGGCCGCGGCAGGGGTCGCCTCCGAGGCCGAGGCCGGGGCCGGCACGCATTATGAGGATGCGTCGTGATCGGTAGAAACGATCCTCAGTGCACCCACCACATACTCCACCCCCGAGACGAGGGTGAGAACTCCGATGATGTAGGAGAGCACCGGCATAATGCCTTCGCCTGTAAAGCGCCAGTACAGGGGTCCCATCAATAAAACAAATGCACCGGCCGCCTGCACGCCCGCCTTGAGCTTGCCGCTGATCTTTGCCGAGGCCGAGCGACCCGCCCGGACTACGATGATCCGGGAGTACGCGACGGTGATGTCTCGAAGGGCCATACATACCGGCACGAGCATCAGTGCCAGGCCACCCTCCGCCAGGGCGAAGTAGGTGAGGAATCGGGCGACGCTGTCCGCGTAAGGATCCAGCGTGGCACCCAGCTCGGATATCAGGTTACGTCGGCGGGCGAGTTGCCCATCGAGAAAGTCGGACAACTCGATCAACACGAGCAATACGGTCCCGACAACGATCTCCGTGGCGCCCGGCTCTCGAATGAGAAACATGGCGATGAGAACGAGGGCGAGCGGGATTCTCGACAGGGTAAGAGCAAGCAGGGCCGCCCGCCCCCGTGCATCGTACTGTTGTTGCATCTTCTGGTGGTCCCTCCCTACTGTACTGCAAGAACGCCCGGCAATTGTGGCCGCCCGAATCCCCGCTGTCAACCGCACACCGGGGTGGGAGAACTTCCGTTAGTCCGCTCGAGTTACAAAATCGACATGATCTATCGGGGCTACAGCGCTTCGCTCGGATTCGCGTTCCGGCCCTGGGCGTTCCGGCCCTTGACGTTCCGGCCCACCGGTCGATTTACCAGGTACAGGCCGCAGATCACGAGCCCGGCGCCGAGAAGCACCGGCGTGCTCAGCCCCTCGCCGAGGAGCACGACTCCCAAGAGAATGGCGGAGATCGGTTCCAGGTTCAAAAATACCGCCGCCCGATTGGGGCCGACCTCCCGGATTCCCTCGTAGTACATGAAGTAACCGATACCGGCCGCCCCCACGATCAGATAGAGCAGCGCCGCCCAGACCACCGGTGGAGCAGCCGCAAGTTCCGCCACGATGTCTCCGCGCAGTGCGATCGGGGTGAGAAGGACCGCTCCCATGATGGAGGAGTAGCTCAGCACCGCCTGCGAGGAAAGATTCCGGATCGCATAACGAGCAATGATGGTATAGGCGGACCACGACAGCACGCTGCCGAGAAGGTACAGGTCACCTATCGAAACGCCGCCCGCAAGGACCAATGCCGGACGTCCGTCGGTGATGGTCACGATCACCCCAACGAACGCCACCGCGATCCCTAACGCTGCGTTCCATCCGGCCCGTTCTCCGAACAGCACCATCAGTGCGAGCGCGACGACGGAGGGGGAGAGGGCGAGGATGACCGAGCTCCGCACCGCCGTCACCGTCTGCAGCCCCGAAAACAGAAACAGATTGAAGAAGACCACGCCGGTAATGGCGAGAAGGAGCAACGCCACGGTCTCACCCCGCCGGGGCCTCGGCAAGCGGCCCTCGCGGAACTTGAGCATCGGCAGCAAAACAAGGCTCACCAGCACAAATCGGATCCACGTGATGGTGATCGGCGGGAGATCCGCCGATACCACCCTGCCCGCTACCAGGCCGGCGCCCCATAGGACCGGTGCCGCCGCCGGCAACAGCAAGGCTCTCAGTCTTTCCGTGCTCACACCACAGCCTCCCGAGGTCGTACCCGCAAGCGTTGCACGAAGAATACCGCGATGAGAAGGAGTACGGCTACGACTACCAGCACCGCATAGTCGTCCACACCGGATCCGTTCTTCACGAGCATGATCGCAGCAGAGCCGCAACCGATCATCACTTGGCAGATCCATGCTGAATCAAAGACCCGTGTCGCGAGAATTAGGTCGCGGCCGCGCTCTTGCTCCGTGGTGATCTCGCCGTTCAGCGGATGCATGTTTATCACGCCTACCGCCCGAAACACCGCAAATACAAAGGCCCCGGCAAGTGCCGCCTCCGGAAGCCGGTTTCGGATACCGTAGAGGATGAGAATCTCGTCGAGAAACAATGCGACCGGCACCGCGTTGAGGATCGAGAATACCCTGAATCTCTTTTGCGCGCGGCGCCGGTCGGTCGCCGGCATCGGCGCCACTCGGATTCCGCCTCAGGTCCCGGCGCGCCTCACGCGTGTGGGACCTCGACAGCCTGGCCGCCGCGCTCGGCCGACACGTATGCGGCGTACACTACGGCAATAATATCGCCCGCGAGTCGGCTGTCGGACTCCGGCCGGGAGCCCTCGGCCACGTTGCGGTAGAAGGCGTCCATCTCGTGCTGATAGCCGGTGAACCAGTCCTCATCCGGCGAGGTAAAAGCCCAGCCCTGCTTGGTCCCCGTCTTCTCCACCACGTAGATATCCTTGAACAGGGACTCCTCAGGGTTATAGGTCTGCATGGCGGTATTCGGATTAATGTTACAGATGGTGCGATGGTTGTTGGCATTCACCTCTATCCAGTTGTGAACGCCGCCGTGTACCAGCTCCGATGCGAAAATGTCTGCCAGGGTTCCGTCCTCGAAGACGACATGCACGTGCCCGAAGTCCTCGATGTCGGTGTAGCCGGTTCGCAGGAACCCCGCATCCTGATACTGCGGAGAGCGGGTGATGATGTGAGCCTGAGCACTCACCGACTTCGGTCTGATGGGTGTGCCGTTTCGCATCCGCCCCTCGACCTTCTTGAAATACAGAGCGGCGCCGAGGGGATGCACGCCCTTTCCCATTATCGATCCACCGCCGGAATGGGCCCAGATGCCGTAGTACGGCGAATGAGAGCCGAAGTGCGCCTCCTCTCCGTGCAACCAGAGAACCTGACCACCGGTCTTCTCGATGATCTCACGCTCCTTCTGCACCGCCGGAGCGTAGACCCAGTTCTCCGCGTAGAGGATCATGCCACGAGAGCGCTCCTCCGCGTCACGCAGCCGCTCGATCGAAGCCATGGCTTCCGAGAGACCCTCCTCTCGAGGAAACGCATCTCCGGAGAACTCTGCAGAGCCGTCCCCGAAATAGCCGGTATAGGGTTTCTCGATAATCACCGAGCGGTCGGCTCCGAGGGCCGCGGAGGCCACCGTCTCGTGGGTGGCCGGAGGCGTGCACACGTGCACGACGTCGACCCTGTCGACTAAAGCTTCCATGGTGTCGAACGCCTCGATGTCGTGCCGCTCTGCATAGGCACGGCGGTTCGACTCGGTGGGAGAATACACGCCTACCAGCTCCACCTCGGCGCCGTGCACGCGCTCCAATGCCTCGGCGTGAAACCGCGCCGAGAAACCCGATCCTACGATCCCTGCTTTCAATTTCGGTTTTGCCATACCGGCTCCTCCTTGCCTGTCTCGGTCTAAAGCTGTGCTTACCGTTGTTTCCGTTTGCCGGGACCGATTCGGCGCCCTTGCCTCCCCGGGACGGGATTATCGCTCCCGTCGGTCGGTTCGACCTCTGCGGACGGCGGAACTCAGCCGGCCCCGGGCGGAGGCCATGGCCACGGTGAACCATTTGCTTCGACTGACCATGGTGAACACGATGAAAGCGACCAGAACCGCCGATATCGGCCGCGTGAAGAACGGGATGAGGTTCCCGTCGGTTATGACCAGCGCCCTTCGGAGGTTCGGATCGAGAATGTCCCCGAGTATGATGCCGAGAACCATCGGCGCTACCGGATAGTCCATCTCCTTCATGAAGTATCCAAGCAGGCCGAAGACCACCATCACGCCGATGTCGAACCCGCGCTGCTGTACGGCGTAGGCGCCGATTACGCAGAGCACAAACACGATCGGCATCAGCTTCTGCCGCGGTACCTGCAACACCTTCACAAGCCCTTTCACCATGCTCAGGCCGAGCACGAACATGGCGCAGGTGGCGAGAAACACCATGGCCACAACGGTAAAGACGAACTCCGGATTCTCGGTCATGATCATCGGACCGGGGCGCACGCCGTGGATGAACATGGCGGCAAGCAAGACCGCCGCCGGCGCCGATCCGGGGACGGCCAGGGACAATACCGGAATCATCGCTCCGGCAACCGCTGCGTTGTTGCCGATCTCCGAGGAGATCATCCCCTCATAGCTCCCCTTTCCGTACTCCTCAGGGTGCTTGCTTGCCCGGCGGGCAAAATCGTAGCTTACCCAGGCGCCGATGTCCTCCCCGACACCGGGAACCGCACCGACAAAGGTGCCGATGACTCCCGAGCGGAAGATCGTCCTCCAATGCCGGTAGATATCGCGGGGCTTCGGCAGCACCTTGGTGATCTCGCTCTGAATCAGCTCCACCTGTTTATACTTCATCATCATGATGATCTCGGAGAAGCCGAAGGCGCCCACCATTGCGGGAATCAGGTCTATCCCCCCCGCCAGTTGCCCGCTGCCGAAGGAGAAGCGCACCACCGCGTGTATGCTTTCCATGCCGATCATCGCCACGAAGATCCCGAGGAACCCGGAGATCCATCCCTTGAGCGGGTCCTTGGGTGCGGTGAGATTTCCGCTTATCACCACGCCGAATACCGCCAGCCAGAAGAACTCAAAGGAGTGGAACCGCAGGGCGAAGTTTCCGAGGAGCGGGGTAATCGTAGCCAGGAACAGCATGCCGATGATCGAACCGATGAACGATCCCGTCGTAGCAATCCCGATGGCCTGGCCCGCCTTTCCCATGCGGGCAAGGGGGTTGCCGTCCACCGCGGTCGCCGCGTTTGCGGGGGTCCCCGGAATGTTGAGCAGAATGGCGCTCCGGCCGCCGCCGTAGATTGCTCCGATGTACATGCACACCAAGATCAACACCGCGTCGTTCGCCGGCATCTTGAACGTCAGCGTTGTCATGAGCGCTATGCCCATGGTCGCGGTGAGCCCGGGCAGCATGCCGACGATGATGCCGAGCTGAGTCGCCCACAAGACGTTGAAGATGGTGCGGAGCGTGACGAACTCCCCTATCGCGCCGACAAAGTAGCCGAGTCCTTCCAACATATGACGTACTTCCTCATCCGACGTTCTACGGCAAACGAACCAGAAACACGTATTGAAACAGTGACGCCACCGCCGCTGAGACTATCACCGCTTCCACCGCTGCGACCACAAACGTCCTCTTCTGCTCACGCAGAGAGCGATGCGGATCGTACTCGAACAAGAGAATGAAGCCGAACATGAACAGGAATGTACCGAGGACGTACGGCACGAGTCCTATCAGCACCATGGCGTAGAACAGGCAGAGCGCCGTCGTCGCGGTTGCCCGCCTGACCTGCGTCAGGGCGATGAACTCTCCCACGCGCTCCTTCGTCAGTCCCAGGCGAGCCCCGCCATAGCGAAGCGACCGCGCGAGCAGCGTGAGCGCCAGCAGTCCAATGACGACGCCGATGAGGCCCGGCACCAGGCCGGGCACGGTCCACTCGTTGATCCCACGATGTTCGAGGCGCGGCAGCCGCAGCGAAAGCAGCACGGCCGCGACGCTGAAGCCGAGAAGTACCAGCGACGTAATGAAATCCGCTTTCGGCATGTCCGGTCGACGTTTCTCTCGCACCCTTGTCATCCTTACCTCTCACGGAGGCGACGCCCGAACGCGGTACGCCCGGGCGTCGCTCATATTCTCAGATGATGCCCCCGCTACAGGGGGGTGATGCCCGCATCATTCGGGGCGGGGGATACCGACCTCTGAAGGCTCGATCTCCGCATCGCCTGCGTCCCACTTGAGCCAGGCATCGATCTGCACCATCGGAAAGGATTTCTCGAAGGCTTCCTCTCCGTAGGCCGGGTCGAACACCACCGCATTCTCTGCGGCCCATTCGCGCAGCTCGTCCGAATCCATAACCACGTTCTCCCAAATCGTGTCGAGCGTCGAGACCACCTCGTCGGGCACTCCCTTCGGCACGAAAATACCGAAATAGGTCGGTGCGGACTCGAAGTCCTCGATCCAGTCCGTGATGGGCGGAATCGGCTCATCGTAGCCGGATAGTTCCAGCGGTTGGTCCGCCAGCACCGCAAGCGGCCTCAGCTCATCCCCGCGGATCATATCGACCTGCTCTACCGAGAGCTGCGGCACGACATCGGTTTCCCCGCCGACGGTAGCAACCACCGCCGGATTTCCGCCCCCGTACGTTACGTGACGGTAATCGATGTCGGTGTACTTTCGGATCAACTCCATGGCCGTGTGGCCCGCGGAGTTCTCTCCGGCCGTGGCGACTTCGATCTCGCCGGGGTTCTCTTCGAAGGCCTCGAGCAACTCACCGAAGTCCTCGTAGGGAGTATCCGGATTAACCGAGACGACGTTCGGCATGGCGACGTTGAGATACAGATGCCAGTCGTCGAGCGTCGTGTCAAGCAGCCCCTGTACCTTGTAGACACCGAGGTCCTTCACGGCACCCGCCGTCCACGTCAGCCCGTCCTTCTCGGCGTCCAGCGCCTCGGCGGTGCCTACCGACCCCGAAGCTCCGTCCTGGTTCACAACTACGACACTCGTGTCGAGCTCTTCCTCGATGATACCTGCTGTCGTGCGCGCGGAGCGGTCGGTCGAACCTCCCGCACCCCACGGTACGATCAGATTGATCGGCCGATTGGGCCGCCACTCATAGCCTTCTTCTTCGGCCTCCCCTGCCGCAAATGCGGTCCCCGCAAGAACGAGCGTCAATGCGAGAACGAGTGCAATTGCCTTTCTCATAACTACACCTCCTCAGGATTCTTCCTTTCACCGCTACCGTCGTGCGCGCCGACGGCGGCGCGACGGGCGTTCGAAGCCCTTTTACTTTCGTGACCGGCGGCTGCCGACGTGGTCGCCGGTAACGGTATAGCCGGCTCGTAGCAGCAACTCCTCGGACCGACGGGCATACTCGAGGAACGACCGCCGCCGCTCCTCACGGTCGGCGGTGATACTCGGATCATGATGCACGACCGCCACGTGCGGCTCGATCGAAAACCCGCCGTCATACCCGGTTGCTCGCAGGTCGGCCAGGATTTCCGGAACACGAGCGTCTCCTTCACCCGGCATGGTGTATATGGTCTTCCCGCCGGTCACGTATCCGTCCTTGATATGCACGTAGCTTATGTGCTCGCGCACCGCCCGGTAGAACTCGAAGGCGTCCTGCCGCTCACCCGGCGCGTCGGCCCGGTGGTCCCGGGTTTCCACGGGATTACCCGTATCGAATACCAGCGAGAAGGCGGGAGAATCGACCGCTTCGAGCAACCTCTGCGTATGCTCGAGGCTTTGACCTCCCCAGGTATCGCAGTTCTCATGCAGAAGTACGATGCCTCCGTCGTCGGCGCGCCGTGCGAGCTCCCGGAGGCGGCGTATCACTTCCCGCTCTACCTCCGGTTCGCTCCAGCGCTCCGTGCCCTCGCCGGCCTCCGGCCGGTAGCTCATGATACGGAGGAACCGGGTGCCGGCTCGATGCATCCGCGGGATTGCGCGCTCGAGCTCCGCCAGATCCGTTTCGAAGGGATCGGTGACGCGACGGCCCCAGTTGGCGATAGCCGCGGAAAAAGAGCTTACCCCGATCTCGCTCTCGGCGAGAGCATCGAGGAGCCTGCCGAACTTGACTTCGGATATGTTGGTGATGTTCTCCCCCTCGATCGTGCGAAGGTCGATCCAGCGCCAACCGAGCTTGCGGCATACGGCAATCTGCTCATCTATCGTGTCTGCAGCTTCGTCGGTGATGCCCGTCAGAAACATACCTTGTCCCCACTCATGCTGCATCCTCCGGCAGCTCCCGCCGGATCTCCTCTACCCGGTACCCGAAACCGGGACCACCAACAGTGGAGAGATCCAGCATCCCACCGGTCCGCCGGTACAACCCCGGGTGCACGCGGGCTTCCGGTTCCGACGCTTCCGGACAGAACTGCATGGAGTTGCTCTCCACGCCCATCTCAGGGGCGACATGCGCCGCCAGGAGCACGTGCGCAACCTGCGCGAGCATCGGATTGGTGAGATCCTGTACGATCACACCCATTCCATACTCCCGGGCCCAGCACGCGCTGAGCACGGCGGCGGTCTGGGTCTTGCAGGTTTTCAACGCAACGCCCGCGTAGCCGGCCTGCCACGCTGCTCGCACCTCCTGCCAGCAGCCCGCACCTTCGTCGACGTACACGGGCTTCAGCTCGGACACCGCCCTGACCCCTTCCGCTTCCACCGCGGAGCCCGGAGCAAAGGGTTGCTCGACGAATCGAAGGCGATCGTAGACCGTCGGCGCCTCCACGGCGAGCCGCTCGAGGAGCGTGGTCACATAGCTCTCACTCGGGGCCGTCCCGTTGAAGTCCACCGAGAGCTCTTGAACGCCGTACTTCTCGGCAACGGCTCCCACCCGCAGCAGACGCCGCACGTCCGATTCCCGGTCTTCGGCACAAACCTTGATCTTCAGGCGCGTCACGCCGTCACGGGCGATCCATTGAACTACCGACCTTGGCCGATCGCCCGGGGCCGGCTCATCCGCCGGCGCTTCCACGGCGTCGGAACACCCCACCAGATGCCACGCGGCGATCCGCTCGGGCCTTCGGAACAGCAGGTAATCCGCCGGATATCTACCGACAAAGCGCCGGGCTTCCGGTCCGAAATACGATGAGAGGTCTCTCGTGAGATGTTCGGGGCCGTAGGTTTCGTAGGTCGGCAGTCCGGCGGCCCGTCCGTAGGCATCATGCAACGCAATGTCGAACGGCGCCGCACACAGAAGAGCCATCCGCCGCGGAAAGGCGCCGATGTGAAAAGTTGTCCGCGCCTCTGAGGCGAGCGCGGTGAGCTCCCCGGTGAGAAAGCGATGTCCGAGTTCCAATGCGTGCCCCCGGAGATCAAGAGCACACCACCGCTGCGCTATCCGCGAACAGAAGCTCCGCACCGCCTGACGTGTCCACGCGTCCCGCGGGGCCTCAGGCCACGCCCACGCGATGTTCAGCGGCACCTCTCCCCATCCGTCATACGTTCGGCCGCTGGAGTCCTCTACGGTCATGCGCACCCGCAGGCACTCGAGATCCCGCAGGCTCGCCCGACCGAAACTCAAGGGCAGGGACATGGAGATAGGGATGTAATGAAGCCGACAGTCACGTACTCGCAGTGAAGGACCCATTTCTCAACCAACCGGCATCGATTGTAGCATGGGGGGTATACTTTGTCAAAAACTAAGCAAAAGAGCCGGCGGTCGGGGATATTTTCGCGTCCAGCGGGGGATATGTCGACATACTTCTGCTTAATCATAGACAAAACGGCCGACCGGGCGTAGACTGTGGAACGTGGAGAGCCTCGACAGAGCGCCCGATACGATAAAGAAACGGAATCGCTCCCGAGTTTTTTCCATCCTCGCCGCTCAGGGCAGAATCTCGCGGCCGGAGCTCGCCCGGGCGAGCGGCCTCAACCGGGCCACCATCAGCAGTGTCACGGAGGACCTTGCCGCTCTCGACCTCGTGAGGGAGGTCGGACCGGGGCACTCCCGCGGCGGGCGACCGCCCATGCTGCTGGAGTTCAATCCGGATGCGGCCTACGCATTGGGCGCAAGCATGCGGGACCATTCGTGGACCCTCGTTCGCACTAACCTCGTCGCGCACATCGTCGACCGGGAGACGGTGGCCATGAGAGACTTCTCCCCGTCGGCGGCGGTGGACGCCGTGACCGCGGGCGTCGAAGAGCTGCGCCGGCGCGCCGGCCCGGCCACCCTGCTTCCCGGGCTGGGGCTCGGACCGCCGGGACTGGTAGACGTGCGTTCCGGACTCATTGTGAGCGCCGCCGATGTTGGGTGGGTGAACGTTCCCTTCGGGAGCCTTGTTGAGTCGCGCACCGGACTACCCTCAAGGGTGGCGAACCGCAGCAAGGTCTCCGCCTTGGCGGAGTACTGGCACACGGAATCCCGCCGGGCCGGCGACCTGATTTACGTGTCCGTCGGTACCGGTGTCGCCGCCGGCGTCATTCACCACGGCGAGCTGTTCATGGGTACCAACTCGAGCGCCGGCGAGCTCGGCCACATTACGGTACTTCCCGAAGGACCGCCATGTGCCTGCGGAAACCGCGGGTGTCTGCAGCAGCTCGTCTCCGAGAGCGCGCTTGCCCAACGCGCACGTATTGCGCTACGGTCCGCCGAAGAGGGACCGCTTCTGGAGGCGGCGGGACGTCTACCGGAGCAGCTTGCCGCGGAGGACGTGCTCGCGGCCGGGGAGGCAGGAGACGAAACCGCCGCGGTGCTCATTCGGGAGACAGCCGAGTACCTTGCAATCGGTGTGGCGACGCTGGTCAATCTGTTCAATCCCCGAATCGTCTGCCTCGGTGGTCCGATGATCGAGCAGAGCCGACTGCTGTACGAAGAGACCGTCGGTGGAGTGCAGCGACGCGCGATGTCGTACCCGTTGTCCGTGCTCGACATTCGTCGAAGCACCCTGGGCATGGAGGCCGGCGCCGTAGGCGCATCGGTGCTCATTCTCAAGAGTGCTGATGAGCTGCTCTTTTCGTAACAGCCGAACGTAACCGCAAAGAGAGGAGACGACAACCATGAATCCGACAGCACTTGTGACCGGAGCCGGCCGCGGCATCGGTCGCGGCATTGCCGTGGAGCTGGCCCGCGAAGGGTTTTCGGTGGCCGTAAACTACGCGCGGAACGCGGAGGCGGCGGAGGAGACGGTGCGCCGCTGTCGCGAAGTCGCCGGCGACGGGCAGGAGTTCGCATCGTTCCAGGCCGACGTGGGCTCCCGGGACGCGCGAGAGGCCATGCTCGGCGCCGTCTATGCCCGTTTCGGGGAGCTCGACGCGTTGGTCAACAACGCGGGCATCGCGCCGAAAGAGCGCAAAGATATCATAGAGGCCGAGGAAGAGAGCTTCGAGGAGCTCATGCAGGTCAACCTTCAGGGGCCGTATTTCCTCACCCAATCGGTGGCTCGCCGGTGGATTTCCGGCAAAGACGGTAGCGCCGGCGAGCCTCGGATTCCCTCGGGCAGGAAGATCGTCTTCGTTTCCTCTCTCTCGGCGCATACGGTCTCACTGAACCGGGGGGAATACTGTATCTCCAAGGCCGGACTCGGCATGGCGGCGCAGCTATGGGCCGCCCGACTTGCCGGCCACGCTATCCAGGTCTACGATCTGCGTCCCGGCATCACCCGCACGGATATGACCGCCGCCGTCCGCGAGAAATACGACGGACTCATCGCCGAAGGCCTCGTGCCACAGCGGCGCTGGGGAGAGCCCGAAGACAACGGACGGGCGGTGGCGGCGCTGCTTCGCGGCGACTTCGCGTTCTCCACGGGAGCAGTGATCTACACCGACGGAGGTTTCACCATATCCCGGTTGTAACGGCCCCGCCGCCCGCCGGCAGCGGGGAGCGTAGGGCGTCGCTGAAACGAGAGGAGGTAACACATGATTCATGCAGACCAATCGCTGGGGGCCACGGATCTCACCGGGAGGCTCCGGCGCTTTTTCGAGCTTGCCGGTGAGAAGATCGAGCTGCTTCGCAGGCACTGGAGCCGGGATAAGGGTGCCCCGGTGTTCACCGTCGACGGGACCTATACTACCCGGGGATGGACGGAGTGGACCCAGGGCTTCGTCTATGGGAATGCGCTGTATCAGTTCGACGCCACCGGAGACGAGCACTTTCTCCATTACGGACGGGAGGCAACCGTCGCGGAAATGGCGCCGCACCTCAGCCATTTCGGTGTCCACGATCACGGTTTCAACAATGTGAGCACCTACGGAAACCTGCTGCGGCTGACGGCGGAGGGCCGGATTCCCGAGAATACATGGGAGCGACGCTTCTACGAGCTCGCCTTGAAGATCTCAGGCGCCGTGCAGGCCGCCCGCTGGACCGCCCTGCCCGACGGACTGGGCTACATCTACACCTTCAACGGACCTCACTCGCTCTTTGTTGATACCATGCGCACCCTCCGGGTCCTCGCGCTGGCCCACCGCCTGGGACACGTCTACATGGGCGAACAGGACGAGCGCGTCTCCCTGTTGCTCCGATTACTACAACACGCCGAGACGACCGCGCGCTACAGCGTCTACTACGGCAGCGGCCGCGACAGCTACGACGTGCGGGGCCGAACGGTCCATGAGGTCATCTTCAACGTGAACAACGGCGCCTACCGTTGTCCCTCGACACAGCAGGGATACTCCCCGTTCACCACGTGGACGAGGGGGCTGTCCTGGATCGTCGTGGGCTATCCGGAGCAGCTCGAGTTCATCGAGACCTTGCCGGAAGAAGAGATCGCGGAGGCGGGGTTCACGCACTTACCGGACAAAGCTGCCGTCCGGGCACGCTTTCTCGAGGTAGCTCGAGCCGCCGCGGACTTCTACCTCGAGCACACGCCCACCGACGGGATCCCCTATTGGGACACCGGCGCTCCCGATCTTTCGGCTATGGGCGACTATCTCGGCCGCCCGGCGGATCCCTACAACATGCACGAGCCCGTCGACTCTTCCGCGGCGGCCATTGCCGCGCAGGGGCTCCTGCGCCTCGGGCGCTACCTCGACACCCTCGACCCTGCCCGCGGAGGTGACGCCGAGGCCGGCCGCCGCTATACCCAGGCCGGGCTGACCGTTGCCCGGACGCTGCTCGATGAGCCCTACCTTTCCACCAGCCCGGATCACCAGGGGATGCTCCTGCACGCCGTCTATCATCGCCCAAACGGGTGGGACAACATCCCCGCCGGACAGCAGGTACCCAACGGCGAGTCCTGCATGTGGGGCGACTACCATATGATGGAGCTGGCGGTCTATCTCAAGCGCCTGGCCGAGGGCGGTCCGTATCCGGCGTTCTACAATATCGGCAACGAGAGATAACCCGACGGAGGCAGAAAGCGATGGGCGAAATCGGTGCAGCTGCGCGGAAGCGACTCTGCGTTCACACCGTAACCACCAAACCGTGGGACGTCGAACGGGCAATCGATGAGTACGCCCGGGCGGGAGTGGCCGGCATCACCGTCTGGCGCGATGCCTTCGAAACGCTCTCGCCCGCGGAGGTCGGGCGCCGCACGCGGGATGCGGGGCTCACCCCGGTTTCCCTCTGTCGCGGCGGGTTTTTCGCACACCATGAAGAGCGAGAGCGCCGTCGCGCGCTTTCGGTGAACCGGCAGGCTATCGCCGAAACCGCCGAGGTGGGCGCACCGGTGCTGGTCCTCGTCTGCGGGGCCGATCCGGAGCAACCCCTTGCGGATTCCCGCGCCCAAATCGAGGTGGCTCTCAGCGAATTGGCGCCGGTGGCGCGAGAGCACGGCGTCCGACTGGCCGTCGAGCCCCTGCATCCCATGTACGCCGACACCCGCTCCGCAATTAACACCCTCGGCGACGCCAATGACGTCTGCGAGCGTGTGGGAGATCCGGCGGTGGGCGTCGCGGTGGATGTGTATCACCTGTGGTGGGATCCACACTTGGAAACGCAGATACAGCGCTCGGGACGGCTCGGCCGACTCTTCGCCTACCACGTATGCGACTGGCGCGTTCCCACAGAGGATCTGCTGACCGATCGCGGTTTGATGGGGGAAGGCTGTATCCCCCTGCGCCGCATCCGCGACTGGGTCGAGAGAGCCGGCTTCACGGGGTTCTGTGAGGTGGAGATCTTCTCCACGCGCTACTGGGCCATGGATCAGGGAGAGTTTCTCAGGCGTATCGTCTCGGCCTATGACGGCTACGTATAGTGCGCGCCGGGCGTCTGCGCCTCGGCCACACGGTGCCGGTAGGGCGCCTGATCACTTGAACCTGATCACTTGAAGAGGAGGAACCGATGGACAGGCGAATCGGCATTATCATGAACGGAGTGACCGGACGAATGGGTACCAACCAGCATCTGGTACGTTCCATCCTTGCGATCCGGGAACAGGGCGGCGTTAGCCTTGCGAACGGCGATCGGGTCATCCCCGAACCCCTCCTCGTCGGGCGCAACGAAGAGAAGCTTCGCCGCCTCGCCGAGCGCTACGGCGTCTCCCACTACAGCACGAACCTCGATCACGCCCTCGGCGACCAAGAGTACCGGATATACTTCGATGCGCAGCTTACGAGCCTCAGGCCGCAGGCGGTCAGAAGAGCGATCGACGCCGGCAAAGCGGTGTACTGCGAGAAACCGAGCGCGACGAGCACCGAAGAGGCCCTCGCCCTCTACACCGCCGCCCGGGATGCCGGTGTAAAGAACGGCGTGGTACAGGACAAGCTCTGGCTCCCCGGCCTTCTCAAGCTTCGGTATCTCATCGACTCCGGCTTCTTCGGGCGCATCCTCAGCGTGCGCGGAGAGTTCGGCTACTGGGTCTTCGACGGGTTTCACCAGCCAACGCAGCGCCCCTCCTGGAATTACCGCGCCGAGGACGGCGGCGGCATCATGATCGACATGTTCTGTCACTGGCGATACGTTATCGACCGTCTCTTCGGCCCGATAGCCCGGCTTACCGCCACCGGCGCAACCCATATCCCCGAGCGGGTGGACGAGCAGGGCAAGCGCTACCGCTGTACCGCCGAAGACGCCGCCTACGGCATTTTTGAGCTGGAGAACGACGTTATCTGCCAGTTCAACAGCTCCTGGGCCGTGCGGGTGCGGCGCGACGATCTGCTCACCCTGCAGGTCGACGGGACCCACGGCACGGCGGTCGCGGGGCTTCGTGAGTGCTGGGTCCAGCATGACGCGGAAACGCCCAAGCCCGTGTGGAATCCCGACGTTGCGCAGGAGATCGATTTCTACGAGCACTGGACGAAAATGCCCACCCGGGACCCGGTGGAGAACGCGTTCAAGGCCCAGTGGGAGCTGTTCCTGCGCCACGTGGCTGCCGAGGAGCCCTTTCCCTGGACCCTTCTCGAGGGCGCCAAGGGCGTGCAGCTCGCAGAGCTCGGCATGCAGAGCCGGCGCGAGCGGCGGTGGCTCGAGGTCCCGGCGCTGGTTTAGACGCCGGCTGCCATGGCGGGGGGCGCCGTGCCGGCCGTGTCGCCCGATGAGACGATCGATGAGCTGCGGTGCATAGGCAAAACTCAACGGAATGCCCACCGAGAGCACGGCGTTCGCGGCTCCCCGGCGGTCGTAGAGCTTTCCCGCCGGAGTAAGCAGCGCCGCGCTCGAGATGGTGCCGATGAGATACGCAAGGCTCATGTGGACCCGCGATAGCGACAAAGACCGTATGAGCTCGTCGGTGAAGGCGCTCACGCCGACCGTCTGTCCCGGAAAGCTCGCCATCATCCCGCCGAGCCCGGCAATGAGAAAAATAATCCGCTTGTTCACGCTTTCGTCTTGCCCCTCGTGGGGGAGATCCTACTCGTAGGCAGGCGTACGGTAAAGGTGGTGCCCTCACCGGGAACACTGTCGAAGTCGATCGTGCCGCCCTGTGCTTCGACCAGGTGCTGACAGATCGAAAGCCCCAGTCCGGCGTTCTTCTTGAAAGTCTTGGTGCTGAAAAACGGAGAGAAGACCTTCTCCGCCGCCTCTTCGGGTATGCCGTGACCGTCGTCGGTTATCCGAACCTCCGCGTGTCTGTCCCGCCCCGCGTCCACGGCCACTTCGATCCTGCCGTGGTCGAGCACGGCTTCGACGGCATTGGTAAGCAGATTCATGAACACTTGTTTCAGTCGCGATTCGTCGCCGTGGACGAGGGTCCGCTTCGCGGGCAACTCCCGACTAAGCTCCACGTGCTTTTCCTCCAGACGATGACCGATAAGCACGAGCACCTCTTCCACCAGCTCCGCCAGATCCACCCGACGTCGAGTCTCCGAATTGGGACGGGAGAAAGACAGGAGGCTCCCCACGATCCGGGCGATACGGTCGAGCTCGCTTTCGATCTTCGCCAACCGCCGATTCTGGGCCTCGTCACGCTCGTTTCGTTTCAGAAGCTCGACGTAATTCCCGATGATCCCGAGAGGATTGTTTATCTCGTGGGCCACGCCGGCGGCAAGCTCGGCAATGGAACTCATGCGTTCGGCGCGGGCAAGGTACTCGCGGGTCGAATGGTCGACCGACACGTCTTCGAGGAGAATGAACGTGCCTACGTGGGTGTTGTGGTCGAGGATCGGAAACAGCTTGATGTTCAGGAAACGACGGTTGCGCATGGGCACCGCTTGTCGGCTGCTCTGCACCCCTCTCTCGATGTCGCGTAGGATCTCTTCTCTCCGACTCGGGTCCTCGGTCGACAGCAGTCGCTTCACCGTGAGATCGTGCTCCGAGACTCCGTGCGCGTCGAGAAGATCACGGGCAGCGGGATTCAGGGCGTGAACATGTCCATGGCCGTCGAGCATGACCACGCCGACCGAGAGGTTCGAGATCATGTCCTCATTGTACTGCTTGGCAAGCGAGAGCCGTTCCTCCCCCTCCTTGGCGTCGAGGTCGAGGGCGAAGTCGTGCGTAAGCTTCAGCAGGTTGAACAGGTCGAGATCAGCCACACGCTCGGTGGCGCGCCGCACCCCGTGACGCAGCACGGTCACTCGGTCCGCCCGAGAGAGCACCTCCTGGATGTCGCTGGTGCTGTAGACGACCGCCGTGCCGGAATCCATGTAGGAGCGCAGCGCAAGCATGATGCGATCCACCTGTCGTGGCGGAAAGCGCTGCGCTATCTCGTCGAGAATAACGATGCGAGGGTGAGCGGATAGAACCCGCGCAACCTCGGTCAACTGCCGCTCCTCCCGGGAAAGAACCGAAACCGGCCGCTCGAGGTCGACTTCCACCCCGAGCGCCTGGAAAATGCCACGGGCGGTCTCGATCATTCGCCCCCGTGCGCGGGGGGAGAGATGGAAAACCGGAAAACGACCGGCAAAGACATTCTCCACGGTACTGAGCGACGGAATGACGGTCATGTCCTGGTGGACGATGGCAATGCGATGCCGCTGGGCAAGCCGCGGTGTCATGCTCGAAACCGGCTTCCCATCGAGCTCGATCGACCCGTGTTGTTTGTGAAGCTCGCCGCTCACGATGCGTGCCAGGGTGGTCTTTCCCGAGTAATGGTCCCCGACCACCGCGTGAACCTCACCCGGGTAGAGGTCGAAGTCTACTCCCCGCAGCGCATACCGATCCCCGTAGAGATGCCGGATATTGCGTAGCACGAGCCGTGGGGCCGGTTTCGGCGGCGCTATTGAATTCCGAGCTTCTTCATTCGGTTGTAGAGGGTTTTCCTGTGTATGTGCAGCCGCTCGGCGGCCCGCCGCTTCACGCCGTTGCATTCTCTCAACGCATTCAGGATCATCTGTCTCGTAAGGGCCTCACCCGCCTCGGCAAGCCCTTCTGACTCCGTGAGTTCCTGAGGCTCCTCGCTTCGATAGTTTTCCGGCAAATGGTCGAGCTCGATTGTCTCACCGTCACAGAAGATGATAGATCGCTCGACGATGTTCCGCAACTCGCGCACGTTTCCCGGCCAATCATGGGCCAGCAAAACCCGGCTTACTTCCCGCGCGAAACGGCGTGCCGGCTTGCGATATCTGGCCGCAAACTCGTGCAGGAAATGCTCCGCCAGGGGGATTATGTCCCCCCGGTGGCTGCGAAGCGCCGGCACCTGCAACTCTACCACGGCTAATCGGTAATACAAGTCCTCGCGAAACCGCCCGTCCCGCATACGCTCACCGAGGTCGCAGTTGGTTGCGGCAATCACACGCACATCCACGGATATCGTCTTTGTTCCCCCGAGGCGATGAAACTCCCACTCCTGCAAGACCCGCAACAGCTTGGCCTGGGTGGAAAGGCTCATCTCCCCTACCTCATCGAGGAAGAGTGTCCCCCCGTCGGCGAGCTCCAGCTTTCCTCGCTGCTTCTCGCGGGCGTCGGTAAACGCCCCTGCCTCGTGCCCGAAGAGCTCGCCCTCGAGCAGGCTGTCGGGCACGGCGGCACAGTTCAGCTTGAGGAAAGAGGCATCACGACGGGCACTCGCCGCGACGATGGACTCCGCGATGAGCTCCTTTCCCGAGCCCGTCTCTCCAATGAGGAGCACCGGAGCATCCGTGGGCGCGGCTTTCCGCGCGGCGTCGAGGACGCCCCGCATAACCGGATCGTTGGCCATGGGCCTACGCGTACCGCGACCGCGGTGCCCGCGCTCCGGGCCGACCGGCTCTTGCCGGGTCTCTCGCGCCGCGGCGATCGTCTCGAGCTCGGAGAGCAGCGAAGGCACGTCGAGGGGTTTTCTATAGAAGTTGGTGGCGCCGGCTTTCATAGAGCGCACGATGTTCTCCACCGACGGATAACCGGAGACCATGATAACGTGTCCGTCGAAGCCTTCGGCGCGTAACCGCCCGAGCAGGTCTATACCGTTGAGATCCGGCATCCGGATGTCCATGAGTACGACGTCGAGCCGGTCACCGGCTACCATCGACGGGACCCGACCCGGGTCCACGGTGTAGGAAACACGGTGCCCGGCTCCCTCGAGTATCTCGGCGAGAGAGGTGCACATCTCCTCTTCATCATCGATGATGAGAACGCCCGCCATCGTGGCTCGATTGTAGCCGGTCCGGCCCGCACGGGCAACCTCCTTTTGATCTCCTCTCCCGTGTCGGCCGTGGCGGCCGATGCACGTCACCACGTGCAATCCGTGGCGGTTCGTGCCCATTCGTCCCCGCACGGCACGCTCGTGCGTTACAGCGTCAATTAAGTGTTTTCCACGGAAACACTTATGCCCCAACGACCGGGCGCGACATCATGTAGAGTTGGCCCCGTTCTTGCATAGGGGTTCGTGAAACTTACAAAAGGAGTGTGTATATGCGACGAGTACTCATTGGTCTCTTTGTAACCGTCTTGACGCTGGCCGTTGCCTTCCCCGCTGTGGCCGGTGGTCAGGGAGAGGAAGACGACGGCGTCAAAATCGGACTGTCCTTCGGGAGCTTCGCCCTCGAGCGCTGGCCTCGCGAGCAGTCCATCATGACCGACGTAGCCGACGAGATGGGCGCGCAGGTGATCTCCCAGGTCGCCAACAACGATCCCAAGCTGCAGAACGACCAGATCGAGAACATGGTCCTGCAGGGCGTGGACGTCCTCATCATCGTAGCCGAGGACGCGGGCTCCGCGGTCACCGCGGTCAACTCCGCGGCAGAGGCGGGTGTAGAGGTAATATCCTACGACCGCCTGATCCCGACCGAAAACATTTCCGTCTACATGTCCTTCGACAACGTCCAGGTCGGACGCGTGCAAGCCGAGGAGATCGTGAAGCGCCGGCCGGAAGGCAAGTATGTGCTCCTCGGTGGAAGCCCGACCGACAATAACGCGACACTCTTCCGCCAAGGCCAGATGGATGTGCTCCAGCCACTCATTGACGACGGCGATATCGAGGTGGTAGCCGATCAGTGGGTACCCAACTGGGACGGTGCGGAGGCAACCCGTATCATGGAGGACATTCTCACGGCGGAAGGTAACGACATCGACGCGGTAGTCGCTTCGAACGACTCCACGGCGTTGGGCGCCATTCAGGCTCTCGAAGCCCAGGGGCTCGCCGGCGAGGTACCGATCTCCGGTCAGGACGCCACGGCGGCCGGGGTGCGGTCAATCGTGAACGGGAACCTCACCATGAGCGTCCTGAAGGACTATCGTGAGATGGCCCCGCGCGCGGTAGAGGTAGCTATGGAGCTCGCCCAGGGGGGTAACGAACTCGACTTCGAGGAACGGACCCTCGAGGAGCTGACCCTCGATGAGGACATGGAAGGTTCGGTGAATGTCGACTTCCGTCCGGTCGTCGCCGTGCACGAGGACAATGTTTATGAGGAGGTCGTGGAGACCGGTTTCCAGGACTGGGAAGAGGTCTACTCAGACGTTCCCGAGGACGAGCGCCCACCGCAGCCCGAGTAAGGGCCTCCACGAGGCTCGAATCGGGCGGCGACGCTCATCCTATACCGGGGTATACTGTATGCCGGTCCCCGCGGCCGGTGTACGGCCCCGGTTTCGATCAGCCGATTATAGAACGAGGTATGTACAGGTGAGCTCGGAGACCATGACACGGAACCATACCCCCACGATTCTCGAGTTTCGCAATGTCACCAAGACCTTCCCCGGCGTCACGGCACTCAATGACGTCTCTTTTTCCGTCCACGCAGGGGAAGTTCACGGTGTCTGCGGAGAAAACGGGGCCGGAAAGTCCACGCTCATGAAGATCCTCTCGGGGGTACACGAGCATGGAACCTACGATGGAGAGATCTACCTCGAGGGCGAGCCGCTGCGGCTGGGAAAGGGCGCGATTCATCGTGCCATGGAGAGCGGCATATCCATCGTATACCAGGAGCTTTCCCTGGTTTCCCAGCTCACGGTGGGGGAAAACGTATATCTAGGACGAGAGCCCCTGACCCGTGGAGGCGCGGTGGACTGGGGAAAACTCTACAGCGACACACAGCGCATTCTCGACACCTACGGACTGTCGGTGGACATGACCGATCGCGTCCGGGACCTGCCCGTCGGTAAGCAACAGATGGTGGAGATCGCGCGGGCGCTTTCCCAAGACGCGAAAGTGCTCATTCTCGACGAGCCGACCTCGGCCCTCGCCGCCGGCGAAATCGACACTCTCATGGGCATACTCGAGCGCCTGCGGAGCGCGGGGGTTACCATCCTCTATATATCCCACCGACTCGAAGAGTTCTTCCGGATAGCGGATCGCGTGACCGTGCTGCGCGACGGCCGGGTGGTCTCTACCACGGCCGTGTCCGAGCTCGATCGGAACAAGCTGATCGCGGGGATGGTCGGACGCACCATGTCGCAGCGTTTTCCAGACAAGACCCATACCCCGGGGGAACTGCTATTGACGGTGCGGGACCTCATGGTGACGCATCCGGACCACCCCGGGAAATACATCATAGACGGCGTATCCTTCGACGTGCGCAAAGGAGAGATCTTCGGAATCGCCGGCCTCATGGGAGCGGGGCGCACGGAGTTGGTCACCGCCCTCTTCGGTGAGTACGGCACGGTGGAGTCCGGCGAGGTGGAGCTTGCGGGAACGTCCGTGCACATCGACTCCGCACGGAAAGCGATTCGGCTCGGAATCGGGATGGCGCCGGAGGACCGGAAATCCCAGGGGCTCATACTCGGCCAGTCCGTGCTTAAGAACATCTCCTTAGCAACCCTCGATCGATTCGCCGGCTTTATGCGGATAAACGGCCTTGCCGAGCTGCGCGCAGCCGAGCGCTACGTTCGTGAGCTCGGCATCAAGACTCCCTCCTCGGAGGTGCCGGTACGGAAGCTCAGCGGCGGGAATCAGCAGAAAGTGGTGCTTGCCAAGTGGCTCCTTTCCGAACCCGAGCTGCTGATCCTCGACGATCCTACCCGTGGAATCGACGTCGGGGCGAAGTTCGAGATCTACAAACTCATGGACCGCCTTGCCGCACAAGGCGTTGCGATCGTGTTTATTTCCTCGGAGCTCGATGAGGTCCTCGGAATGAGCGACCGGATCATGATCCTTGCTCAGGGGCAGAACCGCGGGCTCCTTCCCGCGGAGGAGGTCACGAAACAGACCATCCTGGAGAGAGCAACCTTGTCCCGGTCAGCGGGACGCAGCGAAGGAGTATAAGAACCTATGGAACAAGGCGGAGTCGTACAAATACTACGTGATGCGCTGCGGCGCAACTTCAGCGACTATGCCAAGGTCATTGCGCTCTTGGTCATATGGCTGCTCTTCGGGTTCCTCACCGATTGGATCTTCTTCAGCCCGCGCAATCTTTCGAATCTGTTCCGTCAGATGACCATCATTTCCTTCCTGGCGGTCGGGATGGTAATCGTGATCGTCACCGGTAACATCGACCTGTCGGTGGGCTCGATTACGGGATTCGTGAGCGTCATCTGTGCCTATTTGCAGGCGCAGTTCATGCCGAGAGTGCTACCGACCCTATTTCCCGATATGAGCGGTGGCGGCATTGCGATAATTTCCACGGTGCTCACCGTTCTGAGCGCCCTTGCCGTCGGGTTCCTCGTGGGTATCTGGCAGGGGGCGCTTATCGCGTATCTCAAGATTCCCGCGTTCATCGTGACCCTCGGCGGCATGGCAATCTTTCGCGGAGGCGTCATCGGGGTGACCGGTGGTCGTACAATACAACCGGTGACCGATACCTTCCGCCTGATAGCCCAAGGTTATCTGCGTCCGACGGTCGGCCTGGTGCTCGGGATTCTCGTGGTTGCCGGGATCTTTCTGATGACCGTGCAACGCAGAAATCTGCGGCAGCGTTACGGATTCTCACTGAATCCCCTCTTCCTCGACATGCTGAAAGCGAGCCTCTTCTCGGCAGTGATCATGGCGTACGTGCTCTTGATGAACGCCTACCGGGGTGTTCAGAATCCGGTGTTCCTCCTGGCGATCGTTGCGGTAATCGGCACCTACATCACCAACAACACCCGGTTCGGCCGCTACGCCTACGCCATCGGCGGCAACCAGGAGGCGGCGCGTCTGTCGGGAATCAACATAGAGAGGATCATCTTCCGGGTGTTCATTATGATGGGCATGATCTCCGCGGTCTCGGGCATCGTCCTCACCGGCTACGTCGCAGCAGGGACGGTGAGCGGCGGAGAGCGCTACGAGCTCGATACCATCGCGGCCTGCGTGATCGGCGGCGCAAGTCTCATGGGTGGAGAAGGAACCATTTTCGGCGCCATCGTGGGGTCGCTGATAATGGCAAGCATCCTCAACGGCATGAGCGTGATGAACCTGGGCGTGTTCCTGCAATTCGTCGTCCGCGGGCTCGTGCTCATTCTTGCAGTTTACATCGACGTCGTCTCCAAGCGACGTGCCTAGTCCCAACAGACAATCGGAGGTCGGTATGAAAGAGTTTTTTCCTGACATCAAACAAGTCCGCTACGAAGGGCCGGATTCGAAGAACCCCTTCGCGTTCAAGTTCTACAACCCGCAGGAAAAAGTCGGCGAGAGGACGATGGCCGAGCACCTGCGGTTTTCCATGGCCTACTGGCACACGCTCAACGGCGCCGGAGACGACCCCTTCGGCGGGGCGGTTTTCGAGCGGCCGTGGCTGTCCATCACCGATCCCATGGAGCAGGCCAAAGCACGAATGCGGGCGGCTTTCGAGATCATGCAGAAGCTGCAGCTCGAGTATATCTGCTTTCACGATCAGGACATTGCGCCCCAGGGTGAGACGCTCGCCGAGAGCTTCCGTAACTTCGACGAGATCGCCGACCTCATGAAGGAGCTCATGAACGACACCGGCGTTGAGCTCCTGTGGGGCACGGCCCGGCTGTTCATGGACAAGAAGTACATGCACGGCGCCGGTACCTCCCCCTCAGTGGATGTATACACTCACGCGGCGGCTCAGGTGAAGAAGTGTCTGGAGGTCACCGCCGATCTCGGCGGGCTGAACTACGTCTTCTGGGGCGGCCGCGAGGGCTACGATACGCTCCTGAACACCGACATGGGGCTCGAGCTCGACGCCATGGGCCGCTTTCTCAACATGGCGGCCGACTATGCCGAGGAGATCGGATTCGATGGACAACTACTTGTCGAGCCCAAGCCGAAGGAACCGACCACCCACCAATACGACTTCGACGTCAGCGCTATCATGGCGTTCCTTCACAAGTACGGCTTATTCGACCGGTTCAAGATCAACGTGGAGCAGAACCATGCCATTCTCGCCGGCCACACCTATGCGCATGAGGTCCGCCTCGCCCGTATCAACGACAAGCTCGGCAGCCTCGATGCCAACGAAGGCAGCTATCTGCTCGGCTGGGACACTGACCAGTTTCCCACCAGCGTCTACGAGTCTGCGGCCGTCATGTACGAAGTGCTGCAGAACGGCGGGATCGCGCCGGGCGGCCTGAACTTCGACGCCCATCTCAGACGCCATTCCTTCAAGCCGGAGGATATCTTTCTCGGCTTCATCGCGGGAATGGACACCTATGCCCGGGGACTCAAGGTTGCCTACGCGCTGCTGGAATCCGGCGAGATCGAAGACTTCATCCGCGAGCGTTACCGGGGTTGGAACTCGGACCTCGGACGTCGTATCCTGTCGGGGAAGACCGGACTGGCGGAGCTCGCCGAGTATGCCCACGCGCATGACCCGGTGGAGATCGATTCCGGTCGCAGGGAGATGCTCGAAAGCATCATCAACCGCTACCTGTAGACAGGAAGGATCGGCATGAGTGAATCCCTCGTGCTGGGCCTGGAGTTCAGCACCCAATCGGCAAAAGCGGTGGCCCTGGGGGCCGAAACCGGCTCCATGGTCGCCGCCTACCAACTCTCCTACGACGAGAGCTTTCCACGCTACGGGACCCGGGGCGGCGTGTTGCCGAGCATGCAGCCGGAGGTTCGCCACACCGCCCCTTCGATGCTCCTCGACGGCCTCGACGAGCTGTTCAGACGGATGCGCGCGGACGGACTGCACCTTTCGCGCGTTGGGGCGGTCAAGCTCGATGCGCAACAACACTGCACGGTATACTCAGATCACAGCCTCGCCGGCCGTCTGGCGGAGCTCTCCGAAGGGGAGCCGCTTGCGGCGCAGCTTGTCCCTGCCTTCACGCGGGAGACCGCGCCCATCTGGGAGGATCGATCCACGGGCCGGGAGGCACGGCTTCTCGAAGAGCGGCTTGCCGCCCACGGCGGCATCCAGAAGCTCACCGCCAACCGGGGCGAATTGCGTTTTCCGGCCTCGCAAATCCTGAAATGGGCCCGTGAGGATCCGGCGTCGTACGATCGTACGGCACACATCATGCTGCTCAGCGCGTTCTTGACCTCGGTGCTTGCGGGACGGCCGGCTCCGGTGGATGCCGGCGACGGCTGGGGAACGAATCTCAATCACACCGACATTACCGAACCCGGTTTCAGTGATGTCGTGATCGACGTTCTCGACGAGGAGATCCGAGCGGTCGGCGCAGGCTCGGCACTGCGAGAAAAGCTCGGGGAAATGGAACACTACGACGCCCCCGTCGGCCCGGTTTCCCCCTACTTCACCCGGGCGTACGGGCTCAACGCCAATGCGGTGGTGCTTGCCGGCACCGGCGACAATCCCGCCACCCTGCTCGGTTGCGGCGGAAATCTGGTGATATCCCTTGGAAGCAGCTATACGGTCAACGGAGTCCTTGCGGGACTCGGGGAACTGGAAGGAGCGGAGTATAACGTCTTCGGCTACATTCCCGGTCATGCAATGGCGCTCAGCGTGATCACCAACGGCACCAAAGTCCACGACGCCTTCAGAAAGCGGTATACCGCCGACGGTTCCTGGGAAAGCTACGCCGCCCTTGCCGGCGGACGGACCGTACGCGAGGGAGAGCCGCTACTGCTGCCCTACCTGCAGGAAGAGTCGGTTCCCCTGCGCCCGGCGGGAATCGTGCGGCACGGGTTCGGTGAGGGTGAAGCTATGTTGAACGTCCGGGCGCTCCATCTCTCCCAGGCCCTATCGTTGCGCCTGCATGCCTCCCACGTCAGCGATCCGCGGTCCCTGGCCGTCGTCGGCGGCGGCTCTTACAACGAGCGTCTTCGCAGCTTCATCACCGATGCGTTCGGCGCGGAGACTTACCGGATCCGAAACGGCGAATACGCCGCGCCCCTCGGCTGCGCCATCGCCGCCGCCCGGCACGTACTCGGGATCGACTACGACGAGGCCGCCTCGCGATTCGTCCAAGTCGAGGAGGAGAGCCGCCTCGCGCCGCAGCCGGAGCTTGCCGGTGTTTATGAGAAGCTCGTCGCCCGTTACGCGGAGCTCGAGGACCGGAACGGGTCGAGAGGAGCTTGATCCGTGCCGCGGCTTCCCGCACCGACGGGTTCGGGATAGACTGCCGGTATGACCCGGCCCCGTATCTCTGTCCCGCCGGCCGCCCTTGTTGCGGCAGCAGCAGCGGTCTGTTTTTTGCTCCTCTATCTCGCCGGGAGGCCGCTTCTCGCCGAGCACACGCTTGTCCCCCGGATCGGGGCGCCCGTTCTCTTTGCCGACGGCCTCTTTGCCATATTCGTTCTTGCGCTCTCTCTCGCGGTTGCACGCGCCCACGTGCTTTTGGGCGTGCTCGTACTCACGCTTCTCGTGGTCTACCGGACGGCCAACATGGAGATGGTTGCCGCCATGTCTACGGTGCCGAGCCTGTGGGATCTGCGGTTTGCGGGAGGTCGGTTTCTCAGCGGTAGCGCGGCCAATTTGAGCTTCGCCGGATACGCCCTGGGTCTGCTGGCAAGCGGCATCGCCGCGGTGGTACTCTCGCGCCGCCGACTCCGGCGCCGCCACGCCGGGCTCGCCGCTGCTATCGCCGTAGGAGCGGTCCTCGCGGTGTCGTTGCTTACCCCCGCCGCGGCAAGCTGGCAAACCACGGATCTCACCTACCGGTCGCTTCAGAAGACTGTCGCGGTGGTCCGCGGCGACGGTCTTGCTTCGGACGTGGATTCCGACGCCGGTGAGGAAACCGAAGGCCGACCGCCCGGTCCACCCCTCGCCGCCGCCGACGCTCCCTACTTCGAACGAGCCGACGGGGCACGGCGAAACGTGCTCCTTCTCATTCTCGAAGGCATCCCGGGCGCCTATCTGCGGCAGGTGCAGGACTACTTCGGCACCGAGTCTCCGGTCACCATGGAACAGCTGAGCGACGCACTCGAAGAGGCGGACGCGTTTTTCGTCCCGAGCTTCGTAGCCCACAACCGACAAACCATCCGGGGACTGTACGCTCTACTTGCAGGCGATCCCAGCCGCCCGACTGCCCGCACGCCGAAGGCCTACGACTATCTCTCCCTCCCCGCCGAGCGTCGTCCGCCCCTGTTGCCCGAGCTGTTACACCGCTCGGGATACCGCACGCACTTCCTCCAAGCGGCCGATCTCGGCTACATGTCCAAAGACCGGTTCATGCCCGCCGCCGGATTCGAAACGGTACTCGGAGCCCCGCATTTCGACTATAGTTACGCAGCCTCCGAGTGGGGCCCCGACGACAAGGCCTTCCTCGAGCAGTCGCTCTCCTACATCAAAGAGCTCCGGGCGACCAATGCAACCGGCGACGGCGACAACGGCTCCGAGCGTCCCTGGTTTCTTACCATGCTCACCGTCGGCACGCACCATCCCTATGCGGTACCCGACGATTTCGCCGCGGATTACGACAACGAGCGCACGGCGGCGGTGGCCTATCTGGATGAGGCGCTCGGGGAGTTCTTCCGCGAGCTCGAGCATGCCGGTGTGTTCGAGGACACCATGGTGGTCCTGACCTCCGATGAGTCCCACGGCGTGGTCGATCACCCGCACGGGCGCTATTGGGCGCCCCTTGTCCTCATTGCGCCGGAAGGAACGTCGGGGGTAAATGAGGGGGTCTACGGGCTTGTCGACGTTCCCACCACGATCCTCGACTACCTCGGCCTGCACCCGGTGCCTCCGCATCTGCGCACCCACAGCGCACTCAGGCCACAGGAGGAAGCGCGAGAGCTTACCTTCGGCTCATTCTACACCCGTGAAAAGGGCACTTTCTACCAGCCCGCCGGCGCCGGCGGAGCCGCCGCTTCCGAGGCCCACGGTCTTCTCACCTACACCACACCGAACGACGAGCTCTTTGCCTCCCACTACGAGAACCGGGAATCCGCAGACGCCGAGGCGTCCGAGATTCTTGCCCGGATCGAAGAGATCCACGCCGGGCAAAAGTGGATCAGCGGCGCCGGCGGAGAGGAAACCGGCAGCCGTCGCTATACCCTCCTCGAGAACGATCGATTTCGCCTCGGTCCGGCGGCCGAAACATTGACAAGCGGCCAGTATCTCAGCCTGCCGGCGGCCTCCACGGTGACCGTCACCCTCGAGGCCCGCGCCGAAGGACGGCCCGTTCGCCTTACGCCTCAGGTCATGCAAGTCGACGGCGAGCTCGGCGTCGGCAACGTCGAGGTTCCGCTGATTCCCGCCGGCGGGGAGGCCCGCCTTCGCTTCCGGTTTCCGGTGGAAGAGGAGACCCCGCGGGTCTGGGCGGTGCTCTTCGCCGAGATCGCCGACGCCGACGCCGACGACGGCGAAGGCGGTGACGCCGTCGATACCGGTGCCACCGGTACCGACGCTGCCGGCGGGCGGCGGGGCGGCCGCGATGAGGGCGCGGCGGCGGTAGAGATCGTCGAGTACTCCCTGTCGGTTGACACCGAGGAGCAGGTCGAAGCCTTCGAGGTCACCGAGCGCGAAGTACGGGACGCCGACGACGGCGAAGGCGGGGATGCGGCCGACCGGTGATGGCCTGGTTTCACCGGCGGTGTCTCGACGGACCCCATACGTAAC
>JBKHEN010000009.1:0-33750 GCA_046540795.1 Spirochaetaceae bacterium | reverse complement strand
GTTCTCGGCGTTCTCGGCGTTTTCGGCGTCCTCGGTGGCGGCGCGGGTATCGGCGCCGGCGGCGCCGGCCTTTTCCGCGTCTTCCTCGGCGTCGCTGCGAGCTAAGCGTGTCTCCTCGATGTCGGCCTTCCGGGCATCATCGCCTTCGTCCGCGAGGGCCGCTTTGGCAACCGACCGTTCCGAGTCCTTTTCGGAGTCGCCGCTCCGACCGTCGGCCTCGCTCTTACCGTCGACGCCGCTCGCGGCTCCGGCGTCCTCGCGGTTACCGGCGGCTTCTCCCGCAGCCTCCGTGGCCGCCGTTGTCTCCGCTTCGGAGCCGGACCGCGCGTCCGCCGCCTCCGCCAGGACTTCCGCTCTCTCCGCAGCGTCTTTCGCGGCGTCTTTCGCCGCATCTTTCCCGGTATCTTCGCCGGACTCCTCGGAGTCGGTTTGCTTGTCGGAATCGGCCTCACGCGCAGCCGTTTGCGCCGCGGCGGCCTCTCCCTCGTCCTCCGTCTCCGCCGCCGCCGTCTCCGCGGCTTCCTCGGCGGCGGCCTTCTCGGAGGCTTCTTCTGCCGCGACCCGTTCAGCAGCTTCCTCGGTAGCGGCCTTTTCGGCTGCAGCTTCGGCCCTATCCGCCCGCCCGGCTTCGGCGGCTTTCTCGCGCTTTCGCTTCGAGAGTTTTTCACTCTCTGCCTTGCGCCGGTTACGGGCCTCGTCGGCGGCCTCCCGGTCCGCCTTTTCGGCGGCGCGACGCGCTACCTCCGCCTTCTCGGCCTTGCGGGCATCGTCGTCACGAGCCCTCCGTAGAGCCTCCGCCCGGTCCCGCGCGTCCGCGGCCGCTCGGGAGCGCTCCACGGGGTTCTCGTCCCCGCGCCCCGCCGGATCCGAGAACCGGGCGGGGTCCCGCCGTACGACGTTGTTGAAGATGTCGTCGAATGCCTTCGGCGGGTTTCCGCCTAGAGGCCCGTTCCGTTGTCCGCGGGCGCTGAGAAAGTGGTCGATCGCCGCGGCGCCGCGCTCACCTCGAGACCCGGAACCGGAGCAAACGATGTTCGTAAAGGACGCCGTCATTCATCCCTCGTTCACTCCTGCGGCTTGACCGTCATTTTGCGCTGGATCGTGGCGGCCCGGTCGGCCGGTAACTCCGAGAGCCACACCGACACCATGGAAAGCTCACCCGCCTCCTGCGCAAGCTCCTCGGTCACCCGCAGGGTGTCAATCAGCAGTTGATCGTCATACTCCGCAAGGATCTCAACCGCATCCTCGGGGCGCATGTTCGTCAATGTTTGCACGTTCTCTTCGACCCGTGCTCTTCTATTCTCGAACTGCTGCATCCGTTCATTGAGGGAATTCTCGCGCTCGGCAAGCTCGTTCTCTCGCTCTTCCAGCTCCTGTCGACGCCGGTCGAGCTCTTCTTCCAACTCCGAGAGCTCCCGCTCTCGTCCGTCTATCTCACCGGCCAGCTCCGTTACGGCAGCCTCTCGCTTTTCAAGACGCGCCCGATCGAGCATCGCCTCGTCCTCGGGCTCCGCGGCCTCTTCCGCCGCGCCGATACCGACCACCCGCAACACGGGAGCGATGATTCGGGAGGCGTCTATGATTCCCAGATAATCGAACCATACGGTGCCGCCCCCGAGCAGGACCAGTACCAGAACGACGAGTGCCAGGATCCGCGGACCGGGACCGAATCTTCTGTATTCAGGCATCGTCGCCCTCCTGCTCACGCCGACGAATGCTCATTCGCCCGCCGATGTCGTCGAGCTCTCTCCCCTCGGCACGGCGCTGCTCCCGATAATACTCCGCCGAGCGCCGTTCCTTGAGGTTATCGAGCACCGTTCGGCGCTTCGAGGCCTCCCGGTACTCGGTCCGAGCCTTCTCGAGCTCCTGCGCCTTCTTTACCCGCTCCGCCTCGATCGCCTCCGAGCGCTGCTCGAGAAAGCTGAGATAGGCATCTTGGGCCAGCCGGTAACTCACGTCGGCGCGCCGCGCGTCATCCCCGAGCCGGAACGTCGCCTCTCGCTCGTCAGTCAGGCGGCCCAACTCCCCTTCGAGCTGAACGTATTCACCCGAGACACGGGCCAACCGCCGCTCGGCCTCCTCTTCGGAATGCCTTCTGAGACTGAGAATACGCTCGAGCCTGAACCGGAACCTATGCATCCGTCCGTGCCTCCGAGATCGTGTCGGACGTACCGCTCCGTCCCTGCTCACCGGTGTTCTCGACGCCGGTGTTCTCGCCTTCGTCCACCTGCGGATACCCCGCAATGCGGAACAGCGACGCTTCCGTGTCGGGAAGCGGCGCCTTCTCGTCTATGCGCTGCCTGAGAAACGCATTGATCTGTGGGATCCTGTCGATGGCTTCGTCCACCTCCCGGTTGCTACCCCGCTGGTACGCTCCCACGTTGATCAGGTCTTCGGACTCCGCATACGTCGCCATCATCCGCCGAACGTAGTTGGTGGCCTCCTGCACCTGCGGGCGCTGCACCTTCGTGGCAAGCCGAGAAACCGAGCCGAGGACGTCGATGGCGGGGTAGTGCGAGCGCTGGGCGAGCCGACGGCTGAGCACGATGTGGCCGTCGAGAATGCCGCGGACCGCGTCGGAGATGGGCTCGTCGAGATCATCGCCTTCCACGAGGATACTGAAGAAGCCGGTTACCGTCCCCTGATCGGAGGTACCGCAGCGCTCGAGCAATCGCGGCAGGAGAGAGAATACCGAGGGCGGGAACCCGCGGGTTGCCGGCGGCTCTCCGGCCGCCAGACCGATTTCCCGCTGTGCCCGGGCGAAGCGAGTCACCGAGTCGAAGAGCAGCATCACGTTCTTACCGCGCTCGCGGAAATACTCCGCCACCGAAACCGCGACGAAGGCACCCCGAAGCCGCGCGAGCGGCGGCGTATTGGAGGTGGAGACGACCACCACCGAGCGTGCGAGCCCCTCGGCGCCGAGGTCGTTACGAATGAAGTCCTTCACCTCCCGCGTTCGCTCGCCGATGAGGGCGATGACGTTCACATCGGCGTTGGTATTGCGGGCAATCATGCCGATGAGCGTGGACTTTCCCACCCCGCTTCCGGAGAAGACACCGAGCCGCTGCCCCTTTCCGGCGGCAACAAGGCCGTCGATGGCGCGTATGCCGGTGACGATCTGATCATTGATCGTCTCGCGTTCGAGGACGTCGGGCGGCGTATTGAAGATGGACTGAAACTCCGCGGAGCCTATGTCGCCCTTTCCGTCAATAGGCCTTCCGCGACCATCGAGTACCCGACCGAGCAGCTTATCCGAAACCGCTACCGAAAGGGTCTCGCCGGTTCCCACCACGGCCGCACCGACCTCGATGCCGTCGGTTTCGGTAAACGGCATCAGGTCCACGTGGCGCCCGTGCACGCCCACCACTTCCGCCCAGACCGTGCGCTCCACGCGGGGAATTGCGATTCTGCACAACTCTCCGACGAAAGCCTGGGGACCGAGGCTCCGGATGAGAAGCCCCTGCACCCGCTCGACACGGCCGATCTGCTTGATGGTTTCGGTCTTCTCAATGACCGCCTGGTATTTGTCGAATGGTCCCAAAGGGTCCCCTCCTGCCCTTTGCCGTGGGCGCTCACTCCTGCATTTTCGGATTCGACTTGATCGGAGCAAGCTCCACGATTCGGTCCTCGATCTCACGCAGTTGCGACGATATCCGCGCGTCGATCTGGCCGAAATCCGTCTCTATGATGGCTCCTCCCGGATCGACGCTCGAGTCTTCCGCTACGGTAATGTTCCCCGCACGTTCCACCATACTCGTGATCTGCTCCGTGTGGGAGCTCACCATTTTTACGTCCTGGAAGTTCACCCGGATGATAACGTCCGACTTCTGCTTGAGCTTCCGCAGGGCCTGCACGACGTTGTTCACGACGACGTTGCGCTGATTCTCCGAGATGACCTTCACCACCTTTTTGGCGATCTCCAGTACCAGGTGGATGATCTGCGATTCCGATTCCTCGATAATCTCGTTGCGCCGTTCGATGGCCTTGTTCAGAATGACGTGGAGCCGATCGATCAGGCGATTCACCTCCCCCTCGCCGGAGGCAAAGCCCTTTTCTTCTCCCTGCTCAACGCCGCGGTCGTAGGCTTCCTTTTCGGTCTCGCCGGCTTTCTCACGCGCTTCGGAGACGATCCGCTCGGCCTCCGCCTGCGCCTCTTCCTTGATGCGCTGCGCTTCTTCCTCGGCTTCCTGCCTTATTGTTGCCGCCTCGTCGTTTTTGGCCTTGACCTCTTCAAAAGCCTGATTCTCCGCTTCCTTGACGATCCGGTCCGCCTCTTCCCGGGCCTCCTGGATCATCTGCTCTCGTTCGGCCTCCCATTTCGCGCGGAACTCTTCGGCTTCCCGACGGATGTCCTCGACGGTAGGACCGCTATACTCCTCCAGCTCCTCGGATTCCACCGGCTGAGGTGCCTCGGCCGGAGACTCCGGGCCTGCGACGAAGACCTTGCCGTCGGAAATGCTAATCTCTCCTGCTCTGAAGACGTTCTTTGCCACGCCAAAAGCCTCCACGACGCGCGCGGTTTCGCGCGGGACATCTATACGACCAGCTCGTCCTCACCCGCACGGGCCACGACGATCTCACCCTGTTCTTCGAGCTTACGGATGATCGAGACGATCCGCTGCTGGGATTCCTCCACGTCTTTCACCCGGATCGGTCCCATATACTCCATGTCCTCCTTCAGCAGGGTGGAAGCCCGCTTCGACATGTTGCGGAAGATCTTATCCTGCACCTCCGTATCCACCGACTTCAGCGCCTTCGCAAGCTCGGTGGTATCCACCTCGCGCAGCACCTTCTGAATCGCCCGATCGTCGAGCATGACGATATCTTCGAATACGAACATCCGCTTCTTGATCTCCTCGGCAAGCTCGGGATCCTCCTCTTCGAGGGACTCGATGATGCTCTTCTCGGTGGAGCGGTCCACCAGGTTCAAAATCTCCACGATACTCTCCACGCCGCCGGCGGTTGTGTAATCCTCCGAGGACAGGGTGGAGAGCTTCTTCTCGAGCACCCGCTCCACCTCACGCAAAATCTCCGGAGAGGTACGGTCCATCGTCGAGATACGCTTGGCGACATCGGACTGGATCTCGTGCGGAAGACTCTTGAGGATGACCGAGGCCTTGTTCGGCTCGAGATACGCGAGAATGAGGGCAATGGTCTGCGGGTGCTCCCGCTGGATGAAGTTCAGAAGGTGCGTGGGGTCGGTGCGCCGAATGAAGTCGAACGGCCGCACCTGCAGACTCGAGGTCAGGCGGTTTATGATGTCCACCGCCTTTTGCGAGCCGAGCGACTTCTCCAGGAGCTCCCGGGCATAGTCGATGCCGCCGGTGGTAATGAAGTCCTGAGCCATCATCAGCTCCTGGAACTCCTGCAGCACCCGGTCCCGGTCCTCCGGCTCTATGTTCTCGAGCCGCGCTATCTCAAAGGTCAGAGACTCTATCTCGTCCTCACGCAGATGCTTGAAGATTTCCGAGGAGATCTCCGACCCTAGGGTTACCAGGAATATCGCGGCCTTCTGTCGACCGGTCAGCTCCTTGCGGTGCCCGGATCCCTTCCGTGTGCTCTGCGAGGCGGCCGTTCCGCCGGTGCTTCCGGCCGTTTGTGAGCGTGCCATAAACCGCTACTCCTCCGATAGCCAGGTACGAATCAGTTGCGCGACGTCCTCTGGATGCTCGCGCGCCATGTTTACGGCGTTTTCCTGGAGCTCCATGCGTGCCCGCTCTTCGACGGACATCTCGACCTCCTCGCCTTCTTCCTCGGCGCTGCGCAATGCCTGCTCCCGCATAGCCTGGTGCTGCCGCGCGAGCTCCTCTTCCCGCAGCCGCCTCCTGCGCTCGATCTCCCGGGACACGAGCCGGAAGACGATAAACGCAAGCAACAGCGCTGCGAGCCCGAGCAGGGAGTACAACACGATCATCTGAATCTGCTGCCGCCGCCGCACCGCTTCGTCCTCTTCTTCGTGCTGGCGGCTGCGATCGAACTGCACGTGCCGAACCCGCACCGAATCGCCCCGGCCATCGCGAAACCCGACGGCTCCCTCGAGGAGGTCCTCCGCCTTCTCGAGCTCCTCATCGTCCACGGGAACGTACTCCCGCTTGATGCTCCCGTCGGGATTAATCACAACTTCTCCATTTTCATTATACTGCCAGCGCCATACACCGTCCAGCGCAACGCTCGCGGTGACCCGCTCGACCTTGGGGCTTCCCTCCTCCTCGATCTTGCGGCTGTTCACCTCGTTATTGATCCGTTCCTCGTTGTTGGAATAACGGGCCATGAGGTCCTCGAGGTCCTTGTAGGCGGGCGGGGTCTGGCCTTCTTGCCCCGGCGGACCTTCAGGATTAAAACCGGTGCCTTCGTAGTCTTCGGTTGTGTTCTCGATGGATCGGGGTATGGACAACACGTACTCACGCTCGTTGTACGGCGTTTCCGGATCGTCCTCCTGCGTCACGATAGGGAAATGCTCGGTGGTTTCGGAGCTCCGTTTGCCGAGATCGAGATCTACGTCGATATTGATGACCTCCACACGGTCTTCGCCATAGATCTGACCGAGCGCCTTCCGGATGGCGTTGATGTACCGCTCTTCTACGCTGCGCTTGAGATCGAGCTCCCGCTCCGTGAGCGAGAGCTCGTCCAGCTGGTCCAGGTTCTCGAAGTCGTTTAGCACGTCGCCGGTGCGATCGCTAATGGTGATGTTCTCCGGCGACAAGCCTTCAACGGCGAATTGAATCAGCCGCTGGATGCCCTCGATCTTCTGCCGGCTCTCTCGGATATCCGAGCCGGGCTTCGGCGAGATGATCACCGAGGCGGTGACCGGGTCCTGTTCCTCCTGAAAGAGCTCGTCTTCCGGGAGCACCAGGTTCACGCTGGCGGAGTCCACATCGTCCAGTGCTTCGATGTGCTGCCTGAGCTGACGCGTAATCGAGCGTTGGAGATTAACGTTGCGCTCGAAGTCGGTCTGGGTCCACCGCTCCATGTCGAAGAGCTCCCAGGGATCCGTTTCTTCGGGCACCAGATCGTGGCGCGTCAGGATGCTTCGCGCACGCCGCGCCGTGCGGGCATCGTCCACGAGGATCCGCCTATCGGGGCTTATCTCGTAGTCGATACCCTCCTCGTCCAGCCGTGCCGCAATGCGGTCGAGTTGCTCCTCGGCCTCTACAGGTCGCGTGAGCACCGGCTCCGTGGTCGGTTGTGCGCTAAAGAGCACCAGGAGCACGAGCCCGAGCGCCGCAGCGCTCGCAACGCCGATCAAGGTGAGCTTCTGTACCGTGCTCCATTTTCCCCACAAGTTGCGGATCTGCGAAATGAGTCGCTTAAGCCATTCTTTCATGTTCCCCTCCCAGGACGCATGCCTACGTCATCTCATACCGGCCTACCGCAATGAGGTTATGTCACGGTATCCTTGTATCACGCGGTCGACCACGTTCTTCGTGATCGAAAGCGACAAATTGGCTTTGGCCGCGGCGATCGTCACGTCGTGCGTATCGACCTCGTCCGGGTTTGTAACCGCCTGAACGGCCAGGTTCGAGTGGTCCTTTTGCGCCTGATTTACATCCCCGAGGCTCGACATGAGCATCTCGTTGAAGCTCTGCTGCTGCTCTTCCGCCGGCACGTCAGCCTTTCCCGCGATGTGCCGCGTATCCGTACGATCCAGCGTGAAGAAATCACCGCTTACCTGCTCGGGTCCGAACGTCATTTACCTACCTCCCGATATCCAATGCGCGCTGAAACATGTTCTTTGCGCCGTCTACGACCTGTACGTTCGCCTCGTAGGAGCGCGAGGCCGAGATCATATCCACCATTTCGTCCACCACATTCACGTTGGGCATCTCCACGTAGCCTTCTCTCGGGCCGGACTGGATGGCGTCCGGGTGCGTCGGATCGAAGACAAGCTTCGGCTCCGCATCCATGTCCTCCTCGATCTCCGCCACCCGAACACCCCGGCCGCCCCCGTTGTCCAGGCTGTCCGGTTTGAAGGTGCCGCGGTAATAGGGTTGTTCGACCCGCGGCCGGAAGACGACCCGACTGCGGCGGAACGGGCCGCCCTCGGCCGTTCGCGTCGTGTTGACGTTGGCAATGTTATTCGAGATTACGTCCTGCCGTAGCCGCTGCGCCGTAAGGCCGGTTGCCGCCGTATTGATGCTCGAAAAGAGTCCCATGTTCTAACCTACCCCAGTACCAGATTGAGTTGACTAAACTTCGCACGCACCGCATCGGTCATGAGCGTGTAGAGAAGCTGGTTATTGAGCTGATTCATCGCTTCCTGCTCGATGTCTACATTGTTCCCGTTGTTCTTGGCCGTGGTCTGATAATCAAGCACCCGGCGGGGCTCCACATCGCGGTAGTCCACCGGACGGTCAAACGGGATATGACGCTCGTTCGTCAACGCCGCCGGAAACGACCGCTCGGTACGTTGCTCGGACTCAAGCGCGTCCTTGAGCGCCGTCTCGAAATTGACCTCGCTCCGCTTAAAGTTGGGGGTATCCGAGTTGGCGATGTTGTTGGCGATCACGTCCTGCCGCAGCAGGCTTACGTCCATAGACCGCTGCAGTACATCGACGGTTCGCCCGAATGTGCTGTTCAGAAACATCTTCTACCACTCCTCTGTGTTCGAATTTCGGACGATGGAGTGGCTTCGCTGAGTGTTAATCGAAATGTCCGTCAACTTCGTTCCCCTCCCAGTGAACTCCGTCGTAGCGCCGAGCGCTATAGGATGTAGCGCGACAAGTCCTGATCCTGAACGACGTCGCTCAGGCGCTCGCGCACGTATTCCGGTGTTATCGGAATCCTCTGTCCCTTCAACTCAGTGGCGCTGAACGATACGTCCTCGAGCAACAGCTCCATGATGGTATGCAACCGTCGAGCACCGATGTTCTCCGTGCGTGTATTCACCTCCGCGGCTATCCCGGACAGCTCCCGGATTGCCTCCTCGGTGAACTCGATTTCCACCTCCTCGGTGGCAAGTAGCTCCGTATATTGCCGGATCAGCGCGTTCTGCGGCTGCGTGAGTATCCGCACGAAGTCCTGTTCTCCCAAAGCGTCCAGCTCCACCCGCAGGGGGAAGCGTCCCTGCAGCTCGGGAATGAGATCGCTGGGCTTCGACGCATGGAACGCACCGGCGGCGATGAAGAGAATGTGCGAAGTATCGATCATCCCGTACTTCGTATTCACCGTACTCCCCTCTACAATGGGAAGGATGTCCCGCTGCACTCCTTCCCTGCTCACATCCACGCCGGAGCGGTTCTCCTTGGCGGCGATTTTGTCGATCTCGTCGATGAACACGATGCCCATCTCCTCCACGCGCTGCTTTGCCAAATCGTTCACGCGGTCCTGGTCAACGAGCTTGTCCATCTCTTCCTGAACGATGATTTCCCGAGCATTCTTCACGGTCGTACGTTTTTTCTTCTTCTTTCCACCGAAGATGTTCCCGAGGTTGCCCAGGTTGAGGTCCATCTCTTCGAAATTGCTCCCGGAGAAGATCTCTATGGCCGGGAAACCGCTGCTCTGCGAGACCTGCACCTCCACTTCTTTCTCGTCGAGCTCTCCGTTGCGCAGCTTCTTCCGGAACTTCTCCCGGGTCGCGCTCCCGCGCGCGGCGGCCGCCTCTTCGCCGGACGCGTCGGCGGCACTCGCTTCACCGTTCTCGGCTCCACCGCTTGCACCGGAGTCCACGACGGTTCCCGGTATCTGCGGCCGGAAGCCGGCGCTCCCGGATTCGTCACCGCCGGGGCTCCCCTGCCGATCCCGTCCCTTTACGCCCGGAAGGAGGAGATCGAGGAGCTGCTCCTCCGCGCGTTTCTCCGCTTCCTCGCGGACCTCCTCCTGCAGCTCATTCTTGACCATGGAGACGGCGTTTGCGGTGAGGTCCCGGATCATCGACTCCACGTCACGACCTACGTAGCCCACCTCCGTGTACTTCGTCGCCTCGACCTTTATGAACGGTGCCCCCGTGAGCTTGGACAGCCGTCGGGCGATCTCGGTCTTCCCGACACCGGTGGGACCGATCATGATGATATTCTTCGGAGCTACTTCGTCCTTTAGCTCGTCCGAGAGGCGGCTCCGTCGCACGCGATTGCGTAGCGCAATTGCCACGGCCTTTTTTGCCTTCTCCTGACCGATGATGAACTTATCGAGCTCCCGTACGATGTCGGCAGGGGCCAGCTCATGCAGCGCCCGTTTCATGACAGCTCCTCCAAAACGATGTTGTCGTTGGTGTAGATGCAGATCTGCGCCGAGATTTCCAGGGCCCGTCGCGCGACGGCGGCGGCATCGAGCTCGGGGTTATCGAGCATAGCCAGAGCCGCGGCATAGGCGTACTGCCCACCGGAGCCGATGGCTATGGCCCCTTCATCCGGCTCGATGACGTCGCCGTTCCCGGATATCAGCAGAATACGCTCGCGATTACCCACCAACAGCAATGCTTCCAGGCGACGCAGCATACGATCGGTTCGCCATTCCTTTGCCAATTCCACCGCCGAGCGGGTGATATCGCCGCTGAACTCCTTGACTTTGGCCTCGAAACGCTCGAACAGGGTAAAGGCGTCGGCGGTAGCCCCCGCGAAGCCCACGATGATACTCCCGTCGTGTACCGTGCGTATCTTCCGAGCGGTCGCCTTCATGACCGTCTCTCCCATTGTCACCTGTCCGTCCCCCGCCACGGCCAGCTTTCCGTCCTTCTGAACGGCGATAACCGTCGTTGCGTGGCTCTGATCACTGATCCCCATTGGCTTCGTTCCCTTCGTCGATATTCACGTCCGCCGCGCCAGGCGGCATTGCCCCGTGAGGATGGGCCTCCGCATAGATTTTCTTCAGCCGCCCCAATCCTAGGTGAGTGTAGACCTGCGTAGTGGAGAGCTTGGCGTGGCCAAGGAGCTCCTGAACCACCCGGATATCAGCCCCACGCTCGAGCAGATGCGTCGCAAAGGTGTGCCGCAGTGTATGCGGTGAGGCATGCCGCGTAACGCCCGCCTCATCGAGGCGTTTCTCCAGTATCAACGCTATGCCGCGGCCTGTCAAACGACGGCCTTTCATATTGAGAAACAGCGCGGGGCTCTCCGGGTGGCCTCGCCTCGCGGCCAGGTCCGCCCGCGCATCCAGGTACGTACGCAGGGTGCGAACAGCGCGGTCTCCGAGAAACACGATCCGGTCCTTGCGTCCTTTCCCGTGCACGAGCAGACGTCCCCGGCCGAGTGAGAGGTCGGTCACGTTCACAGCGGTGAGCTCAGCGACGCGAGCACCGGTAGAATACATCGTTTCGAAGATCGCCCGATCACGCATGCTGCGGAAATCGGACCCCTCTATGCTCAACAGTCGCTCGACTTCGTCGTCGAACAGGAAGCCGGGCAGGTCCCCCGAACCCCGGAGGCTGCGAATCTCCGAGGCCGGCGAGGCGTCCAGAATCCCGTGCTTGACGAGAAATCGGAAGAACCCCTTCAGCGCCGAGAGCATGCGGTTTATACCGGCCCTGGAGTAGCCGTTGCGTGACAGGTGCCCCACGTACGCGCGAACGCTCTCCCGGTCTATTTCCGCTCCGGGCCCGTGGTGGTCACGCACGTAACCGAGAAACTCACCGATGTCTCGCCGATACGCGGTCACGGTAGCCTCTGAGAGATTACGGACGCTCTCGAGATAGGCGAGGTACTGACCGAGCCGTTCTTCCCACACTTCGGCGTGCTCACTCATCATCGCCTCCGCATAGCTCCTCTTCCAATTCGAGCGCCAGCTGTAATCCGACGGATTGCGGCGAAGCTTCGGCATCAGAAAGCTTGTCGGCGGCAGGTCCGAAGCCGGCGGCCGCGGAACATCCCCAGGTAGCTACGACCTTCGCCGTACCGTCCACAACCTCCGCCCCGTCCGCCGCGAGGGCGCGGGCTCCGGCACCCCGGGGACTTCGCTCCGCAACACGGTGTACATAGAGGTCTCTGCCTTGATCGAGAGCGTAGTCTGCGGTGATGAGCGCGCCGGACCGTTCCGGGGCTTCCACCACTACCGTTGCGCGGGCAAGGCCACTGATGATCCGGTTACGCTCGGGGAAATTGAACTGTCTCGGCGGCGTGCCCGGGGGATATTCGCTCACGATCGTTCCCCCCGCCGCCAGGAGCCTCCGGGCAAGCGTCCGGTTCTCCGCCGGGTACACCAGGTCGATCCCGCACCCGAGGACCGCAACCGTGGTACCGCCCGCATCTACACAACCGACGTGCGATTCGGTGTCAATGCCGCGGGCAAGCCCCGAGACCACGGGGACGTCGAATCGCGCCGCTTCCGCGCCGAGGGCACGCGCCGCGCTCCGGCCTTCGTTCGTCGGCCTACGAGTGCCCACTATTGCCAAAATCGGCCGGGTGACCGGCATATCCTTGCCGAGCACGAACAGCAGAAACGGCGGATCGAATATTTCGGCGAGCCAGGGCGGATACCCCGGCTCCCCGAGCCGCAGGAGCCGTATCCCGCGTCCCGCGAGGAAGGCGAGGTCACGCTCCAGCCGCGCGGCGAGCCGCACCGGATTCCATGCGCGGGTAAACAAACGCCTGCCTATGATATCCCCGATATCGTCACGGGAAAGTCTCCACAATGCGTCGGCGGAGGGGACGGCACGGTAGAGTCGATACTTCTCCTCCGCCCGCAGAAAACCGAGATGACTAACTGCAACGGCCCGCGTACTATCCACTACTGTGACTCCCCCAGTATCTGCCGACGGTTCTCTTCCGCTCGCCGACGCAAGGCATCATCGGTGGTCCGCTCGGCGGCCTGGCCGTATACCTCGGCCGCTTCCTGCCGGCGCCCGAGCTCCAGCAGAGCACGCCCTTTCACCATGAGCGCTCGGGCCCGACTGATCCCGGCATCCATGGCCCGGTCGAGCAGGGACAGTGCCTCCTCCGGCCGGTCCATCTCGAATACGTACAGCACGGCCAGGCCGTAGAGCGCATCCGCGTATTCGGGATCCAGCTCCACGGCGCGACCGTAGTACCGCTCGGCCTTCTCGAAGTACGGCACCGCCTCTTCCTCCGTGCCGGCGGCGTTCCCGAGATAACCGGCCGCCACCGCGGCCTGGTAGAAGGCTCGAGGATTGGCGGTCTCGATCTCCAGAGCCTCCTCGAAGGCATCCAGCGCGGGCCCGTACAGCTCTCGATTCATGTAGGCACGGCCGAGCATTCTGTAATACACGCCCAGCTCACCTGCTGCTTCAACTTTTTCCTCGACAATTTCGCGATTTGCGGCTATTTGTCGCTTGAGCTCCTCGATACGCTCTTCGCTCACCTCTTCACGTCCGCCTTCCGACTCGACGAGGCCGTCGAGAAGCGGAGATTCCTCCGAATCGCAGCCTGCGAGAAGCATGAGCGCCACCAGCGGCACAAGGGACGCAAACATCACATTCACCGCCGACCTCAGACGGCGCCGTGCGCGTAGCCTCGGGGCGGAGCTCCGTGCCCCTGTTTTTGCCCCGTAATCGGTTTGGCTCATTTTCATGCCCGAATCCTCCATACCCGGATCCGCCCTACGCTCCGGCGCCGCTCATCACCCCCTCGGGTGATACATCCGGTGATACGACTTGAGCCGGCTCTTCTCGATATGGGTGTAGATCTGCGTTGTCGAGATGTCCGAATGTCCGAGCAGCTCCTGCACCGCGCGCAGATCCGCACCGCCTTCGAGCAGGTGCGTCGCGTAGGAATGCCGCAGCGTGTGAACCTTCGCATCGATTCCGGCCCGGCTCGAGAGCTCATGGAAGCGCTTCCACATGCCCTTTCGTGACAGCCCGTTGCCGCGATGATTGAGAAAAAGGTGGTTCGTTCGGACGCCGCTTCGCCGCAGGGCAGGCCGACCGTGCTCGAGATACCGCTCGAGCCACGCGATGGCCTCTCCTCCCACCGGCACGTACCGCTCGCGATCGCCCTTGCCGCGTACACGAATGATTCCTTCATCGAGATACAGCCGATCCAGAGTGAGCTCCACCGCCTCCGAGATTCTCAGGCCGCAGGAATAGATCAGCTCGAAGAGCGCACGGTCACGCAGGCCGGACGGCTTGCTAACGTCGATCCGGTCGAGGAGCATCTCTACCTCCTCCACGCTCAACACCCCCGGTGCTCGTTGCTCGGTCTTGGGCATGTCCACGGCAAGGGCCGGGTTATCCTCGCGCAGACCTTCGAGCACCACGAAATGGAAAAAGGACCTGAGTCCCGAAAGCACTTTCGCAATCGTGCGTTGCTCCACTCCCTTGTCGGTGGTCTGACGATGAACGAGATAACGGATGATATCGACCGACTGCTGTTGCGTCGGCCCCTCGCCGCGACCGTCGAGGTACTCAAGGAAGAGCGAGCTCTCGCGCACGTAGGTATCTACCGTGCGCGGCGAGAGCCTGAGCTCCACCATGAGATAGTCCTCGAAGCTCCGGACCAGCTCCTCGCGCGAGATCCCCTCCACGGTCAGCCGTCTCCATTGGGGCCGTTCGACTTTCGCCGGTAGCGAAGCACCGCGGGGATTCCGAATTCCTCTGAGAATGCCGGCTCCTCACCGAAGAGGTCCCGCTGCTCGTCGGAGCCCCGGCCGCTGGTCATCTGCATCCACTCATCGAGGGAGATGAACTCCTCGCTCTTGCGCTGCTCCTGCTCCGATTCCGGGCGCTTGGTGCGGTCCTCGTTGTTGAATCCGGTGGCAATCACCGAGACCTTCACCTCGTCCTCCATGAGCTCGTCGAGCGCACTGCCGGCGATCACGAGGGCGTCGTCATCGGCATTGGCAGTGATGATGTTGAGAACCTCTTCGTACTCGGTGAGCGAGAAATCCGAGCCGCCTGTCACATTGACCAGAATACCTTTTGCCCCTTCGATCCGCGCATCCTCGAGGAGCGGGTTGTTGATCGCGTTGGTCGCCGCATCAACCGCACGGTTTTCGCCGTTGCCCGTTCCGATCCCCATGAGCGCGTCCCCGCGTCCGTTCATGATGGTTTTCACATCGGCGAAGTCGATGTTTATTTCGCCGGGCTTGGTGATGAGGTCCGAAATGCCCTGCACACCCTGACGCAGAACGTCGTCGGCCATGAGGAAGGCCTCACGGATCGGCGTCTTGCGCTCCACGATGTTCAAGAGGTGCTGATTCGGAATAGTGATGAGGGTGTCGACCTCCTGCCGCAGGCGCTCGATCCCCTCTTCGGCAAGGCGGGCCTTGCGTTTGCCCTCGAAATTGAACGGCTTCGTGACCACCCCGACGGTTAGGATGGACAGTTCTCGGGCAAGGCGCGCGATGATGGGTCCGGCGCCGGTACCCGTACCGCCACCCATTCCGGCGGTGATGAACACCATGTCGGCACCGCGAATGACGTTCTGGATCTCCTCCTGATCTTCGAGGGCCGCCTTCTCGCCGGTCTCCGGCACCCCGCCGGCACCCAGCCCGCCGGTAAGCTTGGACCCCAGCGGCAGCCGAGTCTCCGCATTCGACATCTGCAACGCCTGCAGGTCGGTGTTGACGGCGATGAACTCCACGTTCTTCAGACCATAGGCGATCATCCGGTTGACGGCATTGCTCCCGCCGCCGCCGACACCGATGACCTTAATCACCGTATGGCTTCCGAAGCTCTCTTCCAAATTCTCGTTGTCGTCGACGATTTCGAACTTCATATCCCCTCCCAGTGTATGAAGTAGTGTTTCATTCAAAGAAATTGCGTAACCACGTGCGCAACCCTGCCAGCACTCCGCCGGAGCGGGGCTTGGAGAGTGTCTCCCTCCTCTCGGGGCCCATGGTCTCGTTCGCAAACAGCACGAGTCCGACCCCCGTTGAGTATTCGGGGCTTCGATATACGTCCGAAACACCCCCGTAGTTTCCCGGCATCCCGATCCGGGCCGCCGTGTGAAATACCTCCTGCGCCAGTTCCACGACTCCGGGCATGAGCGCACCGCCACCGGTGAGCACCACGCCGCCGAACAGCCGCTTCAGATAGCCCTTCTTCTGCACTTTGTCCCGAACCATGGTGAGGATCTCCGCCATTCGCGGCTGAATGATGCCGGCAATATCCGCGCGCTTCGCCTGCAGCGGCGGTCGTCCGCCGACACCGGGAATGATTACCGGTTCCGCTTCCTCCACGATGGGGGCGTAACAGCATCCCGCCTCTCGCTTTATTCGTTCCGCCGCCTCGGCCGGGGTCTTGAGCATGATCGACAGATCGTTCGTAACCTGCGCGCCACCGACCGGAAGAACACCGGTGTAATATGGCGCACCGTCGATATGAACGAGGATATCGGTGGTACCGCCGCCGAGATCGATCACCAGCACCCCGAGCTCCTGCTCCTCCCGCGTCAGAATTGCACGGCTCGCCGCAAGGGACTCGAGCACGATGGAATCCACCTTGAATCCCGCCCGGTTGACACACTTCACGAGGTTTTGGGCGGAGGTCACTGACCCGGTGATGATGTGGACCTCGGCTTCGAGCCGCACCCCGATCATGTCGAGGGGGTTCTTAACGCCGCCCTGCTCGTCAACGATGTACTCCTGCGGAATCACATGGAGGACCTCGCGATCCATCGGTATGACCACCGCCTTGGCGGCATCAATGACCCTGTCCACGTCGGTCTGCGTAATCTCTCTTCCGCGCCCCGTTACCGCCACAACGCCGCGGGAGTTCAACCCTTCGATGTGACCACCGGCGATACCGGTAACCACGCTATGCACTTCACGGCCCGCCATCTGCTCGGCGGATTCGACCGCGCTGTCGACCGACTTCAGAGTCGCTTCGATATTGACCACGACACCGCGCCGTAGCCCGGTGGACGGGGCCGTTCCGACCCCGATGATCTGCAATTTTTCGTTCTCGTCGTACTCCGCGATAACGGCCGTGACTTTGGTAGTCCCGATGTCCAGGCCGACGAGAACGTCACTGTCCTGCACGATTACCCCTCCTTCGTGCGATAGACGATTTCACCGGCACGGAAATCGAACTCTTCTATGTCCTCGAGGCGGCCGTCCCGGTCGAAGGCGTCGAGAACCATTATAATATATCGACAGAGGGACCCGTCCAGCTCGCGACCGATGCGCACGGGCGTGCGGTAGCTCGTCGGATACAGGACCACCTCGAAGTCATGCTCCCCACGACGAACGACTCGATACTCCGAAATCTGATCGAAGAGATCCGGATGCTCGAGCCGCAGCTCCTGTACGTCCTCGAGGAACCCATGGAGCATGTCGGGGAGCTCCACGCCCGGCGCAAATCCCTCGAAGCGAATACCCGAAACCAACGGCAGATCAAGCGAAGCGAGGTTGCGCTCTACGTCGAACACAACCCCGTCGGCGTCGACCGCCACGGGCGTAGCCGAGCCGTCCTGCTCGGCAAGCGTGACGAGCAGAGGCTTGCGTCCCGTGATACTAATGCCGAGACGGTTCGGGAACACCTTTTCCACGCTCGCGTCCCGCACGGTAGGATGAGATTCCAGATTCCGCTCGATTCGCGCCGGATCCACGGCGAAAAAGGCGGGCACCTGCTCGAGGCCGCCCAGTGCAAGAAGCTCCTCGTCGGTAAAGGGCACCTCGCTATCTACGGTTATCTCCGAAATCGTGACCCGCGGGGCGACGAAGAAATGAAATGCCAGCTCCCCGACCAAGACGACGGACAACACGACAATCACCACGAGAAGGATCCGGCTCGTCCGCGCCTGGTTCCGGTCTCTATCTCCATTTCGCTCCCGGCCCGGGTCCTCTCGAAAACGCTCATGTTCACCGACTCCGGGATGCCGCTCGGTCCGTGCGCGTGTCCTGCGCCTCCGTGCGGTCCGGCCGGCCGTTCTCGGCGGCCTTCCGTCGGCAACGCCTCCGGTAGGGCCGCGCTTCAGCAACACATCAGCCATGATACGCGCCTCCCCATTCCACGGATTCCGGAAGCTCGACGTACCGAGATAGATTGAGGAGTAACCCGGAGTTGACCAGGGTCATGAACACCGACGAGCCGCCGGAGGAGAAGAACGGAAGCGGCACGCCGGTCGCGGGTACGAGCCCCGAGACGACCGCAAAGTTCAGCAAGGCTTGAAGCATCACCACGGATGTGATCCCGAAGGCCGACAGCGAAACAAAGCGGTCCGTTGCCAGATACGCGATGAGGTAACCACGATATGCGAACACGCAGAACAAGGCGAAGATCAGCAGCATGCCGACAAAGCCTATTTCCTCCGCTACCACCGCAAACACGAAGTCCGAGTGCGCTTCCGGGAGCCGCCCGATCTTCTCCGCACTCCGACCGATACCCTCACCCCACAGCCCCCCGGCACGCAGGGCCGCCATCGAGGTGGCAACCTGATATCCGGTACCCGCCGGATCCCACTCCGGCTCAATGAACGAAATGATGCGATTCACCCGATGCTCCCTGCTCAGGAGCAGGATCAGGCCGAGAGGAAAGGTCATGACCGCCAGGCCCGTGAAGTAACGGAGGGGCATGTCGGCAACGAAGAACACCGCAAGCGCCACGAAAACGATAAAGAAGGCGGTGGAGAAGTCATTCTGCAGATAGATGAGCAACGCCACGACGCCCACCACGATCAACGGCGGCAACAGCGCGTTCACGGCATCGTCCATCCGGTCCTGTTTTCGGCTGAGAATGTAGGCCAAGTACAGAACCACGGTGAGCTTGGCCAGCTCCGAGGGTTGCACCGAGTATCCGAAGACGAATATCCAGCGACGTGCTCCGAGGAACTCGGTACCGATACCCGGCACAAAGGTGAGAAGCATTAACAGCAGGGTAACGCCGAGTATCAGCCGCATATGCCGCTGCAGGAGCCCCAGGCTGATACGCGAAGCCACCACCGCGCCCGCTGTACCCAGGAGGACCCAGAGCACCTGCCGCCTGAAGAAGTAAAGCGGATCACCGAAGAGATTGGACGCTCGGAAATAGGAGGCGGAGAACAGCATCGATACCCCTACCGTGACCAGCAGCACGAGCACGGCCAACAGAACGGGATCCATGGAGCGCTGATTTGCGGTGCGTTCCACTACAAAGCGGTTCATCCGTTATCTCACCTACCTCACCTCAGCTTCAACGTCGACAAACTCAGAATCGCGAACAACCCGCCCAGTATCCACATACGCAACACGACCTTCGACTCCGCCCATCCCAGCAACTCGAAATGGTGGTGCAGCGGCGCCATATGAAAAACCCGCTTTCCTCGCAGCTTGTATGAGGCCACCTGGATGATGACCGACGCGGCCTCCAGCACGAACACGCCGCCGACCACGATGAGCAGTATTTCCTTCTTGATCATCATCGCCATCACCCCAATGGCACCACCGAGGGCAAGGCTCCCCGTGTCGCCCATCATCACCTCCGCAGGGTGCGCGTTGAACCACAGGAACCCGACGCAGGCGCCCACCAAGGCCAGGGTAAACACCGCCAACTCCCCCGCCCCGGGAAGAAAGGGGATTTGCAGGTACTCGGCGAAGTCGACGCGTCCGGCGAGATAGGAGAGGCCGGTAAACGTCAGCCCCACCAGAATAACCAGTCCCGTTGCAAGCCCGTCCAGACCGTCGGTGAGGTTGACGGCGTTCGTAGTTCCCACCAGGAGCAGCACTCCGAAGGGGATATACAGTGGCCCGAGGTCGAGAATGGGCTGCTTGATGAAGGGAATGTAGAGGAGCGTCGTGTAGTGGCTGGAGTTGAAGTAGAGGAATAACGATACCGCGAGCGCCAGTACAACTTGCCCGGTGAACTTCACCGATGCCTGCATTCCACCGGAGTCGCTACGGTAGATTTTCAGCCAGTCGTCTACGAAGCCGAGGAGACCGAACCCTACCACCGAGAGCAACGCGACCCAGGTATGAATGATCGATATGTCCATCCACAGAATCGAGGAAACGGTGATCGCAAGGATGATCATCACCCCGCCCATCGTCGGGGTGCCCGACTTGGCCTGGTGAGTCTCGGGGCCTTCCGAGCGAATGATCTCGCCCGCCTGACGCTCCGTGAGAAAACGGATGATTGTCGGCCCGAAGATGAAACAGATAAGAAGTGCCGTGATCGCGGCATACGCGGCGCGAAAGGTGATATACTGAAAGACGTTGAACGGTGTGAAATACCGCACCAGTGGATACAGGAATTCCCGGAACATGAGTTACTCCTCCCCTTCCCTCAAGCACGGGACCAGACGCTCGAGCCGTGTTCCCCGACTCCCTTTGAGGAGCACGAGGTCACCCTTCCGCACCGTATCACAGACCAACCGGCGCAAGGTCTCGAAGTCCGCCGTCCACGCAAGAACAGGCGTGTTCTCCCCCCCGTTCGCCGGCCTATCGTCGGCGCTTACCGCGGTGGCGGCCGGTGCGGTGGTTACCGTGGTGGCAACCGGTACGGATTCGCCCGGCAAAGCGTCTCTTCGCGCACCCGCGGCAAGGGCCGCTTCCTCGAACTCTTCACCGAAGAATACGGCGATGTCCGCTCGCGAGGCCTTCACCGCGTCGACGACATCTCCATGATGCTCGGCGGCGTGTTCCCCGAGTTCGTACATGGCACCGAGTACGAGGATCTTGCGCCCCATGGGGGTCGGCGTTTCGTCTACCAGCCGCACCGCTTCGCGCATTGATTCCACATTGGCGTTGTAGGCATCCTGCAGGAGCGTAATCCGGCCGTGATACACCTCACCACGACCGAATTCCGCCCGCACCGATTCGAGTCCTGCCGCGATCTGGCCCTCCGTACAACCGAGGAGCTCACCGACGGTCACCGCTGCCAGCGCATTTCGGACGTTGTGCCTGCCCGGCAACGGCAAACGTATCTCCCTGCCTCGCCATCGCAGCACGCTGCCGTCGAGCCCCCTGGGGCTTGCTCCCTCGAATCCCGCCGTGCTCTCTTCCCCGAAAGGAACCACGCTTCCCGCGAGCCCATCCTCGAGGACCGGACGAAACCGATCGGCCTCCGGTATGACCGCAGTCTGGCGACCGTCGAACCGCGAGAAAATCTTGCTCTTCTCCCGCGCTATTGCCTCCCGTGAGCCGACGAGACCGATATGCGCCGTGCCGATGTTGGTCACAACGGCCACCTCGGGCCGCACGATCTCAGCTAAGGTCTCCATCTCCCCCACATGGTTCATCCCGAGCTCGAATACGCCGAACCGATGCGTTTCGTTCACCTCGAAGACCGAGAGAGGGATCCCTATTTCAGAATTGTAGTTGCCCCGGGTCTTGAACGTAGCTGCCTTCTGCAAAAGCACGGAGGCGATCATCTCTTTCGTCGTGGTCTTACCGTTGCTGCCGGTTACCGCGACGCGTCTGAGACGATCGAACCGATGCAGCCGCTCGGCGGCGAGTTGCTGAAGTGCACGAAGGGGATTCTCCACGACGCACAGCGAGCCGGCTCCCTCGGCGAGAAGGCCCTCGAGCTCCTGCCGCCGTTCGGCCACGACGTCCGCCCGCACCAGTGCGGCGGCGCCCGCCCCGAGCACATCCGCGAGAAAGGCGTGACCGTCGGTGTGGCGACCGGGAAGGGCCACAAACAGGCTGCCTGAGTCGGCCGACCGGGAATCGATGGTGACCGCGGTGACAGGCCGATCCCCGCGGCCGAGCACGGTGCCGTCTACGCTTCTTGCGACGGCATGCACCGAATCAAGGAGCACCGACCTCGCCATGTTCCCCCCCAGAGCGAACCCGTACGAATACCGTCCGCGCCGGAACCGAGCGCTCCAGCTCGAGCTCGGATTCCGCGAGGTCCTGTATTCGTGCCGGCGATCGCAACACCGCGATTCCGGCGATGAGTCGCTTATTCCTCTCTATCGCTTCTTCCTGCGCCCGTTCCAGGCGAACGGTTTCCCGCTGGAGCGATTCGTAGCGGTAGGACTGCCAGACGTTCACGAACAGCGCGATCGGCACGGAAAGGATACAGGCGATGACGAGGTATCTCTTCACCTCCCCCCCTCCGCCGCAGCCGAGGCGGCGAGCTTCCGTGCCACGCGAAAGCGTGCGCTCCGTGCCGCCGGGTTACGCCGACGCTCTTCCTCGCCCGGCATGAGCGGCTTCTTCGTCAGGATACGCAATAGAGACTCCCTCTCCAAAGACATCGGCTCGGATTCCGCCCTCTTGGAGCGATATTCGTGCCGGCGAAAGCAGTGTTTCACCCGTCGATCCTCCAGGGAGTGGAAGGCGATCACACCGATGATACCTCCCGGGATAAGCACCCGTAACGCCGCTTCCAGCCCCCGTTCGACGCGCTCGAGCTCCCGGTTCACCGCAATTCGCAGTGCCTGGAACGTTCTCGTCGCGGGGTGTATCCGCCCATGGCGATACTGGCGCGGGACCGCGCGCCATACGATCTGCGCGAGGTCTGCGGTCGTCGCGATGCGGCGATTACCGCGCTCGCGAACGATACGCTCGGCGATGCGCCTTGCGTACCGTTCTTCCCCGTACTCATAGATCATGTCCGCCAGCTCTCCCTCGGTCAACGCATGCACCAGATCCTCCGCCGACGGGCCGGAGTCGGGGTCAAGCCGCATGTCCAACGGCTCGGTTCCCCGAAATGAGAACCCGCGGCCTGATCCGGCAAAGTGATAGCCGGAAACGCCGAGATCGAGCAGGATGCGGTCCGGTGCCCGGGCCTCGGCATAACTGTCGAAGAACTCGTCGAACCACGCCTGTCGCAGCTCGACGCGATCTCCGAACGGAGCGAGCCGGCTGTGGGCTCGCTCCGTCATCCGCGGATCGGCATCGACGCCGATGACATGGAGAGTCGGGTGGGATTCCAGAAACAGTGCCGAGTGTCCGCCTTCCCCCACGGTCGCATCGACGAGGAGCTGCTCCTCGTCGGAGGGGGCGAGCCATTCGAGCACCTCGCTCGGCATAACCGGCGTGTGCAGGTACTCCATGGCAGCTCACCGTCCCTCAGAAGGAAATGCGTCCTCCCAGTTCCTCGGCCGCCTCTTGGAACTCACCCTCGCTCTCCTCCAAGTATGACTCGTATTCATCGACGTCCCAGACCTCGATGAACCGCTTGATGCCCTGAATCACGCACTCCCCTTTGAGGCCGACAGCCTCCTGCAGAGCGTGCGGTATGTTCACCCGCCCGGTCTTGTCGATCTCGATCTCCTGGGCCGGTGCGATGATTCGACGCTGCAGTAACCGCGCCTTCCGTTCGAAGGGGCTCGCCGCGCCCATCAGGCTGTCGGAGATGTTCTTCCACTCCTCCGGTGGAAACAACCACAGACAGCGATCGATACCCCGCGTGATCACGAGTTCGCTCCCCGGAATCTCCCCCCGCAGCTTTGCGGGGATAAGAAGTCGTCCCTTGTCGTCGAGGGAGTTCCGAAATTGTCCCGTGATCATGACGTATCTGCCACTTTATCCTAATTTCCCCCACCTTTTCCCACTGCTTTGCTCATTCTATTGCATCCCGGCGTGCTGTCAACGTAGTAGACAGAATAGTTCCGGCGAAAAACGACCCGACACGGGATGAGTGCTACAAATATGTGTAGTATGTAATTGTCGGAGGGGGTCTACTTGCGGACGGCGGGTGCTCCGACCGGCGCACGTCGGCCGATACGGGTCCCGAAGATCCGGTAATCGATGTTCGGGAACACGTTGTTGGTACGCTCGAGACGAGTCAGCCATTCCGTACTTATTGCGCCACGGCGGAGCGACTCATAGATCGTCGTGAAGTTGTAGATATGCGCCTTCACCCGTCGTACCGCGTAGGACACGGTGGTTCCCGCCCGCATGATGAACGGCCAGTCCGACTGCAGGCTCAACAGCACCTCCCGCGCCGCCTGGTTGAGAGCACGTTCCTTGAGGCCACTCTCATCGGGAAAGCGTCGTACCAGCTCGCTCATGCGCTCCACCGCCTTGTGCGTATGTCGATAGAGCCAGTCGTTCGATCCGTCGAGCCATACCTCCGCGTACCCCTTGGTGCCCCAGCTCGAGAAGGCCGGCTGAACGGTATCCGACACGCTGTTGTGCTTGAGGTACTCCGAGGGCGTGATCATCTCGAGCCCTTCGCCGCTCTCATGAATACGCCGCGCCAGCGCCTCAATCCACTCCGGACCTTCGAACCACCAGTGCCCGAAGAGCTCCGCGTCGAAGGGAGAGCTTATCACCGGTGGGTCGTCCATAAGTGTCCCGAGCCGCTCGATCAGTCGTAGCTGTCGATAAAGAAAGTTGTCCGCGTGCTTCCGTACGGTACGCTGAGCCTCCGAAGGGTCGTAGGGTAATTTATGATCGGTGTTGCCGGTGACCGCATGGTACTTGAAGCCGGTGGGGATACGGGCCGTACCCTCATGAATGTATGGGCCGATATAATCGAGAGGCAAATCGTAGCCGATGTCTCGATAGAACTCGCGGTACCTGTGGTCTCCCGGATAACCTTCCTCCGGCGACCAGACCGCGTTGGTCGAATAAATGTCGCGGCCGAAAACCGAAACGCCGTTCGGGCAGGCAACCGGCAGATAGACCCCCGCCGGCGGCTTATTGTACGCAAAGAGGACCCCATGGGTCGCGGCAAAGAAGTACTGCAGCCCGTTTCGTGCCAGATACTCCTCGAATCCCGGATAGTAGCCTGCCTCCGGGAACCAGAACCCCTTCGGATACTTGCCGAAGGCCTCGTGATGCGACTGGATTCCCAGCGAAACCTGGGCATCGATGAGCTGCGGATAGCTCTCGTACAGAGGAAGAAACGGATGGCTGGCCGCAGTGGTGATCAGCTCGACCTTGCCCCGTTTGTAGTAGTAGCCGAGGGCGGCCAATATGTCTCGTCCGTGCTTTTCCGTGTAATCGAGGTAATTCTGCGTGTAGAGCTCATTATACATTTCGGCCACACGATGCATCTGCGGGTCACCCCTGGTCCGGTGGAGCTCCTTGTCGGCCAGCTCGAGCAGCTTCTCGAGATGCCGCATGTAGCGCTGCTGCAACAGCGGGTCCCGCAGCATGGCACTGAGAATCGGCGAGATGGAAAAGGTCAGCCGGAACGGTACGTCGTCACGGTCGAGGCGCTCCATGGCCCGAAGCAGAGGGAGATACGTCTCGGATATGGCCTCGAACAGCCAGTTTTCCTCGAGGAAGGTTTCATGCTCAGGATGCCGCACGAACGGCAGGTGAGCATGTAACATCAGTATAAGGTAGCCACGGGGCACAGGCACTCCTCTTTGCGAAAGGGGTTAGAAGCTCTCGTCCATGAGGCCGAGTATTCGCTGCGAAATGGTATCTCCATAGTGGGCAACGTCCAGCTTTTCGAGTCCCGAGTATGCGATAATATGGTCCGACGGGGAGACCCCGTTCTTACGCTCGTCAATGAGTCCTCCCGGGGGAACCAGGACGGTGTTCGAGCGGGCCAGAAGTGTCTCCCCCTCTTCGCCCCGGGCAATGAGGTCGATCCAATACCGTGCCTCCGGCCGGGGGAGATTGATGTACCAGGTCCGATCCGAGGCCTTTACGGGTATGTCGAACTGCTCCCCGCCGCCGAAGCCGTTCGAGCTCTCACCCCCGGTGACCCGCAGAACCAGGTCCAGGGCTTCCTCGTCGTCTTCTTCCAGCTCGTCCAACGTGGAGGTACCGATTTCCCAGTACGCAAACGCCCATGCGGGATCCCGCACCATCATGACGATTCGCGTCTCGTTGTAATCTTCCGGCAAGTCCAGGTCGTCCGGAGAATCATGCAGACCCTCGAGCTCCGCACCTTCGAAGAGGACGTATTTGGATTCCTCTACCTTCACGGGGTTTGTGTCGGAGGCCTGTTTCTCGAGACGAAACTCTTCCATCGCCTCGAAGATCAAATCGACCAGGGTTTCCCGCGGCGTGCCCTCGACAAAATCTATGTCGTACTGATCGGCGATCCGGCGAAGAGACTCCAGGGGAAGGGCCTCGAGCCTATCTCGAATCATACAATTCCCTCATGTAGACCAAGCATAGGCATAGTAGGAAACGGTCTAGAACCTGTCAAGGCGACGTCCGAGAACTATCATGACGTCCCCGACGTTCAAGCGCTTTGCCCATATGTCTACGGGGCGCTTCAGCCAGGGAGGTGCCGTACCGGCGGCAAGCCCGCCCCAGCTCCGTTTACGCACCACGCCGAAACCGGACTCGCGCAGCAGATGCCGGAGCACGGAGTAAGAAAACAGGTGCAAGTGGTCGGCAATCGCCGAGCGCCATCGCTTGCCGAACACCCGGGCCTGAAAGCCGCCGATGTCCGGTGTGACGAGGACGAGGTAGCCGCCGATCCTGGTCACTCGCGCCGCCTCCTGCAAAAAGCCCCGCGGATCGGGAACGTGCTCTATGAGATGAGAGAGATGAACGACGTCGAAGATACCCGTGGGGAGCCGGCTCTCTTCGAGGGTTGCCGTCTCGATAGGTACCTTCCGCGTCTCTCGCCCGAAGCGCGCGGCCGGTTCACAGATCTCCACCCCCTGCACCTTCCATCCTCGGTCTCTCATATGCTCGAGGAGCATGCCCGTGGCACACCCTACATCGAGCAACCGCTTGTTGCCGTTTCGCGAATCCTCGATGCGCTGGAAGTCGATGTCGCTGAGCCCCTGCAACATCAACCGAAAGAACGCCTGCTCATTCTCTATTTCGTAATCGAAGTACTCCTCCTGGTATCTGGCCCGCAGGTCCTCGAACCGAGGTCGAGGGCTTTGGAACACGTGACCACAGCTTCGACACCTGACAAACCGCGCGTCGGCAAGTACGAACCGTTCCCGCAGGTCCTGTGACCCGCAGACGGCACACCCTACTTTCTCGAAACGTTCGGTTTCAGCCGGGTGCATGGAAAAAGTCTTCATTCGCTACTCTCTCCTCGGAGCAGGAACTCCACCCGCTCCTTGTTCCCCGCGTGGTCACGAGCGGTAATCTCGATCCGGCTCTCCCCCGGCCCGACCTCTATCGACCCAAGACGCATGCGGCCTTCCTCGTCGTAGAGCTCCTGAACCGGGCGGCTCTCCCCGAGCAGGAGGCGCCCCTCTCGGTCGACCAAACTCTCGAGCTCGATTGCCGTCGTTTCCTCATCGTTCATCGACACGGCAATGGAGCGGACCGTTGCGGGCGCACGATAGGGCCCACCGTTACCGTCAGCATCGTAGATGCGGGCGCGAAGCTCCGCGCCCCCCGGGGTAACCTCCGGCTCCCCTTCGAGCTCCCACAGCTTCTCCCCCCGGGTGAGCACCACATCCTCCACCCGGGGAGGCACGTCGTCGTCCAGCTGGGGCAACAACAGCATCGGGTTTACGTACGCCTGTTGTTCCGTGTCCAGGATTCGAAAACCAAGGGTGTTCCCGCCCGAAAAACCGGTCCTACCGATGGAGCCGACCACGTCACCTTCTGCAAGCACCCGCTTCCCCTCGAGACGAGGCTCTTCCAGGTTCCCGTACAGAGAGCGGAATCCCCCTTCGTGCTCGAGGACCACGAATGAGCCGAGTCCATGGGGAATCCCGCGATCCGCCCCGCCGTTGCCGCCCCCCGGGGGGCCGGTCCCGATGAACACCACCTCCCCGGACGCCGAGGCCGTCACCGGATCGTTCGAGGAGAGCAGGCGAACCCCCGGGGAGACGCCCCAGTCGTTCCGCGCCGCAAAGCTTTCCTCGACGCGGAAGTCGCTCGCCGGCCACTGCCATCCGCCGAGCACGAGGAGTAAGGCGAGCACGGCTACGGTGGGGACGCCCACAATGATCAGCCGCGAGATAGCTCTACGCATGCGATCCTCCCGTCGACGCCCAGGTATATGTGGCCGTTATCCACGCGGAGAGAGAAGTCCTCCCCGTCCAATGCTTCGGTAAACAACGGCCCGGCCTCGGGCACCACCGCCCGTAACTGTCCGCGAGCAAGAACAACAACCGCGCGGTGCTCGGGCATATACTCCACCGCCAGGGGCGCGCCCTCCAGAACGACGCGAACCAGAGCTTGCGTTTCGGCATCGTAGACCAGCAGTGCCTCGGGCTGCTCGGCGACGAGCAGCCGCCCGCCCCCGATAAACTCGAGCAGGACGGGGCGCCGGAAGTCGCTCTCGAGCCTCACCTCGACATCCGGGAAATAGCCCTCGCTATGGCGAGCGATGAGCACGAGTTTCTGCGGATCGACGCCCACCACGGCGGCAAGGTGCTCTTCGTCCGCGGACAGCGCCGCGGACAGGGCCACCGGGATCCGGGGCTGCTCGGGGTGATAGGTGTATATCTCGTTTCCCTCGGAGTCGATCAATCGGACCCGTCCGTCAACGAGCCCGACGACCGTGTGACGCGGGCCGGCGTCGAGGTCGGTCACTGCCGAGACGAAATCTCGGCTCCATCGCTCTTCCCCATCAGCCGTCCACTCCGAAACCCTGCTGCCGTCGGGAGCAAAGACATAGATCCGATCGCCGCTAATGTACGGGTACCCCGGAGCAGGGATACTCCGCACGAGACCGCCGTCGGGGCCCTGAAGAACGATGTTTTCGTTAATCACGGAGAAATTCGAAAAGTACTCTTTCGACGCCGTAAGGCCGTATCGGACGGTTTCGAGGTGCGCAAGGCGTCCGTCCGTGCTTAGGTAGCCGAATTGATCGCCTAACTCGAAGGGGATGAGGCCGCTGTCTTGCACGTCGTCAGGCCCATGGCTCACCGAGCCGCCATCCGCGGCCTCCGCGACGTCCACGACCCATCGACGCTCGAGCATCGGCTCCCGGCCGGTGGGCCGCGGGAACGCGAATACGTAGCCCACCACGAGGAGGAGCGCCAGGATTACCGTTCGCAGCCGTCTCGACATGACTGTCAGGCCTTCGTGGCGCGAGCGTTTCGCTCATCGGTTTCCATTTTGGTCTTCCAGACGTCCATCTTCTTCTTGACCTTGTCGGAGTTATCCGATTCACCGACCACGATATGCAGGCGACGCAGCGCCGCGAGGAAGGCGATGGCCAGCTTGAAGTCGTCGATCCGGAGCGTCGATAGCTCGTATTTCTCCCGGTAGCGGTCCGCGGAGCGTTGCAGCAGCTCCTTCGCAAGATTCAAATGATTGAGGCGTGCTTGGTAGCCCCGCACCCGGGGATCGAGGCCGGCGATCAGGGTTTTGAGGTTCAAGAGGTTCTTGGCCACCGTAGCGTACCGTCCCTCCAGCTCGACGAAGGACCACTTCCACTTGCTATTATCTCCGAAATCGTCCTCCACGGACTGAATGGTGAAGCCCAGCTTGCGTGCGAGCAGGTAGCGTTTTTCATCGTCCAAATCCGCGATCTTTTCGAGGAACTCGCTATAATCGGAGAACGGCGCATCGAGACGGTTGGAGACAACCTCCTCCAAATAGATCACGGCCTGATAGCAACTCTTGCGTCCATCGTTGAGGAAGGCCTCGTTTTTCACGCCGAGGAGCCCCACCGAGAGTCGGTTCAACAGCAAAAAGTAGGAAGCAAGATTCAGGCGCTCCTCCACCAGCGTCAGGCGCTTGTACTGCGACGAGGAATCGTCCCCGCGGATGGTCCCGAGGAGGTTCTTCTCCCGGGCAAGAATTGTCTCCGTCTCCTGCTTATACTCCCTGACCTTGTCGAAGTAGCGTTTCTTGGCCTCCCCCGATATCTTGGCCATGGTTATGCCGTCCTGCTTCCGTATTTTTCGAGCAGCTCTTCCGCATGAGATCGGGATGTTCTGCCGGTTCGATCGCCTGCAAGCATCCGCGCGATCTCCTCTACACGATCAGTTCCTTCCACGCCGGTGACCCGTGTCACCGTCCGCTCTCCCTCGACAAGCTTCTCGACTTTCAGATGATTATCGGCCCGCACGGCAATAGAGGCAAGGTGAGTGATACACAGCACCTGTTTGCTCCGGGACAGCTGTTTCAGATACTCGCCAACGGCCACAGCAACCTCTCCGCCGATACCGGCGTCTATTTCGTCGAAGACGAGGGTGGCTATACGGTCGGCCTCCGCCAAGACCGTCTTTATCGCAAGCATGACCCGGGAGATCTCTCCCCCGGAGGCGATATCCTTGAGCGCTCTGACCGGCTCACCGGGATTCGGTGACAACCTGAACGCTATCGAATCGATCCCGTAGCTCCCACAAGCCGGCCGACCGGAGGCGGAGGTGCGTTGCTCCACCTGGATGTGAAATCGAGTCTTTTTCATGCCGAGGGCTTTGAGGATCTCCTCTATACGGCCTTGAAGATCCTCCGCCGCGGCCTTGCGCTTCTTCGATATTTCCGAAGCGGCGGCCAGGACCTCCTGCTCGGTGCGCCTTATGTCTTCCTCCAGCTGCGCCTTGTCGCCCTCGTAGTTCTCCAGGGCGGAGATTTGTTGCCGCGCCTCATCCGCGTAGCGCAGTACCGCGGCTATGTCGGGACCGTACTTCTTTTCCAGGCGATGAATAGCCGCAATACGATCCTCCACCTGCTCGAGACGTTCGGCGCTGAACTCCACCCGAGAGGAATAATCTCGTACCGACTCCGCGATATCCTCGAGCTCGAAAAACGCGTCGTCGAGACGCTTGGCAAGCGGAGAAAGCCCCGCGTCAATTGCGTTTACGCTTTCCATGGCGTGTCGCGCGTCCCGCAGCCCACCGAGTGCGCCCCCGCGACTCTCCGACAGCGATTCATAAAGACGATCGAGGTTCTCCGCAAGCTTCTCGTGCTGACTGAGAATGGAGCGCTCCTGCTCGAGCTCCTCTTCCTCGCCTTCGGTGAGGCTTGCCTCCTCTATCTCCTTCACCGCAAAGCTCAACAGATCGAGCTCACGCAGACGCTCCTGCTCGCTCGACACCAACCGCTCCCGGCGACGCTTGAGCTCCGAGAGCTCCGCGAACTTCCGCGATAACGCCGCTACCTCCTCTTCGATGCCGGCATAGCGGTCGAGCAGTTTGCGGTGATTGTCCTCGCTCAAGAGGGACTGATGCTCGTGCTGGCCGTGCAGATCGACAATCAACGCGGTGAGCTCTTCGAGGTCCTTCCTGGTTACAGGCGCCGATTGCACGTAGATAGTCCCCCGCCCGGCGCGTTTTACGGTTCTGCGGATGATGACCGCCCCGTCCTCGGCCTCTATACCGTGTTCGGTGAGCCATTCGAGGGCGTCGTCGTTACCGTCCACCACGAAGGTGCCGGATACCATCGTCTCGTCCGCGCCGGTGCGAATGGCATCGGTGTCCGCGCGGGAACCGTGAAGCAGCGACAGCGCTCCCGCAAGGATGGACTTTCCGGCACCGGTTTCCCCGGAGAGCACATTCATGCCGGCCCTAAAGGCGATGTGCAGCCGGTCGATGAGCGCATAGTTCTGGATGGTCATCTCCTCAAGCACTGTGCCCTCCCGACCAATTGAGCTTGGTCCGTAGCACCTCGTAGAATGTGCGCTTGCTCGATTGCACAATACGTGCGGCTTCCTCATTAGCGGAAACGACGATCCGGTCCCCCGGCACCAGGGGGATATCGGATTGCCCGTCGACCGTCATGATCACCCCGGTCCGCTGCTCCGGCTCCACCTCTATCACCACCGTTTCCTGCCCCGACATCACTAACGGCCTATGGGACAATGTGAACGGGCAGATGGGGTTTAGAATGATGGCCTGCATCTCCGGATGGAGGATGGGGCCTCCGGCGGCCGCCGAATACGCCGTCGATCCCGTCGGAGTAGCCACGATAATTCCGTCGGCTCGATAATGGCCGAGAAACTCCCCGGATATCCATACCGACAGCTTTACGATCTTCGAGATGCCGTAGGCGGAGATAACGGTATCATTCAAGCCTACGAACTCGCCGATTCGCGAGCCGTCCCGGTGTACCTGAACCTTAATGAGTAGCCGGTCTCGAGCCTCGATCATGCCGGAGCGATAGCACTCGAAGGCACCAACCCACTCTTCCCGGGTCACCTCCGTGATGAAACCGAAGTTCCCGAGATTCACCGGCAGAATCGGAATGCTATGGGAGGAGAGAATGCGGCTGGAGAACAGCACGGTGCCGTCTCCACCGAGGGAAATGGCAAGGTCATAATCCTCGAGAACGGGCTGAGCCGGTTTGCCGCGAAACGCAAACGTGACGACCTCGACACCCTGGTTTTCGAGGTAGCTGCGCACATCCCCGGTAACCTCCATCGCGTCGTCCTTTTCGGCGTTGGCGATGAGAAGCACCTTCTTGACCTCAACCTTCATTGTCACCGCCGCTTCACTATACTTTTTGCAGGGTGCGATGTAAACCTTGGCAAACCGATGCCGTCCTCGCCGCCCGCGATGCCGAGTTCTCGAAGCAGGCGACGGTATGCGGTCTCCGGGACGACACCTCGACTCACGGTAAGGTCGACAGTACGCGGGAGACCCGCTCACTCTCGCTATTCTTCAGAAGCGGGTACAGGGGGAGAAGCACGCACCGCAGCAGATAGTCCCGTGAGACCGGAAGCTCCTCCTGCAACTCGGACCGCCCGGCAAGGATGCTGTCTCCGAACGCGGACACCGCCTCCACGTCGTGCTTGCGTGCGTAGGCGATGACGTCCTTCATCCCCGTTTCGAGCACCACGGGAAAAGAGTAGTGCACGTTCTCCCCGTCCCCCGACTGCACCGGTGTCTTGTGGGCACCCGCCGTGAGAGCCCGGGCAAAGCGCGCGGCGAGTTCTCGACGACGCTCGATAAACCGTTCGAGCTCCTTGATCTGGGTCAGCCCCAACGCGCTGTTCACATCCGGCAGGAGAACCTCCGCCCGGAACGCCTCGGCCCGGCTGCGGAGTGTCGAGGCCGCCTTGCGACCGGCAGCCAGGACCAGGGCCCCGCCCCCGGCGGTGATCACGTGCTGAGGCTCCAATCCGACGACGGTGTAGCGACCGAAGCTCCCCGCCCGGCGGTCTCCGGTATGCGCCCCGATGCCCTGGGAGACGTCCTCGATCATGGGCATACCCAGCGCGGCCAGTCCCTCGAGGTCGGGACAGAACCCCAGTGCCGTGTCTACGATGAGCGCCGCGGGCGGCTCTCCGGCTGCGCGGTCTATCGCCTGCTGTACGGTCTCCACGGTGACGACGGGGGCCGTCTCGGAAACGTCGGCGGGGATGTACTCCAGCCCCATTTCGGCAAGCACGTCTTCGTAGAACCCCGGGAGCAGGGCGGAGCCGACCACGCGCTCCCCGCTCTGCAGGCCGAGGCCCGACAGAGCCAAACGCAGCGCTCGCGGCAACTCCCGCAGAGCCGCACCCCCGGAGCGATTGAGGTACCCACCTACGGCATCCACGAGCTGTCGAGATATACGGTCCGGCCCGATGGTATCCGAAACCATACAGCTGAGCACCGAGTCCATGTCTTTGCGCTTTATGGAAGGCCGAGAGATGGGAATTGCCATTGAGCCTTATCGTCCGATCTGCCCGAGTTGTTCGAGCTCTCGCACGTTGAACAGCCGTCGAGCGTCGAGGATGATCAAGTAGCTATCCTCGTTATTCACGACACCCTGGATGTATTCCGCTCCGATTCCGGAAATCATCTGCGGCGGCGACTGGATGTCCTCTTGCCGCACCCGCACCACCCGAGACACTTTGTCGATCATCACGGCCAGATGCATCCGGTCAATGGACAACACAACCATACCGGAGAGCAATTTGTCTTCTTCGGACAGCTCCACCGTCTGGAGCCTGAATCGCCGATGCAGATTGATGACGGGGATGATTTCTCCCCTCAGATTGAAGATACCCTCTACATACTCCGGAGCGTAGGGAATGGGACGAATATCTTGGACCTGAACGATGCCCTCGACCTGCATGATGTCGATGCCGTAGGTCTCACCGGCAAGCTCGAACGTGACAAGCTGCAAGCTCTCATCCATGTCGGCTCCTCGTCCGGAAGAATAAACGAGCGCTCGGGGTTATGCAACCTCGAAGAGATCTCGACAACTGCCCGGCAAACCGCTAGGCTA
>JBKHEN010000008.1:0-33902 GCA_046540795.1 Spirochaetaceae bacterium | reverse complement strand
CGGGTTCGGCGCCGAGCTCGGCCGCGGGGTTTACGTCGGGATCAGGGGAGCGTGGCTGCTCCGCCCGCCCGTTGAGCCTACCCGGGTCGGTAGCCTGAGGGCGGGCTGCGACGCGTGCGCTCTCTCCCCGCTCAAGACCCAGCTCGCGCGCAGCTTCCCCGGAGAGCACGAGAAATATCCCGGGCTGCTCCACGCGTTTCGAAACGACAACCGTCGCGGTATCACCGGTATCGAGATTCTCTACCTCTATCGTTCTGTTCCGCGGGAAACTGTTGGATGCCGCATAGAGCCCCTCGTCCGGAAACTCGCCCTGCGCTCCCACGACGGCATTCCCCTCCCAGCCGGATTGCGCCAATGCCGGCAAGGCCGCGACAAACGCCAGGACGAACAAAAACGGAACGTATCGTCTCATACCGAGGACTCCTCATTTCTTTTTCGGAAGAAGCGCTACCGTTCTGAACCGCCGCTTACCAGGCTGAGAGGAGCTCTTCTCCAACCCGCCGGCCCAGGGCGGCCGAGCGTTCTCCCCGCTCGGAGGCTTCGTCCTCACCGAAGGGCCCGGTCATCCGACCGGACGCCACAGGCGGGCCGCCGTCGACCTCCCGGAGCTCATAGTTCACGCCCGCCGGCTCGAGCCGATCGCCCTCGATTCGTTCGAACTCGAGCATCATGTCCACGATGTAGCGCGCGCCTCCGTCCCGGGCCGCCTCCCGCACCATGTAACGGCGGGCGATCTCCGGGCCGTCGAACACCCCGTATTCTCCGAGATTAAACACGATGTGCCCCTCCTCGAAGAGCACGCTCATCACGCCGTCCTCGGCGGCCGAAAGGTGAAAGCGAGAGGCCTCCACGTAGTCCTCGTCGCCCGAATCGGCCTGGTCGTGAACGGAAACCATTATCGTCTCCGCCGTAGCCACAGCGCCCGCCCAGAAGGCAAGCACAGCCACGATCCATATCCTGTGCATTTTGTTCCCCTGTTTTCCCTGTACGCGTCCGTCTCTTTCATTAGTTCGGCTCCCTGCAGCCTTTGGTTGAGAAGCCGGTGCAAACGGCGTAGAATGCTATAATCGATGCAATACTACGTCATCCAGGTAGAAACCCGCAACGAGCAAAAATTCGTACGTCTCGCCGGGCAACGCGTGAGTGAGGAAATCCCCCGTATCGTATGGCCCAGGAGGAAACTGTCCGTCCGCCGGCGGGGCAGAACCCGGGAAGAGCTGGCACCGATCTTCCCCGGATACGTTTTCGTCGAGACCGAAGAGCTCAGCACGGAGGACTACTGGGAGCTCCGACGGGTGCCCGGGTTCTTCCGGTTCCTCAAGAGCAATCGCAACGTGCAGCCCCTCTCCGAAGCGGATCGCCGTTTACTGGTACACTTCCTCTCCTTCGGGGAAGTGGTGGAAAAGTCCAAGATCACCTATGGAAAGGACCAACGTATCGAAGTGCTCGAAGGGCCCCTGAAAGGGCTTGAAGGTCGTATCGTAAAGGTCGACAAACGAAAAGGGAGGGCAAAGGTGAAGCTCGACATGTACGATGAGTCCTTCCTCGTGGATTTCGGATTCGAGGCATTGCAGAGTCTGCCCGGGCAGACTGCAAAAACACAATAGGGCCGGACGCAGTAGAATATGAGCGCAGCGCGCAGGAACCGCATATACATCGTGGGAGCGGGGCTCGCCGGGATTTCCATCGCCCGGGACATCCGTGAGAAGCGCTTTCCCGCCGAAGTCGTAGCCTTTCTCGATGATGATCGTGAGAAGATCGGCACGAGCATCGACGGGGTGCCGGTGCTCGGCCCCATCGAGGCTGCCGCCTCCCTCGTTGAGAAACGTCCCGCGGACGAAGCCCTGATCGCCATCCCCAGCGCCTCGAGCGAGCTGCTCCGCTCCATATACGGCGTTCTCGAGCGGGCGGGTTTCTCCCGCATCCGGATCCTTCCGAGCGTCTCGCAGATCATGGACGGCAGCGCGCACTTCATCCAGACCCGGGAGATCGACCCGCAGGATCTTCTCGGCCGCACCCCGGTGAAGCTCGGCCTCAAGGAGAGCCTCGCGTACCTCCGCGGCAAGCGCGTGCTCATCACGGGCGCCGGAGGAAGCATCGGCAGCGAGCTTGCCCGGCAGCTCCTCTACGGCGGAGCCGAACGGCTGTATCTCTTCGGGCACGGAGAGAACAGTATCTACGAGATCGATCGAGAGCTGCGCTTGCTTCAGGAAGAGGGCGTCGGCGAGCAGGCGACCATCGTTCCAATCGTCGGCGAGATGCAGGACGCGGACTTCGTGCATTTTCTCCTCGATCGTCTGCGGGCGGACGTGATATTTCACACCGCGGCGTACAAGCACGTGCCGATGGTGGAAGCAAATCCCGTCGTTGCGGTCACCAACAACGTCTTCGGCACCCTGAATCTCCTCGAGGCGTCGAGGCGCGTCGATACCGATCGATTCGTGCTGGTCTCCACCGACAAGGTCGTGGAGCCCAGAAGCATCTACGGCGCCACCAAGCGGATCGCGGAGGACCTGGTCCTTGCACAACCGAACGGCAGCCGGCGCTACATGGTCGTCCGCTTCGGTAACGTCCTCGGCTCTCGAGGTAGCATCATCCCCCTGTTCCGGAGCCAGATCGCGAAGGGTGGTCCCATAACCATAACCAGCCCGAAGGCCCGCCGTTTCTTCATGACCATCCCCGAAGCCGCCTCGCTGGTGCTGAAGGCGGGAGGCGTGGGGACCGGCGGAACCCTTTACCTGTTGGACATGGGAGAGCCGATCTTGATTCGGGAGCTCGCCGAGCAGATGATACGCTTCTACGGCTACGAGCCCGAGACGGAGATCCCGTTTCGCTACATCGGGCTCCGTCCGGGAGAAAAGGAACGGGAAGCGCTCTACGCAGAGGACGAGCAGCCGGTGGACACGAAGTTTCCCCGAATCAAGCAGGTCCTCCGCACTTCCCGCAACGGACACGGTCTTCCGCAGCTCCTCGAACGCCTCAAGCCGGTGTGTTTCTTCGACCCCCGGCACAGGGCGCTTTACCGAAACCGACGGGAGTTGCGCCGCGTGCTCAACCACTACGTACCGAGCCTCGAGATACCGGAATATGAGCCGCAATACTGACCCTATACCCTTCTGCCGCCCGTCTCTTGGTACAGAGGAAGAGGAGGCGGTACTGCGGGTCCTTCGCAGCGGGTGGCTCACCACTGCCGCCGAAGCGCGGGCGTTCGAGACGGAGTTCGCCGAAGCGATGGGATGCCGGCATGCGCTGGCGGTCAGCTCGGCAACCGCCGGACTACACCTCGCTCTCGAGGCCGTGGGGGTCGGCCCGGGAGATTTCGTCGCAACGAGCCCCTACACCTTTGCAGCCACCGCGGAGGTGGTGCGGTATCTCGGAGCGCATCCTCTGTTCGTCGACATCGAGGAGCACGGCTACAACATCGATCCCCGGAAGCTCGAGACGGCGCTCTCCGCACGCTCGGTACGAGCCGTCGTGCCCGTACACGTCGGCGGCCGGCCCTGCGAGACGGATCGGATCCTCGAGATCGCCGCTCGACACGGGGCGGCGGTGGTCTCAGACGCGGCGCACACCCTGCTCACCGCCGACGGTACTCCGGTCGGCACCGAAGGCGATGCGGCGGTGTATTCCTTCTACGCCACCAAACCGATCACCACCGGTGAAGGCGGTATGCTTGTAACCGACCGGTCGGACCTTGCCGAGCGGGTGCGGCTCATGCGGCTTCACGGCATAGACCGCGACGTCTGGGATCGCTACAGCGCCGTCGGCGCCTCCTGGGCATACGCGGTAACCGAGGCCGGATACAAGTACAACATGCCGGACCTGACTGCCGCGATAGGCCGGGTTCAGTTGCGGAAAGCGCGAGAGCTTCAGAGGCGCCGCCGGGAAATCGCGGCACGATACCGGCAAGCCTTCGACGGGTTCCCCTGGCTCCGGCTACCCCCGGATCATCCGCTGCACTGTTACCACCTGTTCATCATCGAGCTCGAGCCGGATGAGCTCACCATCGACCGGGACGCCTTCATCGAGGAGCTTGCCGCCTACGGAATCGGCACGTCCGTCCACTTCATCCCGCTCCACGTCATGCCGTACTACCGACGCCTCTACGGTTACACCGAGGAGTCTTTTCCGGTATCATGGCACCGGTATCGGCGTGTGGTGAGCCTGCCCATATACCCGAGCATGACCGACCGGCAGGTCGACCGGGTCATAGACGCCGTAACGAAGACGGGCACGAGACACCTGCGCGTTCCGGGATAGATTCATGCCACACCAGTACGTCACCGACATGGACGCCGAAGACCTGCTGCACTGCGTGACCGTGAGAGCTCGCGTGGCCCGCGGCAGTCCGACCGCCGTCAGGGCACCGGAGCTTCCGCCGGGGGTGCGCTTCTTTACCGCCGCGGACATTCCGGCAGTGAACGAAGTGGACGTTGCCGGCACGGCCGTACCGCTTCTTGCGGCAAGCCGAATCGTCTATTACGGCGAACCTATCGGCCTACTCGTCGGCCCGGACATAGAAGACCTCTTGGTGCTTGCGGGGGAGGTGCAGATCGATTACGAGCCCGAGGAGCCGGTATTCGAGCCGGACGCGGATGACCGGGATCACCTTGCCGCCGAACGTAGGATCACCGTCGGCGAGCCTGAGGGGGGTACCACCGCGGCGTATCAGATCGTGCAGGGGGAATACCGCACGGGCGCGCAGGAACACCTCTACAACGAGCCCCTGGCTGCGCTTGCGGCGTGGGAGAACGGCGGCCTCGTCGTCTACACCGCGACCGCATGGCCGCATCACGTATATCACGCCTGCCGCGCGGTCCTCGGTGGACGGAGACGGCTTCTCGTTCGGCCGACCGAAATCGGCGAGCATCTCGACGGAAAGCTCTGGCAACCGTCCCTGGTAGCTGCGCGGGCCGCACTTGCTGCACACCTTACCGAGCGCAACGTACGGCTCGCCTACTCCGCACCGGAGGATTTCCTGCATACCTCCAAGCGAGCCCCGATGTTTGCCTCTTACACCGCGGGTCTCGATGCAGAGGGTAATCTCGGCTCTCTGGTGGTGCGACTGGTATTCAATCTCGGCGCCTACCCGTTATTCGCCCGGGAGCTGGTGGATCGAGCGGCCCAGGCGGCGGTGGGATCGTACCGCGTGGAGCATGTCGCGGTGACGGTGACGGCCCTGCAGAGCAACTTGCCGCCTCTCAACGCGTTCGCCGGGTTGGGTAGCTCCCAGGCACGGTTTGCCTTGGAGTCGCACGTCGCTCGCATTGCGGAGCTGGCGCAAGTTGCCCCTCATGAGTGGAAGAATCGCAACCTGCTCAAGCCCAACGAGCGCGGGCTTACCGGCGCGGGCCCTTCGCAGCCGTCGATACTGAAACGCGTCATGGAGAACTGCGTCGAGCGCTCGGACTTCGAGCGCAAGCACGCGGCGTACGAGCTGCAAAAGAAACGCCGCACCGGCTTCACCGGGCTGGGGACGCCGTCCAGAGGGATCGGCCTGGCTACGACTTCAACCGGTTCCGGGTTCATAGGCAGGGGTGAGCAGGCTGTGCCCTCGCGGGTGCGTCTACGCGTCGAGGCCGACGGCGGGGTTCGCCTGTCCTGTCCCGAGATGGTTGCCGCCCCCGCCCTGGTAGTCCACTGGCGCAGAATCGCCTCGGAAACTCTTGGCATCGAGCTGAAACAGGTGACATGCACGCCGGAGGAAACACGCCACACCCCGGACGCCGGACCGGCATTCCTGTCCCGCTACGTCACGCTCATAACCGCGGCGGTCGAGACCTGCTGTGCCGCCGCCTCCAAGAAGCGCGCGCGCACGGGACCGCCGTTCGAGATCTCCCGGTCGTTCCGTCTTTCACGGTCACAGCGATGGGACGAGGAGCGATTCAGGGGTCAGCCGTTCGTGGCTCAGGCACACGGAGCAGCGGTAGTGGAAGTCGACGTGGACCCGATGACCCTCGACGTGCGCGTGCGGGGAGTATGGATGAGCGTGTTCGCCGGTCGCCTCATCGACCCCCGGTCCGCGCTGCAGACCGCCGAGCGCGGCGCTCTCCAAGCCCTCGGTTGGGCTACCGGCGAGCAGGTAACCTTCCGAGACGGCGCGGTGCGGCGCGGGGACTACGAGCGCTACGCCCCGGACATCAGAACGCAGAATCCCTTTCTGTCGGTAACCTTCGTCCACGCCGATCCCAAGAGCTCACCCCGCGGCATCGGGGAGGTCCCCTTTGCCTGCGTTCCCGCCGCCTATGCCGCCGCCGTCAGTCAGGCTACCGGGCACTATGTGGATCGCCTGCCGGTGACACCGCGACTCCTTGATTCGTACCTGGAGGAAGAATGAAATGCAGCTTCATCCTCAACGGTGAGGACGTCTCGATACAGACGCCCCCGTCGACGCTACTCATCGATATCATACGCGACCACTTCGGGCTGAAAGGCGGCCGGACCGGCTGCATGCAGGGAGAGTGCGGGCTCTGTTCCGTGCTTCTCGAGGGGGGGCTCACCCTGGCGTGCTTGATCCCCGCCTTCCGCGCGCACCGCTCGGAGGTCATAACGATCGAAGGATTCGTGCAAACCGACGATTATCTCGACGTCGAGCGAGGCTTTGCCGACGCGGGGTTCCAACCGTGCGACTTCTGCAGGGCGGGATGCGTGCTTGCGACCCATGCGTTGCTGCTCTCGAACGCCACTCCTACCGAAACCGAGCTCCAACAAGCGACGGCATCGATCCGGTGCCGCTGCAGCGCCGGCTCTCGGTTCATAGACGGCATACGCAACGCGGCTCAGTATAGAAGGGAACGGGAAAATGTCCAAAAGAGCAAAACCGGTCTACGTATACTACCCGGATAACCTTGGCGAGTTTCTGCAGCTGCGTCGCCGTAAGCCGGATGCCCTGGTTTATGCCGGGGGAACATTCATCCTCAAGGGGATCGAGTCCCGCCCCGTTGCCCTGCCGCAGGAGATCATCTCCCTGCAGTGGGTCGAAGAGCTCAAGCGCGTCTCGCGCACCGACCGTTACGTGGAGTTGGGGGCAAGCTGTTCGCTGTCACGCATCGTGGAGGTGGGGCGCAATGTACTGCCGGTGAGCTTTATTCGCGCCTTCTCCACGATGGTTCCCCTCGGAGTGCGGAACCTCGCGACCATCGGCGGCAACCTCTGCGTGGCGGAGCACGTGCTTACCGTCTATCCCTTGCTCCTTGCGGTCGATGGGCGGGTAGAGTTGCGCCGCCACGGGAACGCTCGGTGGATTCCCGCCGGACGGCTCCGTGACGAGTCCGGAGCACTCACCTTAGAAACCGGGGAGATCGTCACGAGAGTCCGGATTCCTCCGGAGAGCTGGAACGTACAGGTCTTCACCGCCTTCGGTCGTCCCTATATCCGCGACAGTGATCCCGTGGTGTTCGCCGGGTTGGCCAAGACCGACACGGGCATCGTCGACGATTTCCGGATGGTCTTCTCCGCCCACGACCGCCTTCTCTTCCGCGACCGTGAGCTGGAGGCCGATCTCGTCGGGCGGCGGGCACCGCTTCCGCGACGCGAGGCCCAAACCTTCATGCGCCGGCTCCAGGCCATTTTGGCCGATTGGGGTGCGGAGGGCAGCGGACAGCTGTCGAGCCTGCAACGACGGCGGATCGCGGGATCCGCGCGCAAGCTGATCGCCCGCATGAGCGCCTGACCCTATTGTGGACAGCCCCCTGCAACTCGGATATAGTATTCCGGCAGGGAGGGACCCTGTGGCCTCGTTTGCTCATCTACACGTACATTCGGACTACAGTCTCCTCAAGGGCGCAGCGCGCATTCCGAACCTGGTCTCCCGGGCGCGAGAGCTTCAGATGGAACACCTGGCGCTTACCGACGACGGGAATATGTTCGGAGCGCTGGAATTCTACAAAGTCTGTAAGGCCGAAGGGATCAATCCGATCATCGGCTACGACGCCTACCTTGCGCCGGAATCCCGTAGGCGCCGCGCCGCCGGGAACCGCCCGTACCGGCTTGTTCTGTTGGCAACGAGCACCACGGGTTACAAGAACCTTCTCATACTGAGCTCTCTCGCCTATACTGAGGGGTTCTACTACAAGCCACGGATCGACAAGGACATTCTTGCGGAGTACGCCACGGACCTCATCGCACTCAGTGGCACCCTCTCGGGAGAGATACCCACCCTGCTACGCAAGAACCGCTACGAAGAGGCGAAACAGGCGGCCGAGTGGTATGCGCACCTCTTCGGGGAGGGGAATTTCTACTTAGAGCTCCTCGATCACGGACTGCCCGAGCAGAAAACCATCAACGAGGGGCTCCTGCGTATTTCCGCCGAGACCGGGATTCCCCTGGTGGCGGCGAACGACGTCCACTACGTAAACAGGGAGGATGCCAACGCGCAGGACATCCTCATGTGCATCGGCTCGGGTAAGAAGAAGGACGATCCGACCCGCTTTCGCTTTTCGTCGGACCAGTTCTACCTCAAGCGCCCCGAGGAGATGAGTCAGCTCTTCGACTGGGCTTCGGAAGCGGTAGCCGCCAGCGTGCGCATTGCCGAGCGATGCAACGTCGAGATCGACCTTCCCGGCCCGCGCTTTCCCGATTACGATATTCCCCCGGAGTTCGAAGGCCCGGAGGAGTACCTTCGCAAGCTGACCTACGACGGCCTCGCTACGCGATACGACCCGGTAACGCCTGATCTCACTGAACGGGTCGACTACGAGCTCTCGGTGATTACCTCCATGGGCTTCACCGGGTATTTTCTCATCGTTTGGGACTTTATCGCCTTTGCCCGGAGCCGGGGAATTCCCGTCGGCCCCGGCCGGGGATCCGGGGCGGGCTCCCTCGTGGCATACGCCCTCCGCATTACCGATATCGATCCGATCAAGTACAACCTGCTCTTCGAGCGTTTCTTGAATCCCGACCGTAACTCCATGCCGGACTTCGACATCGATTTCTGCTACGAGCGCCGGGGGGAGGTAATAGAATACGTCAACGAGAAGTACGGCCGTGAAAAGGTGGGGCAGATTATAACCTTCGGGACGCTCAAGGCCCGCGCGGTCATCAGGGACGTCGCTCGGGTTCTCGACCTCTCCTTTGCGGAAGCCGACGAGATTGCAAAGAAGATCCCCGAGGGCCCCAGCGTAAAACTGGCCGACGTGCTGGAAAACGAGCCGGAGTTGCGTGAGATCCGCGAGCGCGGCGACGTGTACGAGGAGCTCATCGCCACCAGCCTCAAGCTCGAAGGACTGCACCGCCACGCCTCTACCCATGCCGCCGGCATCGTAATCGGGCAGAAACCCCTAACCGAATACGTGCCGCTGTACCGCGATCCCCGCACAGGCTCGATTTCCACCCAGTATACGATGGAACTCCTCGAGGACTGCGGCCTGGTGAAGATGGATTTCCTCGGGCTGAAGACACTAACGCTTCTCGAGCACACCGCGGATCTCATCCGGCGCGGTGGAACGACATTCGACACCGAGGGCATACCCGAAGACGACGCGGCAACCTTCAGGCTTCTCGGCGAGGGCAAGAGCGCGGCGGTCTTCCAGTTCGAAAGCCAGGGGATGCAGAACATTCTCAAGCAGGCCAAACCCGAGCGGATCGAGGATCTCATTGCCTTGAATGCCCTCTATCGGCCGGGCCCGATGGAAAACATCGACCAGTTTGTCAATTCGAAGCACGGCCGGGAGGCCATCTCCTACCCGCTCCCGGAGCTCGAGCCCATCCTGGAGGAGACCTACGGCGTCATCGTCTACCAGGAGCAGGTCATGGAGATCGCTCGGCGGGTAGCCGGGTTCTCCCTCGGGCAAGCGGATATTCTCCGCCGGGCCATGGGCAAGAAAAAGGTCTCGGAGATGGAGAAGATGAAGAAGGAGTTCATCGCCGGGGCCGTGGCCAAGGGCTTCTCCGCGCAACAGGCAACCGGCATCTTCGAGCTCCTCGAGCCCTTCGCCGGATACGGGTTCAACAAGTCCCACGCCGCCGCCTACTCCGTTCTTGCGTACAAGACGGCCTACCTCAAGGCAAACTATCCCGTGGAGTTTATGGCGGCGAACCTCACCAACGAGATCAACAGCACGAAGACCTTTGCCTGGTACATGGAAGAGACCAGGGACATGGGCATCGACATACTGCCTCCGGACGTCAACCGCAGCGAGCGGTACTTTAGCGTTGCCGACGGCAAGATCGTATTCGGCCTGCTCGGTATCAAGAACGTCGGCACCTCGGCGGTAACGGAAATTCTCGAACGCCGGGAAGAAGACGGGCCGTTTTCGAGCTTTGCCGAGTTTCTCGAACGGGTGGACCCGAAGGTGGTGAACCGGAAGGTCATTGAAGTGATGATCCAGGCGGGCGTATTCGACTGCCTCGGGGAGACGCGGGCTACGCTGCTCTCCAATCTCGACGTCTTCATGGAGCACGCGGCCCGGAAGCACGAGAACCGCAAGTACGGACAGACCTCCCTCTTCGAAGGGGCAGACGAGCCCTCCGCCGACGTACGCTTAGAACGCCGGCCGGAGCTGCCGTACGCCGAGCGCCTGCGCTTCGAGCGGGAGAACCTCGGGTTCTACTTCTCAGGGCACCCGATGGACGAATACCGGGACCGGTGGAACGAAACCGTCGCCGTCGATCTCTCCCTCCTCGACCGCGTGAGCCCCGACAAGAGCTACAACCTTCTCGGCCTCTTGAAGGGGGTTCGCGTGATCCAGACGCGTCGTGGGGGACATATGGCGTTTGCGGAGCTCGAGGATTACAACGGAACGGTGGAGTGCGTGTTCTTCGACGACGCCTATAACGCCTCCCGGGAACGACTTACCGAAGATGCCATCGTGGGTCTGGTAGGCACCTTCGAGGAGCGTCGAGGGCGCACACAGTTCGTCGTCAAGGAAACGAGAGCTCCCGAGGAGCTCGAGGAGCGTGATGCGGCTGAGGTGCACATCCGCCTCGACGAGGACATCGATCGACGGGAGGAGCTCTACCGGCTTCGCGCCTTCCTCTTCGAACGCTCCGGTCCGAGCGAGGTGTATCTTCATCTCGGCAGAAACGGCCGAGAGACGGTTATTCGGGCCTCTCAGCAGTTGACGGTTTCCTCCAAACACGAGACCCTCGAAGCCATCCGTGCTCTCGATCACGTAATCGACGTCTGGAAACAATAGCAGAAGCGGAGGAACAGATGCTTCAGGACATTATGCGTCTCATTTCAACGGCAATTTCGATCTATATGCTCATTATCTTCGTCCGCATAGTCATGACCTGGGTACAGGGTGCGTCATACGGACGTGCGATGCAGGTCATATCGAGCATTACAGACCCGTACTTGAATTTGTTTCGCGGCATGCGCTTCCTGCAGGTCGGGTACGTGGATTTCTCTCCCATAGCGGCCATCATCACGCTCTCCATCGTAAGCAACATAACCACGCAGATTGCGTACGCCGGGACGGTGACCGTCGGACGGGTGCTCGCGTTCACGCTCTCGGCGGTGGGCTCGGCGGTGTTCTTCTTCGTAACCCTCTTCCTTATTATCACCACCGTCCGCGTCGTAGCCGTCTGGATCGGGGTGAACAGCACGGGCCGATTCTGGATTACTCTGGATCGACTCCTTCAGCCGCTGACGTTCCGGCTTCTGGAGAAGTTCGGCCGAAGCGAGAGCCTGACCTATCCGCAGGCGCTCATGGCGTTTGCCGCGACGCTGCTCGTCGTGCTCATTCTCGGCCGATTCCTCTTAAGCATCGCCGTCGGAGCCTTGGCTCAGCTACCGTTCTGATGCTCCTCTCGGAGTTGACGGGCTCGGTCACAAAGCTGCGGGGCGTCGGACCGGCGGTTGCCGCCGCGCTCGCCCGACTCGAGATCAACACCGTCCGGGATGTGCTCCTGCACGTCCCTCGCAGCTACGAAAACCGAAAGGACCCCGCGCCCTTATCGGCGGCATTCGAAGGCGGAACCGTCAATACCGTTGCCGAGGTGATTGCCCATGATTACGTGGGGCCGCCGCAGCGCCGCACGCTGAAGGTCTACGTGCGCGACGAATCACACGCCGGCGCCCTCGTCTGCTTCGGGCGCAACTTCCTTGCCCGCAAGCTCCCCCCCGGCACACGGATCTTTCTCACCGGCCGGTTCAGCTATCGCTTCGGTGAGTTGCAGGCTTCGAGTTTCGAGTTTGAGCAGTATAGTCCGCGGCCCCGCGCCTTTGGCGGCATTCTCCCGGTGTACGGTTTGACGGAAGGCCTCTCCCAGCCCGCCATGCGCAAGATCGTCCGGTCGGCCCTTGCGGAGGCCCGGCACGTGGAAGACGAAGTACCCCACGGGCTGCGACGTCGTGCCGGCCTGATGACGAAGTCCCGTGCCCTTGCGGCGCTCCACGAACCCGACACCCTCGAGGAGGCCGAGGAAGCGCGCCGCAGCCTGGCGTTCGATGAGCTGTTTGTCTACCAGAGCGTCGTGGCCCGACGGGTAGTCGAGCGCAATGCCGAGGGACGCCCCCCGAAGGCGCTGCCGCGAGATCTGCAGAATCGTCTACTTCGCGCCCTCCCCTTTTCCCTCACGCCGGATCAGAAGCAGGTCCTCGAAGAGATTCTCCAGGACCTCGGAGAAGCCCGCCCCATGGCCCGGCTGTTGCAGGGAGATGTCGGCTCCGGTAAGACCCTCGTGGCGTTCCTGGCGGCGCTGCCCTACGTCGAGCTCGGCTATCAGACCGCCTTTGTGGCGCCCACGGAGCTTCTCGCGCGCCAGCACGCGGAGAACGCCGCACGTTTTCTCGAGCCCCTCGGCGTGCGCATTGCCTTTCTCTCGGGAACCGTGAAGTCCGGCGCGCGTACGCCGTTGTTGGAGGCCGTTGCTGCGGGGGACGTGGATATCATAGTGGGCACTCATGCGGTGTTCACCGAGGAGGTCGCGTTCCGGGATCTCCGATTGGTGATTATCGACGAGCAGCACCGATTCGGCGTGCGTCAGCGCGAGCTTCTCATCGGCAAGGGCAAACGCCCCGACGTCTTGTTGATGACGGCAACCCCCATTCCCCGAACCCTGGCCCTGACGGTATTCGGAGACATGGATACATCCGTGATCCGAACCATGCCTCCGGGCAGAAAGCCGGTCCGCACCCATCTCGCCCGCCAGGAGAACGAGCGCAAGGTGTACGAGCGGGTTCGTCGGGAGCTTGCCGACGGGAGGCAGGCGTACTTCGTGTATCCCCTGGTGCAGGAGTCGGAGAAGCTGTCTCTGCGAGACGCGGAAAGCATGTACGAACGCCTCGACCGGGAGGTGTTTCCGGAGTTCGAGGTGGCCCTTATTCATTCCCGCATTCCCGAGGACCAAAAGGCCGAACGAATGGCTCGTTTCACCCGCGACGAGGTGGACGTTCTCGTTGCCACCAGCGTGGTGGAGGTGGGCGTCGACGTGGCCAACGCGACATGCCTGGTGGTGGAGCACGCCGAGCGGTTCGGCCTTGCGGCACTGCATCAGTTGCGTGGACGCGTGGGTCGCGGAAAGGCTCAGTCTTACGCGTTTTTCGTCTATGACGATCATCTCACGGAGGAGGCGAAGCAACGGCTGCGGGTGCTTCACGAGCACTCCGACGGGTTCACCATCGCCGAGGAGGATCTCAAGATCCGCGGTCCCGGCGAGCTCACCGGCACGAGACAATCGGGGTACGTCCGTTTCCGCGTCGCGGAGCTTGCCCGGGACATGGACCTCATGAACCGGGCGCGCTCGGAAGCCTTCGAGATGCTCGAGCACGACCCGTCACTTCGGGCCGACGCCCACCGGCTTCTTGCGCGGGCCGTGGAGCTCGCCGCCCGGGAGATGGAGCGATAGGCATGCGGGTCACCGGCGGTGAGCACACGGGCCGCCGTATCGCCGTGCCCCGCGGCGAGATACGGCCGGCTATGGACCGGATGCGGGAGTCTCTCTTCGGCGCATTGGAGGCCGCCCTGGGGAGTTTCTCCGGACTCAACGTCCTCGACCTGTTCAGCGGCTCCGGCTCCATGGCCTTGGAAGCTCTGTCCCGGGGCGCGCGTTACGCCGTTTTGGTAGAGGCCGACCGGGGCAAGGCGGAGGTCATTCGAAAGAATCTCTCCTACATCGATCCGGAGCGCTGGAAGCTGGTCATCGCAAAGGCGGAACGCTACGTTCGGCGTGCCGCGGGAGGAGGGGCGGCGGCAGGCGCAGGGGTGGAAAGCGGCGGCAAAACGTCCATGCCACAGCCGCCGCTCTTCGATCTCATATTCACGGACCCGCCGTTCCGCTATGCCGCCAAGAGACGGCTCCTCGAGGGGATTGCAGGCGCCCACCTCCTATCGGCCGGCGGGCGCCTGCTCATCCACTTTCCCCGGGAAGATGACCCGGGCTCCGATCCGGCGGGTCTGCAGCTCGTCGACGAGCGCGCCTACGGGCGGTCGATCGTGCGGATGTACGAGCCCGTCTGATCCATGCGGACAACCACGCGGACCGCATAGCCTGCCGGTCTACTCGTCCTCCTCCTCCGGCCAGGCCTCGTCGATTTTTTCCAGGATCGTATCCAGGTCGTCCCCGGAAACCCAGTTGGACATTTGCGCCCAGAATGCGCCGGTACCCACTTCTCCGGGCATCATGTCGGAACCGTCGAACCGGAAGGTATCGGCGTCCCTGAGGATTTCGGCGTATCGGCGGTTCGTTTCCGAGGTATACCAGTCGAGCTTGGCGTCCAGATGCGGAGCGACGACACCGCCGGATTCCACCCACTCACGCACCGAGTCGCCGGTAGCGAGATAGCGCATGACAGCGCGGACTTCCGGCCGATCCTCGAACGCGGCCATGATGTCTCCCGCCCCGAGCACCGGCTTGCCCTGCTCTTCGTCGATTGGAGGGAGATAGAAGAAGTCGACGTCTTCACCGACCTCGGCATCATCGGGGAAAAAGTCGGTAATGAAGCTTGCCTGTCTGTGGAGCCACGCCTTTGGGGGATCCGAAAAGAGGGGATCCACGGCATCACCGAAGGGAACCGTCAATATCGACTGCGTACCCCCGAGCACGAAGTCCTCATTGAACCAGATGTCCCCCATGATCTCGGCGGCACGGCGTACTTCGTCCGAGGCGAAGGGGAGCTCACCCTCGACCCACTGATCGTATTTCTCCGGGGGGACCGTGCGCAGCATGATGTCCTCCATCCAGTCCGTGGCGACCCAGCCGGTCGCACCGGAGCTTTCGATGCCGATGGACCAGGGCGTCTCACCGTCGGCGGCGATTTCTCGTGTTAGCTCCATCATCTCGTCCCAGGTCTCCGGAACCTCGTAGCCGGCTTCGCTGAACTCGGGCTCCGGATACCATACCAGGCTCTTCACGTTCGCCCTGTACCATACCCCGGCCATGATGTCGTCCATGGTGGCAACGTCGAGCCAGCTCTCATCATAGTGTTCTTCGAGAAACTCACGGTCGAACCACTCGTTGAGGTCCTGAATATGGCCGCGGCGGACCATGTCCATGAGGAGCCCGGGTTGCGGGAAGGCGGCAATGTCCGGCGCGTCCCCGCCTTCGACCCGTACACTGATCAGAGATTCGAAATCTCCCGAGCCCTCGTATTCCACCTCGATGCCGGTCTCCTCCTCGAAACGGTCCATGCTGTCACGGAACAGGTCCGAGCCCGGTTCGACGAAGGCACCGAAAATGGAGACTTCGGTCCCGGAGAGGTCCTCCCCGTCGGTCCACGGATTGTCCGTGTACGAAGCGCGGGGTTCCTGCCCGTCGCTCCCCTCCTCGGCTCCCTGCTCTTCCGCCGCTTGTGAGCATCCGACCAACACCAGTGCCGTCGCGACGAGCACTGCAAGCGTTCGCTGTTTCATACGAAACCTCCTTGGTATTAACCTATATTCCACCGACACCCCCGGTGCCGGCGATTCTACGGGTCACCTCCGCCCCGCCGTATCCCGAATAACGAGCCACGGATCGAGCACATGCTGTTCCGGTGGAAGCAGCGGCGCCCCTGCCACCATATCGATGAGCCGTCTACAGGCGCTTCGCACGAGCTCTTCCTGCGGCTGGTGCACGGTGGTAAGCCCGGGATACGTCAGTTCCGCCATGCGAATGTCGTCGTAGCCCACCAGCAACACGTCCTCCGGAACCCGTACTCCCACATCGCGCAGAGCGGCCATTACACCTAAGGCCGTTATATCGGCCTGCGCGAAGACGGCGTCTATCCCGTTCCGAAAGCCGCCTGAGAAGCTCTCCGCGTTTTCGTACACCGTGCGGTAGCCGCTCTCGAAGGTTGCATCGCAGGAGTAGATGAGATGCTCGTAAACGGGGAGCCTGCGATCACGGTGTGCCTGTCTATAGCCCTCGGTTCGCTCCTGGAACTGACGCTCACGTTCGGTAATGCAGAGAATGCGCCTGCAACCCGAGTCGAGCAGATGCTCGGTCGCAAGCCGTCCCCCGAGAACGTGATTCACGTATACGAAATTGACACCCTCCAGCTGCAGCCCCGGGGGGAGGAAATGCAGGAGAACATAGGGAAGGCCCGATGCTTGTACGGCCTCCAGATCGCCCGGCTCGAAATGCGGCTGAATGAGCAGAAGCCCGTCTACTTTGCCCTGTCGTAGAATCCGGCGAATGTTGCTCTCCCCGGTGTGAGCGTTCAGATTGAAGGAGAACAGAACATCGAGGGACGCCTCGTCGAGGACACCGCGCACGTTACGCATGAGCATCCCGGCGAAGTAGAAGTTGTCCGGGCTATCGAGGGACTCCGGGAAAATGAGACCGACGGTACCGCTGCGCTTGGTCGCCAGACTCTTGGCGCTCATATTGAAATCGAAACCGTACCGGCGGGCGAGCTCCTTGATCCGTTCACGTGTGGCGGGTGATATGGCGGGATTGTCGTTCAGGCTGCGAGAGACCGTCGACAGGCTCGTGCCGGCCATTCGTGCGAGGTCTTTCATTGTGATCCGCTCGTGCATGGCTTCACCTTCGAAGCGGCCGAGCCTGTAGCGCCGCCCGTCCCTTCAATCTTCATGCAAGCGCTTGTACCTTTTCCGCCCTAACGTAAGGTCGAAACACCGCGCCTTCTGAATGCACTGCTATCTCTTTCCTCTATAGTAATTTATTGTTCAACGTATCCGACTACCGCCGGATTAGACGATGAAAAACATTATGCATGCGCTTGCATGATTTATCTTAAACCCTGTGCAGGACGCTGTCAACGGGTAGTTCCCAAACAGAGGGTCTCTCTGCTATCGTAAAATGCCGATAGTGCACAGGAGCGTACGTTGACCGCACAGTTCAGACGAGCACTCCAGGTTCCCCAAGGAACGGAAGGGTTCTACCTCGAAGAGGCCTACCGCCACCGGCGGCTCGCTCAAACCATAGAACGGATATTCCTCCGTTGGGGCTACCTGCCGGTCCAGACACCCTCGTTCGATTTCTACGACGTCTATACGCCTCTGCTGCGTGACGAGGACGCCAAGCGTATCTATCGTTTGATCGACCGAGAGGGTGACCTCTTGATGCTTCGATCCGACATCACCTTGTTTCTTGCAAAACAGATGGGCCTCATTCTGCGCGCGGAGGATCTGCCGACGCGGGTGTTCTACGCGGACACCATCCTTCGCCACGAGGACCCCGAGGACATCTCAAAGAACGAGTTCTTTCAAACCGGTGCCGAACTGATCGGAAAACCGGGCACCGAGGCCGATGCGGAGGTCGTTCTCCTATTGCAGGAAGTCCTCGCGGACATCGGGATTACCCGGTATTTCCTCCACCTGGGATGCCGCTCATTGCTCGACGCAAGCCTCCCCCCAGCCTCGGTCGCGGAGGGGGAACGCCGGGAGGCCGCCCGGGCCGTTCGTCTGCGGGAATGGCATACCCTCGAAGATGCCCTCGGTGATGCCGGAAGATCACCCGAAGAAATCCGGGCCCTTTCGAGCCTGTACCGGTTCATAGGCACACCGAAAGAGCTCGACGCCCTCCTGGAGTCGGTTGCCCCCCACCTCAACCCGGGAGAGCGCTCGGCGATAACGGAGGTGCGCAGGCTGTACGATCTCCTCGATGAACTCGATGCGACCTCCCGGCTCCGCCTCGACTTCTCGGAAGTCGGAAACCAGCCCTACCACACCGGCGTCGCATTCGAGGTATATCTCGACGGCCTGGACAGCGCGGTGGCGGCAGGCGGCCGGTACGACGGTCTTCTCTCGGTTTTCGGGCTCGATGCACCGTCGGTAGGCTTTTCCATGATGCTGCGAAAGATCCGAGATCAGCTCGAGCTCAATAGCGAGCTCTCCGATCCCCCGCAGGCGGAGCAAGCACCGGGGCGGAGCTTCACCGAGCGTGTTCGCTCAGCCCGCACGTTACGCAGAGAAGGGAGAACGGCTATACTATGACCGGAGCAACCACCGAGGCGCCGCTCACCCTCGCATTGCCGAAGGGCCGACTCCTCGAGCAGACGCAGGAGTACTTCTCTCGCTGCGGTATACGGTTCACGGTGGAGAAGCGCAAGCTTGTCGCCCACGACAAGGATGGTCTCCTGCGGATCATCCTGGTAAAGAACAGTGACCTTCCCGTCTATGTCAATCACGGGATTGCGGGGCTCGGGGTCTGCGGGGCGGATGTCATATATGAATCCGGCGCCTCGTTCTATCGACTCCATGAGTTCGACTTCGGCGAGACGACCATGTGCCTCGCGGGACGGCGTGACCACAGCCCGCAGGAACATCGGGGCCACATGACGGTGGCGACGAAGTTCACTCGATACGCCCGGGAGTATTTTCACGGCCGGGGCATACCCGTAGAGGTGATCAAGCTCAACGGATCCGTGGAACTGGCACCGGTGCTGGGCCTCGCTCCGTATATCGTCGATCTCGTGGAGACGGGCTCCACGCTGAAGGCGAACGATCTGGTCGTCTACGAGGAGCTCGAGCATATCGGCGTACACCTCATTGCGAACCCGGCGTACTATAAGTTCCACTATCGAAAGGTGGATCGGCTCGTCGAAAGACTCCGAAGCGCCGGGCCGAAGAACAGCAAAGGAGCAGCGCATGGACTCACGTAAGGCGGAGGTACGGCGGGAGACGGCCGAAACGCAGGTGCAGGCTTCGGTGACGCTCGACACGCGTGAGGACATCACGATCCACACGGGATTGCCCTTTTTCGACCACATGCTTCACGCCATGTCTTTTCACGGCGGCTTTCGACTGGACGTTTCGGCGGAAGGGGATATACAGGTCGACCCGCATCATCTCACCGAGGACGTGGGCCTCGTCCTCGGCGATTGTTTCTCGGAGCTACTTTCCCGATCCGAGCAGCTCGCGCGTTTCGGTCACGCAGTGGTTCCCATGGACGACGCGCTCTCCGAGGCCGTGGTTGACGCGGGCGGTCGTCCGTACCTGGTCTATCGGGCTGAGTATCCCCAGGCTTACGCCGGGAGTTTCCAGTTGGCCTTGTTCGGAGAGTTCTTTCGGGGCTTTGCGACGCGCTCGCGTTGTAATGTCCATCTATGGTGCCGCTACGGGGATAACAGCCATCATATGGTAGAGGCTCTGTTCAAGGCGTTCGGTCGGGCTCTCGGGGAGGCATTCAGCTTGCAGAGCAACGCGAGCGCTATGTCCACCAAAGGGATCATTTGATTCTGTAGAACACAGGTCGTATAATTACGGATTGACCGATGGCAAACGTCAACTCGAAGATTTCCCCGGCCCCGGGCTTTATCAAGGTAAACCAGGAGGAGCTTCCCGAGCTCAGCGCGTCCAAGCGCAGCGCCCTCATTCGCAAAGGGAACGAGCTATACAATCAGGGGAAGCTTGCGGAGGCCCAGCGCATCTTTCTCACGGTGCGCTACTCCGACGGTCTCATCCGTCTCGGGGAGTACTACAGGAAGCACAAGAAGCCGTTGGAGGCGTTTCGGATGTACTGGCAGGCCGGCGATTCCGCCCGCTCCGAAGCCATGATAGAGAAGATGGCCGGGGTCATTCGCCACTGGCTACACGAGTCACAGGAAGAATGAATCCGGAAGAACAATACCCCTACGAGGGCTCCGAGCCCGAGCAGCAGGGCACGCGCGCACATATAACTCGCCTGTCTCAACAAGGCTACCGGCTTCTCCGCGAAGGACGAACTTCGGAGGCGGAACGGTGCTTTCACGAGATCCTCGACTACGATGCTTGGAACCACTATGCTCTGGTCGGCCTGGGGGACGCCGCGCGGAAACAGGGGGACTGCAAGCATGCGGTGGACCACTACAAACGCTGTCTGGAGCATCACCCGGATAACAATTACGCCCTCTTCGGCCTCGCAGATTGCTATAAGAGTATGCGTCGCTACCGTCAGGCAATTACGGTGTGGGAGAAATACCTTCACCACGACGATGAAAACGTCACTGTTCTCACCCGTGTGGCCGACGCACATCGGAAGGTGAGAAACTTCAACCGCTCCAAACAGCTCTACGACCGGGTCCTCACCCTCGAGGAAGATAATGCGTATGCCCTTATCGGGCTCGGCCATCTGTACTATGACTTCAAGGATTACGAGCGGGCGCTCGAGTACTGGCACCGAATGGTCGATATCAAAGGCGGCGCGGTCGACATTCGTGTGCTGACCTCCATCGGAAACTGCTATCGCAAGCTGGGGAAGTTCTCTACCGCCGTGGATTACTTCTCCCACACCCTTAAGCGTGACCCGGACAACTTCTATGCCCTCTTCGGACTCGCGGACTGCTCGCGGGGACTGGGCGATCACGCTTCGGCGCTGTCCTACTGGGACCGCATCCTCAGCCGGGATCCGCAGAACAAGCTTGTTCTGACCCGGGCCGCGGACGCCTATCGCGCCCTCGGACAGCCCCAGCGGGCGGAAGCCTATTATCGCAAGGCCCTCGACGTGGAGTTCGACCTCTACGCGGTGCTTGGACTCGCGCTCCTGAGCATGGACGAAGGACACTACGAGAAAGCCGCGCAGTCACTCGAATCCGTCCTCCGGTCCGCCGCTAAGAACCCTCGGGTGTGGACGACCCTTGCGGAGTGCTACCTGAAGCTCGGGCGCCGGGCCGAAGCCCTCTCCCTTTTGGAGAGCTATCCCCGCAGCGGCAAAGGCGACACGCCCGTGGTCCGGATGCTGCAACGCCTGCGGGGAGATCGGAAGTGAGCCGGACCGCAGTCGCACTTCCCCCGCACCGAATCGAGCAGCTGCCCGGTATCCCGGGACCCACGCATGCTCGTGTGTTGTTTCGGGCGGCTCACGGACGTCTCACCACAACACAGCGCTCCGAGTTCGCCCGGTTTCTTGCCGAGCACGCCCATCTGCTCGGGCGACCATGGCCGCAGGTCGAGCGGACATACCGCGCGGCCGACGGGACCGTCAAGCTCAGACTCCGCCTCGCAGACGGCGCCACGGTGGAAAGCGTCGTGCTCGATGACCGGGGACGGCGCACCCTCTGCGTGTCGAGTCAGGCCGGCTGCGCGATGGGGTGCGTCTTTTGCCGTACCGCCGATCTCGGCCTGTTACGCGGCCTCGGCGCCGATGAGATTCTGGCCCAATACTACTGCGCCGGCGACCGCTTCGGACCCATAGGCAACGTCGTCTTCATGGGAATGGGCGAGCCCCTGCAGAATGTGAAACAGGTGTTCACCGCGGCGGCGGTGCTCGCGCATCCTCTTGGACCGGCGATTCCGTTCAAGCGTCTCACCATCTCTACTTGTGGCATCCCCGAGGGAATCGATCGCCTCCGCGCCCACGAGTTTCTGCCGGAGTACCCCGACTCCCGGCCGCGGCTTGCCGTCTCCCTTGTCACCGCGGATCCCCTACTGCGGGCCCGGCTCATGCCCGGCGCCACACGGGCCGCATCAGGCGGGGCCGCCGCATCCCCATCAGGCGGGGCCACCGCATCCCCCGGGGCCGATAGGCCCGCGGCGCCGGCCGGCACACCGACACCGCTACGGCCCCTCGTAGCATTCGGTGCGCTCTCGGAGGCCTTAGCTCGCTATCTGGAAGAAACACGCCGCCCTTTGACCCTCGAAATGCCTCTCATCGCCGACGTTACCGACGGCGATGAGCAGGCCGAGCTCCTGTGCAAATTTCTAGAACGGCTGCCCCGGCAGGACCGGATAGACATCAACCTGATCCCCTACAACCCTGTTCCCGGTCTGCCCTACGCGGCGCCGTCGAATGAGGCCGTCGATATCTACGCACGTCGGTTGATCGACGGGGGATGGACGGTCACCGGGCGCTTCCCCCGGGGAGGAAGCATCGGCGCCGGATGCGGTCAGCTCGGTGAAGAGAGCCCACGCTCCCTCCACGGTCACGCCGCCTGCGGCGCACGTGGCGGCGGCCGATGACGCTTCCGACGCGGGGACCGTGCGGTCCCGCCCCGCTGATCTTTCAGCCGCTCTTGCCTTAGTTCCCGCCGTTTCCGGAGCTCCCCGGGCCGTTACCGCCGTTTCCGACGACGGCCCTGATCCGGCGAACTCCCTGGGATGAAGACTGCTCTTTGGTGACGCGGAAGCTACCGAGCTCTCCGGTCCTGTGCACGTGAGGGCCGCCACAGACCTCCTTAGAGAAGTCACCGATGCTGTAGACCTTGACCACTTCGTCATACTTCTCGCCAAAGAGCGCCACCGCCCCATTCTTACGAGCTTCCTCGATGGTCATCGTATCGTAGGTAACCGGCAAGTCCTCACGGATCTTTTCATTCACGATACGCTCGATCTCCTGGATCTGCTCCTGTGTCAATTTCTCAGGGTGCGAGAAATCGAAGCGGAGCCGGTCCGGCGTAATGTTACTGCCCTTCTGTGCCACGTGGTCGCCGAGCACCCGTCGAAGCGCCTGATGAAGGAGATGCGTCGCGGTGTGTAACTTTGTCGTCTGTTCCGAGTCGTCCGCGAGGCCGCCCTTGAAGCTCTGTTTGGTGTCCATCTTGGAGCGTTCCTGGTGCTCGCGGAACGCATGGTCGAATCCGTCCCGATCGACGGTGAGCCCATGCTCCGAGGCGAGCTCCTCGGTGATCTCGATCGGGAATCCGAAGGTATCGTAGAGGCGAAAGGCGACGCCGCCCGGAATAACGCCGGAAGGATCCTGCAGCAGCCTGGGCAGCATTTTTTCGAACTCATGCTCGCCCTTCTGAAGGGTATCGAGAAACCGCTTCTCCTCCCCGACGAGCTCTTCCAGCACCCGGTCGGCGTTCTCACCGATCTCGGGGTACGCATGGCGGTACATGTCGATGACCGTCCGTGCCGGACGGTACAGGAATACGTCTTCGCGACCGAGGAGCTTCCGACCGTGCCGCACGGCCCGCCTGATGAGCCGCCTGAGAATATACCCCTGCTGAACGTTGGAGGGTGTCACCCCGTTCTCGTCGCCGAGGATGAAGGTTGCGGCCTTTACGTGGTCGGCGATTATCCGCATCGAGCGGTCGACCTCTTCGTTCGAGCCGTAACTCACGCCGAATATGTCCGAGAGATTCCGGAGAATCGGTTGAAACACCTCGGTATCGTACACGGACTTTTTTCCCTGCAGCACAGCCACCGTCCGCTCGATCCCCATACCCGTGTCGACGTTCTTCTGCGACAGGGGCACGTAGGTCCCGTCGGCCTTCTTGTTGTATTCCATGAAGACGTCGTTCCAGATCTCCATGTACTTGCCGTCGTTGACACCGGGACGGCTCTCCGGCGTTCCGGCTATCCCGGTGTCGTAGAACATCTCGCTATCCGGACCGCAGGGACCGGTTGCTCCTGCAGGTCCCCACCAGTTGTCACTGCGCGGGAGGTAATAGATGCGCTCCTCCGGAATCCCCACCGAGCGCCACACACGCGCGGAGACGTCGTCCCGGGAAACTTCTTCGTCTCCCGCGAATACCGAAACGGAAATCCGCTGTGGAGGAATTCCCAGCCACTTGCTCGAGGTGAGGAACTCGTAGCTCATTTGGATAGCCTCTTCCTTGAAATAATCCCCGAGCGACCAGTTTCCGAGCATCTCGAAGAACGTCAGATGGCTCTCGTCGCCGACGTCCTCAATGTCCCCGGTGCGAATACACTTCTGGTAATTCACCAACCTGTTTCCCGCCGGGTGCGGTTCTCCGAGGAGATACGGCACCAGGGGATGCATCCCGGCCGTGGTGAACAACACCGTAGGGTCGTTCTCCGGAATCAGTGATTTCCCGGAAATCTGAGCATGTCCCTTTTCCACGAAGAAGTCGATATATTTCCTGCGCAATTCATCTGCCGTCATGTTGTTATCCCGTTTTGCCAATCCTTATAGATCTTCGAATTCGGCTTCCGTTCCTTCGTCGAGGAATTCCGGGAATACGTAGGCAAGAATTCCGTTCTTCTTGACCCGGACTTCCGCAACACCTTTGCTAACCAGATGATCTAGATATTCCTTGGCCTCGTCCACGGATACGTTCGCCTCGAGGGCAATTTCCGTAGCCGTGGTATACCCGCCGTGGTCCTTTGCCGTTTTCAAAATGACATGCTCCACCGACATCGGTCGGGCCTGTCCACCGCCGGAAAGGCGATTCAGCATATCCACAACGGGATCATTCCCCGATATCCGCTGCGCGTCACCGTAACGATACCCGAGGCGGTAGTTCGCTTCCTGCACCTGGTTCGGCAACGTAATCGCGTCATACAGCGTCCCGAGGCCCATAAGCCCTCCGGTCATAAGATAGAGGATCCCCGTGCCGATCTTTCCTATGTAGAAGCGGTGCAAACCCGCCACGCCGAACAACGACGGCAACCACAACAGATATGCCATTCCTACCGAATACACGTCGAGCTTCTCCCGGATCTCTGTCCCGTTGCGATATGAGTCATCGCCTAAATATACTCGTCCTCTGAATCTCGGACAACAACAGCACCTTCCTCGACCGCCTGCTTAAGGTAATCGAGGAAGCGCCGTTGGACACGCTGCACTTCCTTATCCGGAATATCCGCCTGGTGCACGTACTCTTCCGAAACGTCGCGGGCCCGCCGCTCCGACACGTTCCGCACCACCTTGGCACGGACGCGCTCGCTCCGGCCGACGAGCACGCACGCGATCTCCCGCGCCGTAAACTCACTGAGGATCGGCTGGAGATCACGGTCGGCGATACCCAGAACAGACTCCATGGTAAACAGCCGGTCCCGCACCGCCCGGGCAAGGTCCGGATCCTCCTCCTCGAGTGATTCGAGAAGCCCCCGCTCCGCCGACGCATCCATGTGCCGCAAAATTGACGCGAGAACTCCCTGTCCGTCCACCGTCGTCGAAACAAGCTTACCCTGTTGCCGAATGCGCTCCTTGAGCACCTCTTCGACGCGCTCGAGCACCGAGGGGGCCACCGCGTCCATCCGCGCCATCCGGAGCACAACCTCCGCACGTGTGTCCTCCGGCAGCAGTCGAAGTACCCGCGCCGCCGTTGCCGCCCTGATCGTCGAGAGAACAGCGGCAACCACCGGCCCCGACTCTTCCTTCAAAAGCAGCACAATTTGCTGGGGCTCGAGCTCCTCAAGAAAGGCGAACCGTTCGGACTCCTCGAGGCCGAGCCGCGCATAGACCTCGTCCCCCCGCTCCTCGCCGAAGGCGCGGCTCAGGAACTCCCGCGCCACCGCCGGTCCACCGTGACGCTCGTGTGCCTGCGAGGCCGCCGCGCCCACCTCGGAAAGTATCTCTTCGGCTTCCGCGCGTCCGACCGTCCCGATACGGGCAATCTCCCGGGTTACCGCCTCGACGTGCGGTTCGTCGAGATGGCGCAACACCTCCGCCGCCTGATCCTTTCCGACCACCATGAGGAAGCGGGCGGCCTTTTGCGCACCGGAACCGGCCGCCTCCGCGTCTGAACCGCCCTTGGACGCTCCACCCGAACCACCGGGCGCAGCACTGCCGGAAGCCCCTGCAGAGCCTCCCTGTCTACCACCGGCGCCCTGCCGGCGGTCCGCACCCGCCCCGGGAGCGTTCCCTTGGCCGGTCTTCAACAGGCCGTCCACTACGTCCCCCGCTTCCCGGGGATTCTCTGTATTCCTGCGCGGCGATTTCTTCCCGGCACTCTTGCGGTAGGACTCGTCGCGCATCCGGTTCACGTCCATCGCCGTCGAGCATATCCGGTGCAACAACGCACCGTCAAGGCAACGCTTCCTCCCCCGAAAACACCGGGCCTGTCCGGGAACCCCCGCAAGCCGCCGTCGGGAAACCGCGGGCCGGGCCGCAAGAGGACCGGCGGTCGGCTCGTAAACGTCACGAATTCGAGTACCTTCTCTTGACACGTGCATGCCTTTCTTCTATGCTCCGCTTACACGGTACGCCGCTGTAGCTCAGTCGGTAGAGCAGGGGACTGAAAATCCCCGTGTCAACGGTTCGATTCCGTTCGGCGGCACAGGCCCCGCACTTCGGTGCGGGGCTTTTTGTTTCCCGGCCTCTCCTTGCCTGCCCTCCTCTCGCCCGGCCCTCTCTTGCCTGCCCTCCTCCGGCCTTTCTCAGGCCGCGCCGTCGCTTCCGTGGTCCCCACAAAAAAAGGCCGCCCCGGTCGCGTCTGTGCGTCCGGAACGGCCTTTGTTGTCTGTCGAGTCATTCACACCGGGCCGCAGGCCCGACCGCGTGCCAAGCGGGGTCCGGGTGGGCCCTCATCTTGGCTTCAGTCTTCGTGGGCTACCGCCTTCGCGGCCGCAAGGCGCGCAATGGGTACACGGAACGGCGAGCAGGAGACATAGTTCATGCCGACGCGGTAGCAGAACTCTACCGACTTCGGCTCACCGCCGTGCTCACCGCAGATGCCCACTTTGAGCTTGGGGTTGGTTTGTCGACCCCGGTCGGTGCCCATCTGCACCAGCTGTCCGACGCCCTCCTGATCGAGCACCTCAAAGGGGTCCTCTTCGAGGATACCGTCTTCGAGATACTTCGGCAAAAACGAGCCGACGTCGTCTCGGGAATAGCCGAAGGTCATCTGCGTGAGATCGTTCGTGCCGAAGGAGAAGAAATCCGCCTGCTTTGCCACCTCATCGGCCGTGAGTGCCGCCCGGGGTATTTCGATCATCGTACCGATGAGATACTCGATGGTCATCTTCTTCTCTTCGAGCACGCGCTCCGCAACCTGCTCGGCGTCCCTGCGCATGACCTCGAGCTCAGCCACCGTACCGACAAGGGGGATCATAATCTCCGGATAGACCTTCACGCCCTGCTTTGCGACCTCACATGCGGCATTCATGATGGCCTCGACCTGCATCTCGTACACTTCCGGATAGGTAATGCCGAGGCGGGTACCGCGGTGTCCGAGCATCGGGTTTGCCTCATGCATCGAGTCGATCTTGGCCCGCAGCTTTGCCACGCTCACGTTGACGCTCTCAGCAAGCTCCTTGATGGCCTCCTTATCGGTGGGCACAAACTCGTGCAGCGGCGGATCGAGGAGCCGAATAGTGACCGGCAACCCGTCCATCGCCTTGAAGATTCCGACGAAGTCGTCCTTCTGAAGCGGCATCAACTTCTCGAGCGCCTTCTCTCTTGCCGCCTTGTCCTCGGCAACGACCATCTGACGGAAGATCTTGATTCGGTCTTCCTCAAAGAACATGTGCTCGGTGCGACACAACCCTATACCTTCGGCCCCGAACTCACGTGCACGCTCGGCGTCCTCCGGCGTGTCCGCGTTGGTGCGCACGTTGAAGCCTACCTGATCGATACCCTCGCGCCGGGCGCTGTGGCGAATCTCATCCGTCCAACTCAGGAACTTGCTGAGCTCCCCGGATATCTTCGGCTCCACGAGGGCCAACTCGCCTTCGTACACGTCACCGGTGGTGCCGTCTATGGTTACGAAATCCCCCTGTTTGAACTTCTTCTCCCCGATGGTCATCGTCTTCCCGGAGATGGAAGCGCCCTTTGCGCCGACGACGCAGGGGGTGCCCATGCCGCGCGCTACAACCGCCGCGTGGCTGGTCATACCGCCGGTGGAGGTGAGAACGCCTTCGGCGACGTGCATGCCGCCGATATCCTCCGGCGAGGTTTCCTTGCGGGCCAGCAGTACTTTCTTGCCGTCTTTGACCCATTGTTCGGCCTCATCGGCGGTAAATACGAGCTGACCGGTCGCGGCGCCGGGGGAGGCATTGAGTCCCTTGGTCAGAGAGTTTGCCGTCTCTTTAACCTTGGGATCGATCATCGGATGGAAGACCTGATCGAGCTGCGCCGGCGTGACGCGGTCCATTGCCTCCGTCTTGTCGATCAATCCTTCCTCGACCATGTCGACGGCGATCTTCACGGCCGCAACACCGGTCCGCTTCCCGCTTCTGGTCTGCAGGAGATAGAGTGTCCCTCTTTCGATGGTGAACTCCATGTCCTGCATGTCTTTGTAATGACGCTCGAGCTTGTCTTTTACGTCGACGAGCTGTTGGTATATGTTGGGATCTCGCTCGGCGAGGGTCTTTATGGCCATCGGAGTGCGGATACCGGCCACGACATCCTCACCCTGCGCGTTCATGAGATACTCGCCGTAGAAGACTTTCTCTCCGGTGGACGGATCACGGGAAAAGCAGACACCGGTTCCGGAGTCTTCGCCGAAGTTTCCGAAGACCATCGACATCACGGTTACCGCGGTGCCTTTCAAGCCTTTGATGTCATTGAGCTTGCGGTAGTGGACGGCGCGAGGGTTGTTCCAGGAGCCGAAAACCGCGTTGATCGTCTTCCACAGCTGTTCCTTCGGATCCTGCGGAAAGTCCTCACCGGTATTCTTCTTGTAGACGTCCTTGTACTGCTTGACCAGGTTCTTCAGGTCCGCTGCGTCGAGGCCGGTGTCAAGCTCGACCCCCTTCTTCTTTTTCATCCGCTCGAGGACCTTCTCGAACTCCTCGTGCTTCACGCCCATCACCACGTCGCCGAACATGTTGATGAACCGACGATAGGAGTCCCAGGAAAAACGCTCGTTCCCCGATTTCCGCGCCAGGCCCTGAACCGCTTGGTCGTTCAACCCGAGATTCAGCACCGTGTCCATCATCCCCGGCATGGAGATAGCCGCTCCGGAGCGCACGGAAACCAGGAGCGGATCCTCGGCCTCGCCGAGCCTCTTGCCCATCATCGATTCCAGGCGCTCGAGATTCCCTTCTACCGTCTCCTCGAGTCCCTCGGGGTAGGTTTCATCGTGTTCGTAGTAGTATTCACATACGTCCGTAGAAATGGTGAAGCCCGGTGGAACCGGTACGCCGGCACGGGTCATCTCCGCAAGGCCGGCACCTTTACCACCGAGCGTTTCTTTCATGCCGGCATTGCCTTCCGCCTGACCTCCGCCGAAAAAGTACACATACTTCTCTGCCATAAAGACACTTACCCCCGCAACTCTTGATTGATATAATTCGTTGTCGCGCAAGACTAAGACGAAGACGGCCCCCGTGTCAATAATGCGACACGGGGGCCGCCGCCGGTCGTTCTCATTGCCGGGAGAACGCGTGGGTCATGAGACGTAGCTTTCGAGGAGCTGGCTACGTTTCGGATGCTGAAGCCGCTTCAGGGCTTTCTTTTCGATCTGACGGATCCGCTCCTTCGTCAGATTGTACTTATCCCCTATCTCCTTCAACGAGAGTGGGCTGCGGCCGTTCAACCCGAAGCGGTACTGAATGATCTCCGCCTCTTTTTCGCTCAGAGTACCGAGCACCTGATTGATATCGTCCCTGAGCGACTGTTCCTCCACTTGCACTTCCGGATGCTTGTACGCCTCGTCCTCCACGAAATCACCGAGGATCGAAGAGTCCTTTTCCTGATACACCGGCGTCTCGAGGGAGATGAGATCCCGGGAGATGTTGATGAGATCCGCCACGTGGTCCTGATCCATGTTCAAGGTCTCGGCGATCTGCCGCATCTCGGCGTCTTCACCCTTGGAGCCTTGGATCTCTTTTCGCACCTTCTCGATCTGCACGAGCTCGTTCGCCCGATTCAGCGGCAGCCGGATCATGCGCGACTTCTCGCAAATAGCCTTCAGTATGGCCTGGCGAATCCACCACACGGCGTAGGATATGAAATGGTAGCCCTTGTCCACGTCGAATCGTTCTATGGCGTTCATCAGACCAATATTGCCCTCACTGATCAGGTCCGACAGGGGAAGCCCCTGGTTCTGGTACTTTTTGGCCACGTTCACCACGAAACGCAGATTGGCCTGCACCAGCTTGTCCTTGGCAGACTTCTCTCCGGCGGCGGCGGCACGGGCGTATTTATCTTCTTCCTCCCGCGTGAGCAGAGGGATCCTATTGATTTCTTTCAGGTACATCGAGAGAACGTTTTCGTCGTCGCGACTTCCCTGCTGAATAGTCCGGCTGGTTTGGTTTCTCGTCTTCGTCGTTGCAGGCATTTCGACCTCCTGTACACGTAGAAGGAAGCAATTCACGTGCCAACCATTCAAACAAAGGCGTCCGGTAAATATCTATATAGAAGGTAGATAGGAAGAAGAAATTTCAGGCAGGCAAATTCACGGTTATGAGTGGGTCAGAATAGCCCAGACATAAAAAAACCGCTATATACTGTGGCAAAACCTCCCACTCCCGGGCAAACACCGCGTTTTCCCGGGGCATCGGAGACACGTAACCTTTCCTTTTCTCAGTTCCGCGTGTCCTACATGGTTATGATATGCCCCGAATGGACTGTTCGTCAAGCAAAATCTTTCGCGGCATGAGCTTATGACCTTCCTATCGCTTCTTTTCACCGCCTGCGGGAACCCGCAAAGTGCGGTCGCACGGCGCGAATCCGCTTGACCGCTCGGGGTCTCAATACTATATTTTCCGCGTTACCGGAAACTCCGATACATTACGGATATGCGAAATCACAGGAGGAGAAGATGAAGATCAAGCCACTCGGAGATCGTGTTCTGCTCAAGATCCAACAGGAAGAAGAGAAGACAAAGGGTGGTCTCTACATTCCCGAGACAGCGCAAGAGAAGACCCAGCAAGGCCGCGTGGTGGCCGTCGGCGATGACAAGGACGCCATCAAGGTCAAAGAAGGTCAGCAGGTCATGTACGACAAGTACGCCGGAACCAACGTCAAGATCGACGGCGATGATCATCTCATTCTCAAGATGGACGATATCATTGCGGTGGTCGAGTAAGGTCTCCGGGTCACAGTAGTAACGACCGAAATCGGAACAATCGTTTCAAAGGCAGCCCGTGTTAGAGCGCGGCTGCCTTTTTTTTGTACCCCGCCGGACACACCGCTTGATCACTATCGCGCTTCGTCACCGTAGAGAAAATCCTCCACATCTTGCAGCAGCCTCGACGCCTCCTTTACGCTCCGCGCCGTTTCGGGCAAGGAATTGAAGAAAACCCGCCCGTAGCTCTTCTTCACCACCCGCGCGTCCGTCAGCAATACCACGCCACGATCCGTCCGATGTCGCATGAGCCTCCCGAATCCCTGCTTCAGCCGTGTGACGGCATCGGGCAACGAGAGATCCCTGAAGGGATTCCCGTTCTCACGTTTCACCGCTTCCATACGGGCTCGCTGTATGGGATGGGTCGGTACTCGAAAGGGAAGCTTGCACAGGACGAGAAGCGTTAGCGTTTCTCCCGGCGCATCGACCCCCTGCCAGAAGCTCTGGGTGGCGAATAACACACTTGCGGTGTCGCTATTGAAGCCGGTGAGAAGGCGGGAGCGCTCGTCCTGGCCCTGCCGGAACGAGGTGATGCCGAGCTCGACAAGGGCGGGCCGTACCGCCTCGTACGTCGCGGTGAGCATCTCATACGAGGTGAACAGAACAAGGGCTCGGCCTTCGGAGAGAGTAAGCGCCTCGATCACGAACCGCGAGAGAAACGCCTGGTATTCCGGGCTGTCCGGAAGTGGCGCGTCCTCGGGAACGCCGAGCAGAACGCGGTTCTTGAAATCAAAAGGCGAGGGCAGTATCGTCTCCACCAGACGTGCCGGGTCGGCGGCGTCGAGGCCTATACGCTGCTTCCAGAAACCGAAGGTACCGTTCACCGACAGCGTTGCGCTGGTAAAGATGACCGTCCCGTAGGGCTCATAGACCGCCTCCTGCATGACGTCGCTGACGTCCACGGGGGTGGACACCAGGCGGGCCAAGGTGCGTCCCCCCGTCAGCAGTCGACGCTCGATCCAGTATACGCGGTCGGGTCGAGCCTCCGCGTCGCGCACGCCCTCACAGAGGGCGGAAATGTCCTCCAACCGCCGAAGTGTCATCCGCACGTCGTAAACGACGGGCTCCTCCTGCGACTCCTCCGGCAGGGAAGAAAGGATCCTACGGATCTTTTCCCCGAGCCCGATAACGCGATTCTGCAGCTCTCGCAGCTCTTCGCGGGCCTGCTCATCGAGGTCCTCCGGAGGCGTCCCCTTAATCCAGAGGCTCTGCCGACCACCGAGTGCATCAATGAGCACGCCGTTCAAGGTTTCGGCCTGCTCCCGAACGGAAGAGACGCTCTCGACTGCGTCGGCAAGCGCCGTCCGATCGCAACCGAGAGACTCCAAGCGCACCAGTAACCCGGTCCGACGTCCCCGCCGCTCGCGTAGCAGACGGTTCGCGTATTTCGCCACCGATAGTTGGGAGAACGACTCCGAGAAGTAGGACGTAGCGCTGTCCTCGAGGCTGTGGGCTTCGTCGAACACGAGCCGGTGAACCGGCGGCAAGACGGCGGTATTGTGGAACCCCAAACCACGCAGACGCAATGCCAGATCGGAGAAGAGCAGGTGATGGTTCACTACGAGCACACGAGCCCGAGCCGCCCGGCGGCGTGCTTTCATCACGAAACAGCCCTCCCGATTGCGGCAGCGCATTCCTCCGCACGCGTCCGGGTCGGAGTTCACCCTGCTCCAGAGCTCGTCGGAGGGGTAGAACGGCATATCGCTGCGACTACCGTCGACGGAGGTTTGCGCCCAGTCTCGAATGGCTACCAGCTCGCTTGAGGGCTCGGAAAACAGCGTCGAATCCTCCTCCACCGCTTCTTCGAGCCGATTCAGGCACAGGTAGTTCCCGCGCCCTTTCACGAGGACCGCCTCGATATCACTATCGAGGAGCCGCCTGACGAGAGGAATGTCCTTGTCAACGATTTGCTGCTGGAGGTTGATCGTGGCGGTGGATACGGCCACCCGCTCCTCGTTGCGCTCCGCCCAGCGAAACGCAGGGAGAAGGTAGGCGAGGGACTTGCCCACGCCGGTTCCCGCCTCCGCGACACAGAGCCGCCCCTCGTTGAGCGCATCCACCACGTGCTCGAGCATTTCGATCTGCGGCGGTCGCGGCTCGAAACTCGAGTGGAGCCGTGCCAACGCGCCGCCGGCCTCGATCAGCTCCGTCAGCTCACCCGCATCAATCGGCTCCGTTCCGGCCCCGAGAAAGGGCTCGACCACCACGTAGAGGTTTTCCGCCTCGTTGTCCACGATGAAGCTGCCGATGCCTTCCGCCGCCAGTCCGGAAGCTACCTCGAGGTCGGCCCTACTCGGGTCGAGACGGCCACCGGGGTGATTGTGCACCACCACCTTTCCTCGCCTCATATGCAGGTCGGGGGCCGGCACACTCTCGAGGTTCCCGCGGGCCTTTACCTCGATCCGGCACACACGGGCGTCCTCGTCCACGTCGCATACAAAGAGCACCTCGTTTCCCCCGGCCTCGGCGACGGCCTCTCTCATGACCTCGAGGACTTCCTCGTCGATGCGCTCGGACGCTTTCATGGCTTGCTTCCTGCCGGATCATAGTGACACGGAACCAGGTATGCAACCTGGTTGACAGCACCCGGGAGCGACCGTAGAGTGCCGCAGAGTCGCCGGATGGGAAAGCTGGGCGGCTGCGGCGTTTGCGGAGGACTCAGGTGGATATCCTTGATAGACTCAGCTACTTGCTTCGCCTGGCTCTGGAGGAACCCTCCGACGCGCGGAGCGTCCGTGGCCGCATGGAGACGGACGCCGACTGGCGCGAGGCCTGGCAAGAGCTCGACGACTACATGCGACGCGCCTCCGAGCCGGGCTCGGCGGCCTTCGGCGCCGGGGACGTCGCGGGCGGAGGCGCCGCGGCCGGCGGGGCCGCCGGAGGCGCCGCAGCCGGCGAG